>NZ_JBMKHP010000006.1:0-312938 GCF_049238705.1 Enterobacter cloacae complex sp. IR5403 | reverse complement strand
GTCAGTACCAGGGTATGCTTGTCCGCCTCATGGCGGAAGTGATACGCAATCCCCTCCAGCTCCATCAGGCGGCTGATGAAGTCCAGGCTCGACTCCTGATACTGCACACAGTAGTCCCACACCCGGTAGCTGCCGGTGAGTTTATCCTCAACGTTAACCTGATGCTCAGCCAGCAGGGTTTTGACAATCTGCGGTACCGTCTGGCCCTGGAAGATACGCAGGTTACGGTCGCGCTTCATCGGCCACAGGTCCGGCTCCACCGTCAGCTGGTACACCGCGTAACGGGTGCCCGTCAGCTCAACGGCGCTCACCGCCACGCGCGTCACCTTACCGTTGATGTAGCGGGAGGTCAGCAGATTCTGCGTCGGGATGGTCACCGTGACCGGCTGGCCCAGCAGCCTGCTGCGGTCAATGCGCGCGTCCGTGCCGAGAAGGGTCAGCGTCAGCGCGAACGACTCGGACATCGCCTCGCGGCCGGAGAGTTTCCAGAACAGCAGCCCCTCCACCGGGAGCTGGACGGTAATTCGGTTGAGCATAATCTTTATTCCGTAATGGTTTATGCTGAAAAAAATTTTAATGATGAATTGTTTCGACAAGCTGTCTGTAGATATGCGCAAGCTTTTTATATTCGATATTTTTTTTCTGTGCAGAAATTCACTGTCTTGTTCATGTGGAAGAATTATTTTTAAACCCTGGGCCATTTGGGAAGCTATATAATTTGCATTCGATAAATGCTTCGCCAGTTATTCATCCGTAGTTGAGAATTCTTTTGAGGCTAGTGTCCCCAAATTTAATGAATGCAGGGAGCGTTTATCCTTTTCCTTTCCTGCCAAAACAGACCTGATGTACATCAACTGATTTATACACATGATGTATAAGGAAAAATGAGGGTTTTTAGACAACCGTTGATGAACGACACTCAAGGCACTTTCGATATAATCCATCGCAGTAACGCACTGTTTATGCATAATTCACCCTTTAGCGTCAGGAAAAATCAAAGAAAATCATCCTCAGGTGCGTTGTGAAATAACTCATCTGCAATACTGACGATACGTTCATGCTGAATCAGTTTATTTTTCCACTGCTGCGGTATACCTGAGTAACCATATAACGCGCCAGCCAATTGTCCCGTTGTCGCCGCTACGCTGCTGGCATCATTCGCCAGGTTGGCGGCCATCAGGACAGCATCGCGAAAATTATCCGTATTCCATACGGACCACATTGCGGCCTCAAGTGTATCGATAACATAACCGCTTGAGCGAATCTGATGACGAACTTTCTGCTTATACTCACCTGCGTTAATGATCATCACCCGAGCGCACAAGGGGAACAGATGAGCTTCGAACGCCTCTTCTTTTTGATATCCACTAAGTAAATAGTGAAGAATTAAGCCCAAATACTGGCACGCATTGATAGATTCCACCGCACCGTGTGTCGCTCTACTTTGCGACTGGGATTCAAAATATATTGCCCGCAGCGATTTTCGACGAAAGATCGAAACGGGTGCCTGACGAACCAATGCGGCGTTGCCTGCGGTATGTTTCTCGGTGTTACCGTACCACGATGGGCCGAGAAGTTTATATTGTTCCAACGCAAAACGGGTGGTATTGCCAATACCTAAACAACGCCCGGTGCTACTGTTTTCACCTGTCTGATACCACTTGAGCAGCCACTGGCGCAAAACGTCAGTATGCATTATTTCTTTGCAAAGGTAGGTCTGTGCCACACAGAGAGCCATTGAGGTATCAGCTGTCCATTCACCGGGGTTTAACCGATAAGGCCCTCCTCCTTGCATATCACTGATGAGTTCGCTATCACGTCGTTTACATTCCTGCGCCGTCCCGACAGCATCTCCCACAGCCAGCCCCACTAAAGCGCCTACTGCTTTATCGAGTGAGTTCGTTTCCGATACGACGAGAGGTAATGATTTATCCCATATTTCAAATGCATGCGCTTCTGCTGTATCCATTCTCTTTATGGACTTACGGCTATTTACCGGCATCAGGTTACGGTAACGATCGGCATAATGATTAATAACAACATCTTCGCTGTGAAGATCGAGCATTACGCCTCCTTATGCGAAAATAAAAATCGATGAATTTACACATGAAACGTCAATAATCATTCGGATTTTTTTCCACATAATTACTTAAATCATTCTCTTGCCAGTAACATATTAACGGCATAGCACTTCGGAACACTGCTTTCTACCCCCCCAAGCAAAAAGATCATTAATCATTTGAGAGATGCAGTCCTTTCATAATTAAAAATCCACAAGGTGTAAATTTTCAAAAACTCTGAAAAGATGAATAAAATGCCGTTTAGCCAGACGTTCGACTCACCCGCCAAATCCAACGCCAGTGGAAAAAGCGAAACAGAGCATCGAAAGGAGACCAGTCGCAAAAATTCCTGACAGAGCGCCAATCTCCTCGCAAAGGGCTTGCTTAGGCAAAAGAGCCATGCTGAAGCAAAAAGCGATACCAATAATACGAAATCGAGAATAAAAAAAAGAGTAACCAGATCGCTATACCCGCCAGCAGACAGCGTGTTCACAACAGTACTGAAGGCGTGTATATCGGAAATAAAAGGGATCCTGTCATGACGCACGGACTGGGCACAATAGAGCACAATGGCCAGCGCATCCATGCATCCCCAGAAAACGAAAATCTTATCTCTGACTTTCATGGCCGTTAAGCAATCACTTAACCGGCGCAGGTGGCCATTCGCCCCCTTTCTGGATAAGTTTCTCTTTTATTTCGTTTAACTTCTCGTATTGCTCACTGCCGCGATCCAGTCCACTCAGCGCGTCCGCAAGCGCATTACTCATTGACCAGCCATTTTTAGCCTTAACTGACGGGTCCGCTCCACGATCGAGCAGTAACAAGACATGATCGTAAGCCTGGTTATCCAGCGCATCAAACACCAACGTTTTACCCAGTGAATTGGTTGCATTGACGTCTGCTCCGCTATCGAGCATGGCTTCCAGCGTCTCTGTATTTTTCGCTTTAAGCGACTGGAAGACGATCGGTTCGTGGAAGACCTTATCTTTCACGTTGGGTGAGAGGCCACCGTCCAGCATCGCATCGATCCAGTCCGCGCTGTCTCCCTTCAGGGCAAATTCGGCAGGGCTGCTTTTTCCCTGCGGTCGAGGCTGGAGCGGATCTGCGCCGGCCTTAACAAGCAACGTAATCACCTTTAAATGGGGCGATGTTTTTTTATCATTAATCGCGTTGCCGATGGCCCAAAAAAGCAGGGTCATATCCTGCTTTCCCGGTTTATTAAGATCGCTGTCTGGTGCAAGCGTCTTCACCGCGTCGACATCGCCTTCTTCAATCGCTTTCGCCAGTTCAAGCTGCTGACCGCTGAAGTAGTCCTGTGGATTAAGGTCCATATCCTGCTTACACCCCTGAATCATGAATAAAAAACATAACGCGACAAAAGCCATCAACCGCTTTTTCACAATCGACTCCCGATTATCGAAATATCCTCATCCTTCTGCTGCTCTATGCAATCAATCGCCTGATTAATCCCGTGGCGGTCCAGCGCGCTTCCGGTTCCACCGGGAAGATCGTGGGGTATTCCGGCAGCATTAGGGCTCAGCGCAGAGATTTCCTCTTTGAGGATCCACGAAGGGACATGCCCTTTCATCGTTTTCAGATCTTCCCAGGGGTTAACTTCCTGAATCTTCGTCAGCAGTTCACCTTCAACCCGATACGCCTGAATATTATCCGTACTGCCTAATATCTTGCCGCCGTATTTTTCTACGGTTCCGGCATTCAGGCCGGCGGCGTTGAACGTCCACCCCGCTTTCCCGCTGCCCATAGAGGTTGCAGAGGCGAGTCCACCGCCAAGGGAATGACCGGCAATATCAATATTCTGGCCTGACCTTGCCAGCTCCTTACCAATACTCACGGCCTTTTTATAATAATCTGAAGCCATACCCATGCCCTGTGAGAAGTTATTCGACCAGTCAGCCCCGTTTACCACCGGCGCCAGCTCCCCTTTGGTCAGTAAAGCGGAGACATTCTCAGACAGAGAGGCGAAACCAGGCTCGCGCGATCCCCTGAATACCAGCGTGGGGTTCATATCTGTACCAAACACTTCCGGCTTCGGTTGATAGACGCGCGCCAGAAAATTGGGGGACGTATCATCGTCAAAGAGCATTGATTTGTTCAGCCCGAACTTTCCTAACAGCGCATCGTCATTACTGATATCCGTCCACCCCTCCGGCACGCCCGGTGTGGTTTCCAGCGGGTTCACGGTCTTATAAATATTTTCCGCAAGCTTCGCTTTTTCCACTGCGATATTATTCGCCGCCAGACGCTTAGCGGCGATCTGGGCATCCGGATAAAGGCTATTGCTCCCCTTCGCGATCAGATCTTTACGCGCCTGCCAGCGCTCTGCTTTGGTCATCTTCTGAAGCTGCCCGGCATAGGTTTTACCGTCCTTGCCGGGAGTAGGTTCATCCGGCACCTGTGCCGTTTTAGATTTCACCACCTGTTTTGGCAGTACCGTTGGTGCAGGGCGAGAGCCGTACGTTCTCACCATGGTTTCGTAGCGGTCGACAATCGTACTTACCGGATACCAGCCCAGGCCGACCAGCGAGGCAGCCTGGAGTTGCCCTTTGGCATTGATGTAAAAAATTTCCGTTACTGATGACCAGTCACGAAAACTTTCGTCAATGGCAACCACTCTGCCCATCTCTAAATCCTGCGCGATCAGCGTGCGGGTATCGCGTCCGGACTGATAAGGATTCGCGCCGGTGATCGTGCGCAGCAGATCGTAGCGCGTGAAGAGCGAGCGCAGCGAGTGGTCGGGAACCGACATAATCCACTGTCCGGCAACGGACGGGCGGATTATTTTCGCAAACAGCGCTGGCGAGACGTTCTCGTGGAACAGATAGACAAACTTGATGTTATACATTCGCTCCGTCCTGTTACCCGCAGGCTTACGGATTCACCAGCCAGGTGCCTGGCTTCGCAATATCCAGCGTCTGGGTACGCGTTCTTCCATTGCCTTCCAGTTCAATGCGGGTCTCGCCCGCAGGCAATTTCAGCGATGCGTAACCGTTATTCCCCGGACGCAGCGCTTTAGACTCGCCGTTCACCTTCAGCGTCTCGCCATCAAGCATGCGGATATAGACCAACGCGACCGGGCTGGCGTCGACAGGCGGCGCACTCTGCTGCGCCGTAGCCGGTGGCGCGACCGGCTCGCTCACGTCAGCCGTGGCCGGTCTGGTTTCCGCCTGGGCGGAGGTCTCAGCCGGAGGGCTCACGGCAGGCGTTTGCGCCGTCTGCGCTGGCGTTTCCTGACTGCCGCCGCCGAACAGCATCGCACCGGCAACCACCCCAACCAGTACGCCCGCGGCCACCAGCCCCGGAAGCTTGTAACGTCGCCAGTCCAGCGCGGAAGCAGATGTCTCCTCTTCCACCGGCACCAGCATCGTGCCGGTCTTCTTCGCGGTCAGCACCTCGTCGATACCGGCGACGGGCATCTCGATCAGCGCCGCAAACTCCTCAATGGATTGCGGACGGTCTTCCATATGCAGCGCCAGCGCCTTGTCGATGGCCTGTAACAGCGGAATGGAATAGCCCTGCGGCATCAGCTCCACCAGCGGTTTGCAGGTATCCTGAATCGAACGCACCACGCTGACCGGCGGCGGAGAGCCGACGATAAGGGTGCGCAATACGGCGCCGAGCGCGTAGATATCCGTCCACGGTCCCTGCTCGCTTTCATTGTCGTCGGTATACTGCTCGATAGGCGCAAACCCCGGACGCAGCATGGTTTCCGTCTCATCCGAGAGATTACCGATGGTGCGGCGCGCCGATCCGAAATCGAGCAGCACCGGCAGGCCGTTATCCTGAATCTGAATGTTATCCAGCGAGATGTCGCGATGCAGATAACCCTCGTCGTGGATCGTTTTGATGGCGCCGAAGAGCATTGGCAGCATGCGGCGGATCCACGCCTCGTTAATCAGCTCCGGTTTCTCTTCGCGCAGACGCGACAGCGTGGTACCGCTGTAAAACAGCGTCCCCATATAGGCCGTGTCGTTTTGCACCCAGAAACGCAATACGTGCAGCAGGTTCGGGTGGTTGAAGCGCGCCAGCAGGCGGGCTTCCTGGATGAAGCTGTTCAGACCGGCAGAAAACGCTTTGCCGAAGCGCTCGCTGCGCAGCACCAGCGTCATATCCTCGCCGCGCACGGCGAGGGAGGAAGGCATAAATTCTTTGATAGCGATAGTGCGTTCGAGCTGGTGATCCCAGGCGCGATAGACGATGCCGAATCCGCCGCCGCCAATCACCTCTTTTATCTCAAACTCATTGAAACGGTACCCGACCGGGAGCGCGTTTGGGACAGTCCGATTGTTATCATTATCCGTCATCTTTTACAGTTCTCTTGATGATTATTACGCGGCAAACTGACAGTGGAACTCGCCCTGCTCGCAGGTGACATGCAGACGTCGGTACTGCTCGTCGCTGCGGCTGGCGGTAAGTAAAATCTGGCTCATCTGAGGCAGCAACGTATTGGTCAGAATCGCATCCACCATACGCCCGCCCGACTCAACCTCGGTACAGCGCTGAACAATCTGTTCGACCACGCTGTCGTCAAATTCAGAAATAATGTTGTGATTCTCTTCCAGACGACGCTGAATGCGCCTGAGCTGAAGACGCACAATCTGCCCCAGCATCTCGTCGCTCAGCGGGTAATACGGCACCACCAGCAGGCGGCCCAGCAGCGCAGGCGGGAACACCTCCAGCAGCGGCTGGCGCAGGGCGCCGCTTAACGCGTCAGGCTCCGGCATCAGTTCCGGGTCGGCGCACATGGCTGCGATCAGGTCGGTGCCGACGTTGGAGGTCAGAATAATAATGGTGTTACGGAAATCAATGTGGCGCCCTTCGCCGTCCTCCATCCAGCCCTTGTCGAAGACCTGGAAGAAGATCTCGTGCACGTCCGGGTGCGCTTTTTCAATTTCATCCAGCAGCACCACGCTGTAGGGACGGCGGCGCACGGCCTCGGTTAAGACGCCGCCTTCACCATAGCCCACATAGCCCGGAGGCGCACCTTTTAACGTCGAAACGGTGTGCGCTTCCTGGAATTCACTCATGTTGATGGTAATGACATTCTGCTCGCCGCCGTAAAGCGACTCCGCCAGCGCCAGCGCGGTTTCGGTTTTACCCACGCCGGATGGCCCGCAGAGCATAAATACGCCGACCGGTTTGTTCGGATCGTCAAGCTTCGCCCGCGAGGTTTTTACCCGACGGGCAATCAGCTCCAGACCATGACGCTGGCCAATAACCCGCTGGTTCAGCGTGTCGGCCAGATTCAGCACCGCGTCGATCTCATTTTTCACCATCCGGCCCAGCGGGATGCCGGTCCAGTCTGAGACCACCGCTGCCACCACGTTCTCATCCACCGCGGCAAACAGCAGCGGTTCGTCACCCTGTAAGGTCTTCAGCGCCTGCTGCTGTTCTGCCAGCTGGCCGCGCAGTTCAGCCGTATCCTCATCTCCCGCCGCAAACAGCGCGGCACGCAGACGGATAATCTCCTGCACCCGCGTGCGCTCTTCTTCCCAGCGACGGGCCAGGGCTTCGCGTTGGGTTTCGTACGCGTCACGCTCTGCGGTTAAGGTCGCTACACGCGCCGGATCGCCCGCCCCCACGCGCGCTTCGCGTTCAGCAATCTCCAGCTCCACGTCCAGGGCCGCCAGGTGACGCAGACAGTCTTCCAGCTGGGCAGGTGGCGCGCTCTGGCTGACGGCCACGCGCGCGCAGGCGGTATCCAGCAGCGCCACCGCTTTATCCGGCAGCTGACGCGCAGGAATATAGCGATGCGACAGTTTCACCGCCGCGCTGACCGCTTCGTCGAGGAGTAAAACCTGATGATGGGTTTCCAGCGGCGACACGGTGCTGCGCAGCATCAGCACGGCTTTGGCTTCGTCCGGCTCGTGAACCTGTACGGTCTGGAAACGGCGGGTCAGCGCCGGATCTTTCTCAATGTATTTTTTGTATTCCGCCCAGGTGGTCGCGCCAATGGTGCGCAGTTGCCCGCGCGCCAGGGCAGGTTTGAGCAGGTTAGCGGCATCGCCGGTGCCCTGCTGACCGCCAGCGCCAATCAGGGTGTGGATCTCATCGATAAACAGAATAATTGGCGTGGCGCTGGACTGCACCTCGTTAATCAGCGCCTGGAGGCGCGCCTCAAATTCCCCTTTCATGCCCGCTCCGGCCTGAAGCATGCCGATATCCAGCAGCCACAGCTGAACGTTTTGCAGCGGCTCCGGCACGTCGCCGTCAGCGATACGCAGCGCCAGCCCTTCCACCACCGCCGTTTTCCCGACGCCGGCTTCCCCGGTCAGCAGGGGGTTGTTCTGGCGACGACGCATCAGAATATCGACCATCTGGCGGATCTCTTCATCGCGCCCCACCACCGGGTCGATTTTCCCTTCCCGGGCGCGCGCCGTCAGATCCTGACCATACTGCGCCAGCGTGCCCTGCGCAGCCGGTACTGCCCCGGCAGGCGCGTCCGCAGCGGCGGCGGCCTGCTGGCTCTCTTTGCCGCTGGCGCAAATGGCGTCGAACTGCTCGATCAGCACCTCGACGTTAAGACGGGTGAACTGCGCCGAAATGCTTTTCAGCACGTTCGCCAGATTCCACGTTTTCAGTATGCCGATCAGCAAATGGCCGCCGCGGATGCGGCTGACGCCAAACTTCAGCGAGCCGTAGACCCAGGCGCGCTCGACGGCGCTGTCGATATGCTCGGAAAGATCCGACACGGAACTCGCGCCACGCGGCAGGGCATCCAGCGCCGCCACGATATCGCGCGTCAGCTGCTGTTCATCAAGGGCGAAGTGACGGATGACCTGTTGCAGATCGCCATCCTGCTGCTGCATCAGCTGATGCAGCCAGTGCACCAGCTCAACGTACGGGTTGCCGCGCAGCTTACAAAAGGCAGTCGCGCTTTCCAGAGAGGTAAATAACAGCGTATCCAGTTTGCCGAAAAGCACGGCACGGCTAATTTCTGACATGTTAGTTTCCATTAACAATGATTCGGTATACGGAAGGATTATCGCTCTGCGCGATACACCAGATCGCCACGCGGAACAGGCTGAGGCTGAAGGCCGAGCCAGGTGTTGTACCCTAATCGCCCGGCGCTGCCGAGCGTGGCGCCCTGCACTGCATCGGCGCACAGGATCACCCGTGTTTCCCATTCAAATTCCACCCCGGCGTACTGTCGCACCCAGTCGCGCAGCTCGGTGACCCACCCTTCGCCCGGCAGAAAACGGTTGTAGTCGTCTGCGCTCAACGGGCCAATCTCAAGCCGAAATTTATGCTGCACGTCGCGTACCGCAATGCCGAGAAAAGCGGACTCCCCCATGCGCGGCAGGCGACGCCCCTCCCCCAGCTGTGCCTGCTCCCGCGTTGAGAGCGGCATCCACTGCGGGACGTTGGCCACCAGCCTGACCGGCACGTTGAAATAGTTGCGCAGGATCTTCTCCAGCCCTTCCGGGTCCCGTCCGTGGCGGGTAAGGTGCCCGGCGTGGGTAAAGCGGGCGTGCGCGCTCAGGCTGCCTTTCGACATCTGGGCAGGCTGCCCCATGCCAATCAGCGATGCCAGATACCCTTCGAAGCGCCTGTTGTCGTCGCGATCCAGTGAAACGGCAGGCTGCGCGTCCGCCCAGGCGCGGTAGAACAGCAGCGTCAGGCGGTGGTGAAAGAGGTCGGCAAACGCGCTGAGGCTGTGATCCTGATGATGATGAATACGCTCGCGGGCATACTCAGTCATGTGCACCGGCAGCGGGCCGTTAGGACCAAACAGGCCGAAGCTCAGTATGGAAACCTCATGCAGCCCGTTCTCTTCCCGCTGCCGGACCTCAGCAACCGTTGACGGCGCAAAGCCCATTGAAGGCTGCTGACCAATACGCAGCGGCTCAAATTTCGGCAGCGGCGCGCGCCCCAGCGGGTAACGTTCACCGCCCTGGGCATCAATACGTCTTAACAGCTGGAACAGATCGTAGCGCCACGGCGTCTCGCGCACTCCGCGCCAGAATGCATCGGGCAGCGGCGTCAGGCGATGCACGCGCAGCGTTGCAGGGGCAACTTCACTCATACCAGAGCCCTTTTACCCATGCGCGGCGCCCAGTAGCCGATTTCACCCCGCTGCTGGCTCTTGAGCGTGAACTCCGTAAAGCTGTTGATGGAGACCAGGCGGGCAAAAAGGCGTTCCAGCACGCTACCAAATAGCCACGGGCTGGCGCCGGAAAAGGCGCGTTCGTCCACCGTCAGGGTGATGCCGATCCCGCGGGCGAACACCACCGGGCCGGGTTCAGGCACGCGGCGGTGCACCGGCTCCAGCACGCAGTGGCGTACGCCATCCACCTGACGAGCAACCGGCGTCTCGGCGAGGTTGGCGTATAGCCCTAACAGCTGACGCAGCGCGGCAGCGCCCTCTTCGTTTTCGCTGTCCATCAGGCTGAGGTAGTTCATTTGCAGCTGGCTAATGAGCCGCCAGGTGCTGAACCCTTCCGCCAGCGCCGGACGCGGCGGCGTCGGGCCTTTACGCAGGGTTAACGCCTTCACCGGCATGGAGTCGGCCATAATAAACTGCCCAAGCTCCTGCTGGAGCATCAGCGGCAGGTCGCGGCTGGTGCACAGCACCTCGGCGGAAATGTAGCGCAAATTCTCCTGCCACGGCGCGTGCTGCGCATCCACCAGCGAGACAAAGACCTCCGAGCCGATATAGCCCGTGCGGGTGCCATAGCGCAGCGCGTGTTCCGAGAGAACGCGCTGCTCACGGCGCAGGGAAAAATAGGCGCCGTAGTTGCCCGCGTCTCCGCTCCAGGTACTCCAGAACGGGCGAAACGTCTGGTCGTCCCGTTGCCCATCCGCGCTGGCATAGATTTTTTTCACGGCATAAATTTCATAATCCAGCGGGCGGATGTTATCCACCACCAGGTGGTATTCATGCTGGCTTTCGCTCAGCTTCTGCCGGGCCGCCACTTTCGGGAACAGGTTGATCACCGGCGTGCAATGCAGCGCCAGGTGGCTGGCATCCACCACGCGCTCCAGCTGATCGTCGCTCTTGTCGAGCAGAATGAAGATATCAAACGCTTTTTCGTCTTCGCAGCGCTGGATCAGCTTGCCCAGCCCGCTCAGGCTGATGAAACGAAAACGCGCCGGGAACGCAAAGTACTCCTGCAACAGGCGATAGCCGTCGAAGTTGCGCAGATCGTCCGGGAGCAGCGCCTGGTCCGCATCAAAGCCTTCCTGACGCAGGACGTCAGACGACAGCAGCTGGCGCTGGGGCTGCTTGCTGACCGTCTGGCAGACAATACCCGCGTGGTGCTCCATCACCAGCTCCAGCAGCTTCAGCGCCTCGATGTCCGGGCCGCTTAAGAAGAACTCCAGGCGGTCAAAGTCCAGGTGCCCGAGATGCTGCGGGCCATCGCAGGCAATGCGGATCCGTAAGGCGCTGCTGATCCCCCGCTGGCTCAGGCCGAGCTGGGCCAGCGGCAGATCGGCGGGAACGCCGCCCAGCTCGATCCGCTCAATTTTTAACGGCAGCAGGTTGACCTCGTGCGCCGTGGTATAGCTGCACGTAACCCCGGTTTTTTTCAGCGCCAGGCTGTCCATCATGGTGCCGCGCGGCACAATAAAGCCTTTGCTCAGGTCGCCCCTGCTGCTGTCGGGCTGAATTTCAGCGATCGCCATCGACGGCGTAGGCGCCAGATAATTTGGCGCAATCATCTCCAGCATACGCTGTGAAAAGCGCGGAAATTCGGCGTCCATTTTCATCTGCACGCGGGAGGTCAGGAAGGCGAAACCTTCCATCAGGCGCTCAATGTACGGGTCCGCCACTTCGATGCCGCGCATGCCGAGCCGCCCCGCCACTTTCGGGTAGCGTTCGGCGAACTCCGCGCCCATCTCGCGCAGATAGGCCAGTTCACGGTTGTAATATTCGAGCAGTTTGCTTTCCATAATTACCCCGCATCCTTCAGTTCAAAATGGCCGTTCTCAAGATCGACGTCGGTGCGAAAGAGAAACTCCAGCGGATACGGTACGCACCACAGGCGGCCTTTGATTTCGATAGACAGAACGTTGTGCAGATCTAACGAGGAGGTATCGGACACGCAGCGAACCTGAAGCCCCTGCGGCAGGATCCGCGGTTCAAAGTTAATAATCGCTTCGGTGAGCTTGCGCTGAATGTCGTGCCATTCGATATCGGACATTCTTTTCCCCGCCAGCGGCGCCACGCCAAAATTCACGACGGAACGGCTCACCTGCGTCAGCCCGCTCAGATCGCTGGAGGCATCGTGGTTGATGGTATTAAACAACCACTGTAAATCCCGCAGGACGTTACGACGCAGCGCGGCGTGGGTAATCAGATTGCTGTTGGCGGACTCGCGTTTTTTTTCCGGATCGTTATCCGTCAGGCGATCCAGCAGTGAAGGCTGCATTTTGTCGCGCGCCCCCACTTTCTCCTGCCTGCTGCGGGCCTGCCAGCCGCTGCGCAGCAGATCGCCTTCGCCAGCGGGATTACTCATCCGCACCATCCGAGGCAAACGTCACCAGGCTCAGGGTAAGCAGCGGGCTTTCGCTTTGCTCGCTCAGCCAGGCTTTCTGCCCCATGCCTTCATACAGGGCGCCGTCATCGTCCAGCGGGAGCCACTCGGTGGTGCGCCCCAGCTTAACGCTGTCTGGCGCCCCGTCAGCAAACGGATAACGCGCCGGGATCTGACACACCTGCTCGGTGCCGTCCGTGAGGCGGACCAGCGCATGACGCCACACCAGATCGGTCACGCTGGCCGGAGCCTGAAAACGGATCGCGTCGATGGCGCAGAACGGCACCCAGAAATAACGGCCATTAACCAGGGTTTCACACACCGGCCCCAGACGGGCATCGCCGTCCATCAGCCATTCAAAGGTGTGGCTCTCTTCATTTTCCAGCGTGACCTGCCCGCGGCTTGCCGGGGCCTGTTCGAGTGCCGCCAGACGCAGCGCTTGCGCTTGCGCTTGCCCGGCGCTTTCGGTCAGCGCCTGGGCTAACGTCGTCAGCCACGGCCACTGCGCCTCGGGCATTGCCGGTCGCGCCTCTCCCGCGAACACGCGCGCCCGCTGCTGTTCACCCTGAATGGCTTGCTCCAGCAGCGTTACGGTCGGTTTTGCCTGCGGCTTCAGCGCCAGCCAGCTTTTCAGCTGGGTCAGGGCGCGCGCCCAGTTGCCGCAGAGGATCAGGAACTGCACAAACGCGGCGCGCAGATCGGCATCCGCCGGATGGGCTTTGATATCGGCTTCCAGGCGAAGCAGCGCGTCGCTAATCGACTCACCCGCCAGACGTTGATAAAGCGTATTCATAGCCCCTCCTTAATTCGCCGCGCGCCAGGCGCCCACTGCCGGATCGCGCAGCTGCGGGCGCAGCGTGTCAATCAGAACAACGTTCAGCTCCGCGCCCGGTGCAACCCATGCGCTCCAGATCTTCTTCACCTCTGCGATACGCGCCTGGAGTCTGGCGTCGTCGCTGGCGATCTCACGGGTGATTTCCACCGCCACCGTGCCGTTGCTCTTCCAGCCGTTCAGGGCGCTGTCATACGGCAGGATCATCCAGCTCTGGTCGCTGTTCGGGGTGCTGAAAACCATGCGCTCTTTGTTGACGGAGGTGATCAGCGCCTTTTCAGGATCGACCGCGTTGTTCAGCCCCATCACCGGGAAGCCGTGAATGTAGGTGACCGGAATCGCTTTCTGCGCCCCGTTACGGTTCTGCGTCACCACGGTATGGCCGCTGAGCCAGCTGCCGTTGCCGCAGCGGGTAGTGTCGGAATCCGGAATAAACAGCGCTGGCGCGGAGGAGCCGCCCTCCCAGAAGGTGCGCAGGTGGCAACCGTCCTGAAGGGTGAACTCCTGCCATGGCGTACGATCTGCCGCCACGGTGTGCGTCTCCGGATTCTGGTCAGGCGGCAGCAGCGCGCCTGAGGTGGTGGTCGTTGCCGCCGCCGTTTCCTGCTGTTTCACCACCAGCGCCCAGTCCTGCGCTTTAGCCGCTGTGCCCCGGGCAAGCGTCGTGCCTTCCGGATCGTTAAGCGTCCAGTTCAGGGTATTCAGCTTGCTGCACTGGTGCTCCAGCAGCGAGCCAAGGCGCGGCACGAAGTTTTCCAGCACCGAAACCTCTTTCTTGCCGTTCGCCACGATACGCAGCGCCACGTCCGCCTTACACCAGCTTTGCGGCGTATTGTCTTTAATGTTGTCGATCCAGATATCCAGCTTCTGCGCAGGAGACTGCACGATGCGGAAGTTTTCAGCCTGTGCGGTGGTCGCCACCGTCAGAAGAGCCAAACCCGATAGCCAAAGTTTCATATCAATCCTTGTGTGTCTAATCAGTTCCGCAGGGAAGAAATTGTGCTGCGTCAGAGAGCGTATGCAGCAAAGTGGTGTCCTGAGGGTTGCCCATCCACACCGCCACGGCGGTATAGTTATCCTGAGCATTGCCCTCCTGTTCGGCATTCTTTTGAATGATTTGGTTCATTAAGGTCAGCCACTCCTGTGGCGTATTGACCATATGCAGCGACTGCTTCATCTGCTCTTCGCTGACGCCGTGCCAGAAACCGTCGGTGCAGAGTAAAAAGGCATCACCGTCCTCAACCTGCACGACATCGCTGTAGCTCGCTTCCGGTCCGCCATTCTCAATACCCAGCGCCAGATACAGCAGGTTGCTGTTGAGATCGTCAGTCTGATGCCCGGCATCTTTCATCTGCTGGACGAGGCTGTGATCGGTGGTCACATGCCACAGCCAGCCGCGGCGAAACAGGTACAGGCGGCTGTCTCCGGCGTGCGCCCAGTAAGCCAGACGGTAATCCCTGTCGATAAACAGGCTGACCAGCGTGGTGCCCATCCGGCGATAGTCCTGCACGGCCTGTTGTTCGCTGAGGATGGTGCGGTTCGCCGTTTGGACGTAGTCACGAATATGCTGCGCATTCAGGTGCTTGTCGCCGTCAAAGCGGGAAATAATGCTGTTGCGGGCCAGCTCAGCGGCCACCTCGCCGCCCGGCAGGCCCGCGATGCCGTCACAGACGACAAAGCAGGCTGAACGTTCCCCGATGGTTTCTCCCGTCTGATCCTGGTTGCTGGCGCGCGTCCCCTGGCGGGAGAGAGAAGCCGTTGCGATATTCATTTTTCTTCCGATCCGCTTTGTGAGTCTTTGTACTGATTGACCTCCATGTCATAGGCATGGAGGAAGGCTTCGCCAAACAGGGTATGGAAGTCGTCCTCGATCTCGCCCGCCGTCTCGCCATAGCTGCGAACGAAATAATCCCACAGCGCGGCTTTACGGCTGCCCGGCAGCGCCAGGCGTGACGTCATCCCGTTCTGCTTCGCCTGCTCTTCCAACTGCTCCGGGTTAAAGGATTGCAGCATGGCGGCGATAATGGCGCGGATACCGGAGATCATCCCCAGCTGGTGCGCCTGGAGATCGATTAGCGCATCACGCACCGATTTGGTCGGCGGCATAAAGCCCGGCATCGGCGTGCCGAACATCTGGATCAGCACCGTTTTCCCGGTCGGCAACAGTTTGAACGGGTTGTTCGCATCGTCGAGCACCATGGTCATATCGGCTTTCACCCCACGCTTGAGGATGGAGCGCGAGGAGAGCAGCGCCACGGTCCCCTGCGAGAACATGCCCAGGATCTGACCCAGCTGACGCATATTTTCCCGGTCAAACTGCGGCACCGGCTGCATTTCGCTCAGGCCCATGCCCTCCAGCAGCGCCTCCAGCAGTTCGCCCTGAAGCACCTCGCCCCGCTCGCCGGTCTGCGCGGAGGCAGCAGGCGAAGCAGCGTTTTTAACCGGGTCGATACGCAGGCGGCCTTTAGGCGCCTGCGCGTTGCTGCGCGCCACGGCCTGCGGCGTTGGCATGGTGAAGCCAGCGTAATCGGGACGCGCGGGTTCTTCTTCCGCGCGCGGCGCATCCTGTGGTTCAGTCGGTTCCGGATCGAACAGCGGTGAGCTGGCCAGCGCATCCTCTTCCTGTGCGGCTTGCGCTTCAGGCTTTGGCTCCGGCTTATCGGCCACGATTTCATCCGGATGGGTTAACGGCGCGCCGCCCATCAGGCCGAGAGGGTCATCGTGACGCGCGGCAGGTGCGCTCGCCGACCCGCCAAACAGGGCTAACGGATCGAGTTCGTCCGACGCCTCTTCCTTTGGCTGGGCAGATTTGCTTTCGTCCGGCTGTACCAGCGTTGAAGGGGTAACATCGTCAAAGATGCTCTCTTTTTTAAACAACGCTTCATCGCTGAACAGCGTGTCCGGGTCAACGTTTTTACGTTCAAGCGACGGTTCGGCGTCGTTAAACATTGCCAGCGGATCTTCGGCATTCCGCTCCGGGGCCGCAGGCTGGGAGAACGGGTCGTGGGAGGCCGCGGGCTGTGGTTTTGCCCGGTTGCTGGAGATGCTGTCGGAGATGGAAAACTCCTGCATCAGGCTGTCCCAGATTTCCGACGGCACGGCCGTAGGTTCAGCTTTTCCGCGAGGCGCGGCGCTGGCCGGTTTCGGTTGCGGCGCTGGTGCAGGTGTCGCCGCTGGACGCGCCTGCTGCATGCTGGCCGCCATGCGGCTTACGGGCTGGGTGTCATGAATGAGTTCGCTGACTTCAATGCGATAATCATCAATACCGAGAATATCCCCATCCTGAAGCTCAACCTGACGCCCACGCTCCAGCGGGATATCATTCAATACCACGCGGGTGACGCTGCCGCGGTTCGTGACGCGGCATTCGCCACTGGCGTCGACGTGAACGATGGCCTGCAAACGCGAGATGGTGCGGTCATTGTCCGGCAGCACCAGATTGTTATCCGTACCGCGCCCAATGGTGCCGCCCGGGGCATAAAAATCACAGCTGCTTTGCGGCGGCTGATGACCGGGTTTCGTAGAAATAATCGTGAATCGCATGGCGTATTCCTGCTGGTATGATTAGCGCTCAAACGCTGCCGCTCTCGGGGGTGAGAACGGCGGGGTTTGGGGGTTAAGGGCTGATTAAAGCTATTTGACTACATTCAGGAAAATAATGCCGATAAGCAGCCATAGCGTAAAAAGTAAGGCCTGAGCTTTATAGCGTCGATGCAGTTTTAATATCCAGCCGATTCTCTCTTCCGGTAAAGCCTGAACGAATTTATAGGCATCGTCCTGAACATTTCTGTCTTTGGTAAATTTCATCTTCACGCCTTTGCGAAGACGAACAAACCAGATTATTTTTTGATAGTTCGCCAGCGAACCAAAAAAAGATGCGTAATTTGTCACCAGATCGAGATCGTAGCCTTTTTGCCGATATTCTGAAAGAAGCTGATTATATTCGGCCTCGTGTTTTTTAAAATAACGGGAACTGATGAGATCCATGATTACAACCATCAGGAACAAGGCCACAATAAGAAAGAACAGTAAACAGTCCATATACACCATAATATACTACCAAGGCTGGCGAAGTTGCACTCATCTTGAGCTCCATCGCAGATTGTGACTTGAAGACGCCAGATGGTACGGTCAAATCTCCTGTCAATATCGGTGAAACGCTATTTTTGGACATTGAGCAGACGAATTGCGTCGCTATTGGCAATTAAGCTGCACTTTAATATCTGATAATTACCCGGTTCGGTACCGCCTACCTGCTCTTTAAGTAAGGAAACAATCACCTTGTCAGCTTTTTCAAAATTCTCTGGAGGTAGATCGCTTGCTTCGAGCCATGCAGCGGCACTGGCCTCTGCATCATCCTTCAGGATTTTACTATCTGCAATCTTGCCGATGCATCGATTTTGCACCCAGTTTTCAAAGATTTGTTGCTGAGTAAAAGCACTAACATCAGGCAGTGTTTGGGAGTAAGCGACTGAGGCATTTAAAACCAATACAAGCAGCAACAAACGTTTCATTTCAGGCTCCACAATGTTGCGTTTGTAGGAATAAATGAACCATTGCCAGGAGAGCCAAGAAAATGACAATCATCAGAGCAAATATTTCCATTCCACAGGGTTACATGTCCGGTTGCATCATACCAGCCATGTCCGGTAAATATGATGATGCCCTGCTTGCCTGCAAATTGTGCTGGAGTTGGTGAAGAGACTGACATATCTGCACTGCCCAGAACTGTGGGTAGGAATGCAATCATATCTTTGACACGGAACATGTACCGCTTCTTGTCATTCCCGGTCACTGTTGCATATTTACTATTAGAAGGTATCGGAATGCCACAATAGTTTAAAACGTAGCTCATACGAATGGGGCAGGCATTTTTAAAAATTCCGGCTTCAATATTGTGCTGGACTTTTCCACCCAATAATTTGCCCACCGTTTCGACATTGACATTAACTTCTCTGAATCTGTTCCAGGCGGCACCAAAAGCAGGACGCATAAATATTTTCCCTTTTAGAAAATACAGGCTAAAGTGAGCCCTTTCGGGCCCACTTCTGTTACGCTTCTTTGTTTTCTTTGATGTTCCAGCCAGCGCTGCTTTCAGCACCTTTACCACCGGCAGTGGTCTGCTCCCAGTACTGCTGTTTCACTTTCGCAGCCTGGAATGCATAGGTCACGCCAACGGTATCGCCGTTGTCTGCACCCGTGTACTGAACGGAAGTCACGAGAACGTCTTCCAGGGTGATGCGGGTGTATTCAACCTGCTGACCACCCGCTTTGCAGACGGACAGTTCAACTTTGGTCAGGTGTTTACCGCTTGCGCAGTGTTTCAGGATTGCTGTAGTGGATTTGTCGATCAGAGCGTTAACGTGCAGGTCGTTAAAGTTCACTTTACCGGCACCGCCGCCACCGCCAACGCTCATATTACCTGGCTGGGACGCGCCCCAGGAGAAGGAGGTAATATCAGTCCAGCCGGTGTGGTTAGAATCTTTAGATTCGCCCGTAACACCCTCGACCTTCAGAAACATATCAATAGCCATAATATCTACTCTTCGTGGATGAACAATATTGCTTTCGAAAAAGCCCTTATATGGCAAACAGGAAAGCATGGGGCTGAATAAAACCGTCCATATTTTACCTCTGCCTCATATCAAACGACCCGTGTCATTTGACAGTCTTACATTCCCCCTGAATGAAAGGAAAGAATGTGAAGTCTTTTACTATTGTGAATTATCCTGAATCCAGGTGCGGTCAGGATTTCCGATGATTAATTGAGGAACAAGTTGATTAAGTTCGTCACTATGATAAAGACGCAGGCAATTTAAGGTTACGCCTTTTACATCGGGTTTTCTCTCAGAATGAAAGGCGTTGGTAGCGCCTTTATATTTATTAATAAGAGCATTGATTTTGTCATTGCCATTCTCAATATCGAAAGGCACCCATTCCAGTAAGGCGCTACTGCTACGGGCTGCATCCAGAGAAAACTGGCTTTTATCATCTGCAACTTGTGCCAGGCAGCGAGAAAAAACAACGTCTTTAACAACTTGCTTATAAGGCATTTTTTTGACAAACGACACCGGATCGTCAATTGCATACACAGAGGCGGAACTGGTGAGCAACAGTAGACTAGCAATCATTTTTTTCATGGCAACTCCCAAAAATTAGCTTTGGTCGTCGAGTAATTCGTCTCCGGCGCATTGAAATAACAGTGATCCGAACAGGTTAAACCATTCCAGAATGTTGCATGACCTGCGGCGTCACTCCAGCCCTGTACCTCAAACAGAATGACGCCCTTTTTGTTGGCTAATTGCTCAACGGGTAAGGAAGGATAACTCACGATCATGTCAGGTTTACCCCACTGACGCGTCAACCAGGCAATGACATCCTTTACGCGGTAGAAGTACCATTTATTATCAGCACCGGATACCGTGAGATTTGCAATACGCGGAACGGGATGCCCGGTATAGTTAAGAACATAACTCATGCGTACGGCACAACTATTTGACCACCCGCCCTCGTCTGGCGGTATTTCGAAGTTGTGCTTAACTTTGCCGCCGATAACTTGCTTAACTTTGCCGATAGAATCATTTGCATCGTAAATACGTGTTGCCGCCGCCCAGGCAGCAACAAACGAAGGTCTCGCGGTCATATTTCCTCTCAAATTTCCATACTATAAAGCTAACGCCGGGCAAGGCCCCCCGGCGGCAATTATCATTACGCGTCCTTCGTCTTCAGCGATGGCAGTTTAGATACCAGACGCAGGGAAACGGTCAGACCTTCCAGCTGGTAGTGTGGACGCAGGAAGAACTTCGCGGCGTAGTAGCCCGGGTTGTCTTCAATCTCCTGCACCTGCACTTCCGCCGCCGCCAGCGGTTTGCGGGACTTGGTTTCCTGGGAGGAGTTCGCCGGGTCGCCGTCCACGTAGTTCATTACCCAGTCGTTCAGCCAGCGCTCCATCTCTTCGCGCTCGCGGAAGGAGCCGATTTTGTCGCGCACGATGCACTTCAGGTAGTGAGCAAAACGACAGCAGGCGAACAGGTACGGCAGACGGGAGGCCAGACGCGCGTTCGCGGTGGCGTCCGGGTCGTGGTACTCGGCCGGTTTTTGCAGAGACTGCGCGCCGATGAAGGCGGCGAAGTCGGAGTTTTTGCGGTGAACCAGCGGCATAAAGCCGTTTTTCGCCAGTTCCGCTTCACGACGGTCGCTGATGGCGATCTCGGTCGGGCACTTCATGTCCACGCCGCCGTCGTCGCTCGGGAAGGTGTGGCACGGCAGGTTTTCCACCGCCCCGCCGGATTCCACGCCGCGAATCGAGGTGCACCAGCCGTACTCTTTGAAAGAGCGGTTGATGTTGGCTGCCATCGCATAGGCCGCGTTCGCCCAGGAGTAGCTGTTGTGGTTCGCGCCGTCGGTCTGCTCTTCAAAATCGAAGCTGTCCACCGGGTTGGTGCGAATACCGTACGGCAGACGCGACAGGAAGCGCGGCATCACCAGGCCCAGATAGCGGGCATCTTCCGATTCACGCAGTGAACGCCAGGCGGCGTATTCGGTGTTCTGGAAGATTTTGGTCAGATCGCGCGGATTAGCCAGCTCCTGCCAGGACTCCATCTGCATCACGCCCGGCGCGGTGCCGGTGATGAACGGACAGTGGGCCGCAGAGCCGATGCGCGCCATCTCGCCCAGCAGTTCAACGTCCTGCGGGCTGTGGTCGAAGTAGTAGTCGCCCACGATGCAGCCAAACGGCTCGCCACCGAACTGGCCGTACTCCTGCTCGTAGATTTTTTTGAAGATCGGGCTCTGGTCCCAGCCTACGCCCTTGTAGCGTTTCAGGGTGCGGCCCAGCTCCTGCTTGGAGATGCTCATAAAGCGGATCTTCAGCATCTCGTCGGTTTCGGTGTTGTTCACCAGGTAGCTCAGGCCGCGCCAGGCGCTCTCCAGCTTCTGGAACTCCTCGTGGTGAATGATCTGGTTCACCTGCTGCGAAAGCTGCTCGTCAATACCGGCAATCAGGTTCTGAATGGTGCGGTAGGTATCGTTTGAGAAGGTCACGGTGTTTTCCAGCGCCTGCTGCGCCAGGGTTTTAACCGCGCTTTCTACGGCAGAGCGCGCCTGATCGGTTTTCGGGCGGAACTCTTTATTCAGCAGCGCGCTGAACTCGTCCTGGCTGAACGCCTGGCCCGCCTGCTGATCGTGTTGTTGAGTCTGGTTGCTCATCGATTATTCCTCGCTACCTTTCGCACTTTCGTCATTTTTTGGCAACTGGCTCAGGGATTTGAGCAGCGTCGGATCCTGGAGAATTTTCGCGATCAGCTCTTCCGCACCGTTTTTACCGTCCATGTAGGTCAGCAGGTTGGAGAGCTGGGTACGGGCTTCCAGCAGCTTGTTCAGCGGCTCTACTTTGCGGGCCACCGCGTCCGGCAGGAAGTCGTCCATGCTGTCGAAGGTCAGATCGACGTTGAGCTTACCTTCGCCGGTCAGGGTGTTATCCACCTGGAACGCCACGCGCGGCTTCAGCGCCTTCATGCGTTCGTCGAAGTTGTCGATGTCGATTTCCAGGAACTTACGCTCGTCGACGGCTGGCAGGTTTTCCACCGGCTTGCCAACCAGATCGGCCATAACGCCCATCACAAACGGCAGCTGAATTTTGCGTTCTGCGCCGTAGATCTCTACGTCGTACTCGATCTGCACGCGGGGAGCACGGTTGCGTGCGATGAATTTCTGTCCACTGTTACTCATTGCCATGATGTTCTCCATCAAAGATGCGCGGTGAAGGTGAAACGGCAGACTCCATGCCTGTCGTCATAATGCCAGGACGCGTCATTCGCGGCGTCCAAAGATATTTTCCAGTTGGTTAACGCCGTCTGGCGCCAGGTCGCGAATAATGTCCATAAAGTTGAGTTCAGACAGCCGCTGCACCCGTTCAATCATCAGCGGTGCGGGATGGCTGGGTTCGTACTGCGCAAAATACTGTTTCGCTTTTTCCAGCATCAGCTGGGCGTCGGCGCGGCTGGTCACCTGCACGCTGCGCCAGTCCGTCACCTGCTGAACAGGCGACGCGGTTACGGACTGCGGCTCGGCGTGCTGTTCAGCCTGCGCGTCACGGTTCGGCAGCAGCTTGCTGATATCGGTCACCTGACAGGCGCTGGAAACCAGCCCGACGGTTTTCAGCAGCTGTTCCATCTCCGGGACGCCACTTTCCCCGAGATAGCCGGTAAGCAGTTCGCGGATGGCCAGCAGGCGTTCGTTGATCACGATTACCGCTTCGGTGCCGGGCTGATCGCCCCGGGCCAGCTCATCGATCAGTCGTGGACGACCGCCCGGATAATCCGGACACTCGGTTTTACTGCCGTCAAGCAGCGCCTGGGCGTCACGGAGCGAAATCTCATCGCCGTTTGAGCGGAGCAGTGAGGCGTTACGCACCGCGACCGTCAGGTCAGATTTATCGCTCAGCCCGGCAAGGGCGTTAATGCGGTAGAACGGATCGGTTTCGCCATACTCTTCCAGCAGCGGGTAAAGTTGCTCCCAGTAACGGGACAGGGCTTCCTGCACCAGCAGTAGCCCGTCGGCGTAACCTGCCAGCCCGCGACGACGCGTCCAGGCATGGGTTAACGCCAGCATGACGCGAAGATCTTTGGTGCGACCCAGCAGGCTGGTGGCGAGTTTTTCCACCGTGTTCCAGTCGGCAGGCTCTGCCGGAATGATGGTGTCGCCAAACTGCTGCTCGGCTTTGCCCTGACTGGCCTGCCCCATGGCCTGGAAATCAGCGTCGTACTCCAGGTTTTCACCGCAGGGGTTATCGGGGCTTATCGGCGCGAGAAATTCATCGATATTCATAAGATCCCTGCTTATTCAAACATAGGCGGGTAAAGACCGTGGCGGCCCGGACGGGCGCCGCCTGCCGGATCGAACAGCAGCGTAAAGAGCTGCCCGGTGAAGTTACCGCTGTGGACGTGGGTGTACAGCGGATAGCCGTCGCAGCGGTTTGTCCACCAGTAGCTGGTCTGGCGCAGCGGATCAAAACACTCCGCCGCCTGCGGCCAGCCCAGCGTGCTCTGACCATCGTCGTCATAACCAATCACGTCGAGAATGTCGGAACGCTTTTGCGGCTCAACCGGCTGGGGCGCCGGGATGGTCATCAGCATTTCATCCAGCTGGGAGGCAGAATAGCTGTTACGCACCGCGTGCAGCCCCAGACGGCCAAGCTGCTGGTACCAGCTTTCAGCCTGCCCGAGCAGGCGGGATGACCACTCGGCGGGGGTGAAGCTCAGTTGCAGGCATACCGGATAGTGGCGGCCTACGCTGTCACGGCCCGGCAGCAGGCAGCCCATCTGAATCATCTGGCTACCGAGCATCGGCGGGACGACAAAGTTCCACACCGGGGCTTTAGAAAACGGGCGCTCGCCGCTGCGCTGCTCTTCCTGTTGCCAGGCCAGCAGGCCGACCTGGAACCAGTGCGACCACTGGCGTTGCAGGGTATCCGGAAAGCGACGCTGCAAAAAATCTCCGGCGCTGGGTAATTTGCCATACCAGCTATAACGGTTCATCGCAGGGGTATTCGTCATACGGCTGTCCTTGCGGTTATGGGCATGAGAAACGGGGAAGCTGGAACGGGTTACGGATGCTGTTCGGGGCAAACTCCAGCGTGACCTGATGTCCGTCGACGTTGAAGGTCGCCTGACGGCTCAGGCTACCCGCGCCAGGGCTGGTGCGCGCCTTGTCGAAAAAGCGGTTGAGCGCCCAGGAACCGTTGGTCACCAGCGTTGCGGTGCTGCCATTGGCCAGACCGAGCTGCATACGCACCTGGTTCGTCCCGCCCGGCCCCGGCCAGTTCATGATCTGCACCGCCTGCGGACCGTGGCTGTAGCGCAGCAGCTGACCGTCCACGTCCAGCGTCAGGTTCAGAATGGTGTTGTCCATCCGCACGGTGCGCACCGTGACCTTAAAGGATGGCGTGGTCGCGCCGTTGGCAAAGAAGGCATCGCGGACAGACTGCGCCTGCTGGAACGGACGCAACAGCCCTTCGCTGCCCGGCAGCGTTTTACCGTCGATGCCCGGCATAAAGCGCCAGTTCGCCTGGGTGGTGTCCACCTTGTTGGTCAGGTTGTCGCGGAAAAAGGTGTCCATCAGTCCGGTGCCCGGCGCGAACATGCGGGCGAGATCGTCCGGCGTCACCTCGGTGCTGGCGCTGCGCACCAGCGGATAACGCCCGGCAATCGCCTGACGGCAGAACCCACCCACTTCCACGTTGATGCGCTTACGCACGTTCTCCAGATCGCGACGCTGGGTGTCGCTGCTGGCGCCGACGGCCATATTGCTGAACATGGTTTGCAGCCCGCCCGGCAGACGGCCCGCGCTGGCTTGCAGGCGGCTGATTGCATCCCCGCCCGGCGCAGGCATACCGCTGTTTGCCGCATCCTGAACGGCGGTCAGGTAACGATAAAGCTCGTCAACCTGCTTAAGAAAATCGTCAAAGACGATGGTCTTGCCACCCTTCTCCAGCGGCTGCGCCAGCTCAATCATCGGCGCATAGTGGTCAGTCACCAGTTGCTCAGGCGCCTGCGTCACAACCGCGCCCTGCGTCGGGGCGTTGTCACCGTTGCTGAACAGCGCTTCCAGCGTGCGGGTGGCGCGGTTGCTTTGGTCTTCCGCTTTCTGCGCATCTTCCGGCGCTGGCGCAGTGCGCGACAGGGTCAGCACCTTGCTCAGGTTAAGCACCAGACGGCGCAGCGGCGAGTTGGTGCCTGAAAGCAGGCGCGCGGTGTTGATGCGCTGGGAAAGATCGGCGCTGTTGTTGAGCTGAATGTCAGCGAGAAAGCGATCCCAGTTGACGATAAAGTCGCGCATGTAGAGCTGGCGCACGGCGTTGTCGATCTGCTGTTTATCTTCCTGGGCGGTGGTCGCTCCCAGTACCCAGGCGTCGTCCTCGTGCAGGGCGGTGGTCACGCTGTCGATCTGGTCGTTGAAGCTCTTCCAGTAGCCGTCCGGCGTATAGAGGCCCGGTACGCCCTCACTCACCGGCTTGCCGCTTTTACGGGAAAACACCAGCTCGCTCTGCGGGCCGCCGAGATCTGAAAGCGAAACCGGCTTCAGGTTTTCATCATGCTCCAGCAGACGTTTCAGGCGGCCATATACGCGTGTTGAGAGCGGCTGCTGGTTGATGAGCGCCCTTTCACGTGCGACCAGATCCTCATCCTGCGCATACGGTGAAGCCTGAATTTTTGGCTCCAGCAGCTGGGTCAGGTGCCATTCCAGCTCCTGAAGCTGCGCCTGCGTCACGTTCTGCGGCAGGTTGCGTTGCAGGTTGAGCATCACCCACGAGTGCAGGAATTTGCCGTCATAGTGCTTCGGCTGGTAGAGCATTTGATAGGCTTTCAGCGCCTCATAGCTGTACTCCACGTCGCTGCCGTTGTCGTTGCGCAGCCAGGTGGTAATGTGCATCGCCACGGCGGGCAGCAGCATCTGATCCAGCGCCTTCTGATACAGAGACTGCGAGGCATCGCTGACGTCATCCCCGCGATAAAGCCCCATGCGGCGGGAAACCGGCGGGTCGTTAACGTCGAAGGCATCGCTTTTCGGCAGATCCACCAGGCTGTTAAGCAGCGGCAGAAGCGCAAACAGATCGCGCTGGGGCTGGTTTTGCAGCGCCTTGCTCTGCTGCTCCAGCATCGGCACTTTTGCGTCCACTTCTTCCAGATAGGCTTTATTTTTGGCGTAGCTGGTCAGCCACAGGCCACCCAGGATCACCAGCAGCGCCAGCAGCGCCGCGTAGCCGGACCACATCACCGCGCGGTTGCGCAGCTCCCACCAGCGGTTTTCCCCGGCGATGCCCGCTTCCTGGAAAATGACGTTTTGCAGCAGGTTTTTAATGAAGAAGCTTTGGCCCTTCGCGCCCGGGATCGGCGCCTCTTTGCTCACCGAATCCCAGCGCGTGCTTTCCTCCCCTTCAGGTAAGGAGAGCGCGCGGTTCAGCTCGCCCATCACGCGGTCAAACGGCATCCCTTCCTGAGTGCCGCTGGCAAAGTAGATGCCGCGCGGCGAAAATTCGGTTTCGAAGTTTGAACGGGCAAAGACCGTGCTCAGGTAGTCAGCCAGCAGCGGACGCAGCGCGGCGAACTCCTGCGGGAAGAGATAGGCTTCCGCACGGGTTTTGGCGTCATGCTCTTTGAGCATGGTTTCCGGCAGGCCGGCATCCAGACGCTGTTGCAGCAGGGAAAACTCCTGCTGGAAGTTGCCCATCAGGTCGTAATCGGCGTGTTTGGTCTGCTCCCACGGCAGCGTGAAGCCCCAGATCTGGTCGCGCTGGGCTTTGTCGTAATCCGCAAACCAGGCGCGGAAGCCTTTAAGCAGGTCCGCTTTGGTCACCATCACATACACCGGGAAGCGAATACCCAGCTGTTCATGCAGCTCGGAGAGACGCTGGCGCAGGTTGACCGCCTGCTGGCGCGAGGCCTCAGCGGACTGCGAAAGCAGGTCGGAAATGCTGATGGTGATAATCACGCCGTTGATGGGCTGGCGACGGCGGTATTTACGCAGCAGGTTGATAAATTCCAGCCACTCTCCGGCGTCCTGAACCTGCTCGCTCTCCTGAGTGGTGTAGCGCCCCGCGGTATCCAGCAGAACCGCCTCGTTGGTAAACCACCAGTCACAGTTGCGCGTGCCGCCAATGCCGCGTAGCGCGGTTTTACCGAAGCGATCCGCCAGCGGGAATTGCAGCCCGGAGTTGGCCAGCGCGGTGGTTTTACCTGAACCCGGCGCGCCAATAATGACGTACCACGGCAGCTGATAGAGGTACTGTGTGCTGAAGCGCTGCGTCCACTGCGCGCCATGTCCCGCTTTGCTGAAGTGGGCTTTTTTCAGCATCTGGGCGGCTTCATCGAAACGCCCGGCAAGGATCTGCTCCTCGCTGTTCAGACGTTTCTGCGGATCGGCCGCCTCCGGGCTGGTGGTATTTTCGTTGAGCTTGTCCATCAGCTTACGGTTCAGCCAGGCGTTATACAGCCGCGGCAGAATGTGGCTCTGGGCCCAAATCAGGTAGACCACCGCAATGCTGATGACGCGGTTCTGCTCTGATTCAAGGGGCCGGGTATCCACGATGGACAACAGCGGGCCAATCATCCAGATGACCGCCGCGAGCGCCGTTACGCCCAGGAAGCTCCACAGAATGCGATTGGTCAGTATAGAAAGTAGAGTTGTCAGCATCCTTAGTTTCCTTGCGGCAATCCGTTCAGCTCGGCCTGGGTATTGTCAGGCGATACCAGCAGCGTAATCTCTACGCGGCGGTTACGGGCGCGATTTTCAGGCGTGGTGTTAGGCGCTACCGGGTTGATCTCGCCCCGCCCTTCGGCTTTGACGCGCTCAGGCTGTGAGAGGCTACCCTGGAGCTGTTTTTGCACCGAACGGGCGCGTTCAAGCGAGAGTTCATAGTTAGAGGCGAAGCGTGCGCTGCGGATCGGCACGTTGTCGCTGTATCCCACCACCAGGATTTTGCCGCTGACGTTATTCATCGCCTGGGCGATGCGGTCGATGACCGGCTCATAGCGATCGCGCACCACCGTTGAGGCCGAAGCAAAGAGTCCGTCCCCTTTCAGGATCACCACGCTGCGATCCGCCTCATCCTTAACGGCCACCAGACCGGCATCAATTTCCGGTTTCAGGAAGCCGCGCAGGTTCAGCACCGCCGGCAGCTGACGCGCAGGCTGCTGGATGGTGGTTTCCGGCAGTTGGGACTGGTAAATTTTCGCCAGCACCGGGCTGGTGTTATCACCCAGACGCCAGTTCAGCACGATATAGAACAGGCAGGCGATAAAGCCGACCAGCGCCACGCACGCCCAAAGAGGGATCATCGGCCGCCAGAGCTTGCGCAGAACGGGGCGATCTTCCGGGTGCGGCGAGAGCGGCGGCGGGTAGTTGCCGCGCACGCCACGGATCATCTGCCACAGGCGCTGTTTGATGGTTTCAAGCTGGGTCCGGCCATTGTCCAGCACGCGGTAGCGACCTTCAAAGCCGAGCAGCAGACAGTAGTTGATCATCTCCAGCAGCAGAATGTGTTCGCGCGGATTCTGCGACAGACGCGCCAGCAGCTGGAAAAACTTCTCACCGCCCCAGGTTTCGTTATGAAACGTCACCAGCAGACCATTGCTTGACCAGACGCCGCTGCTTCCCCAGGGGGTCAGCGCGGCGGCTTCGTCCAGCGCCGTGCAGAGGCAGTAGCGCGCGCCGACAATCACTTCATACGGTAAGCCCGCCTGCTGGCATCGCACCTCGAAACGGCGAATTTCGTCAATCAGGCGCTGGCGCAGCCCGACCTGATCGTCGTGGGAAACCGAATGACGGATTTGCGGAATCGCATTGAGCAGCGGATTGGCGGCCGCCACCAGCTGATTGTTCCCACTGGCTCCGGTAAACACGGCATCACTGCCGGTATCCTGTCGTTCCTGCATATT
Source organism: Enterobacter cloacae complex sp. IR5403 (assembly GCF_049238705.1). Taxonomy (NCBI): domain Bacteria; kingdom Pseudomonadati; phylum Pseudomonadota; class Gammaproteobacteria; order Enterobacterales; family Enterobacteriaceae; genus Enterobacter; species Enterobacter cloacae complex sp. IR5403. Next base: position 284,113 of record NZ_JBMKHP010000006.1, on the reverse strand, counting down.
AAGCGCTCGCTTTATTATTCTGTCGGGCTACGGATGGCCCAGAACTCCATATCGAGACCCGGGAATTCCCCTGCGAGATGCAGCGCGAATGCCCCGGACTTGTCCATCTCGTGCCACAGTTCGCTGCCCCTCTCGAGTTCGAAATAGCTGTAGCCTGCATGCCACGGGATCTGCGGCGGCGCGACGGGCATTGCCCGAAGCATGATGCCCGGCAGCTGGAGCTGAACCAGATCGCGAATTTTCGACACTGGCGCAACCTTCATCTGGGCAGGGAAATGGGTTTGCAGGTGTTCGCCGGGGACATTGGCTTTTACCGCCAGCACGAAGCCAAATTCGCGGACCATGCTGGTCTCCGGCACGGTGGCGATGTTCAGCCCGTGGGAGCGTTCGTGCAGCGGCAGCTGGATGGCATGATCTTCCATGACCAGCGACAGCCCCTGACGCAGCATCAGCATCAGTTTGCTGAAGCAAACGGCGAGATCGTCATGGTCGTATACCGGCAATATGCTCTCTGCGGTACGCTGCGGCGTCCAGGTGGCGAGCTCCGTGGCGAACGGCAGCCAGCTGCGCCAGAGCGCTTCCGGGTGAAGCAGCGGCAGCGTTTTTAAATGTGAGACGTCGCCAAGGTGGCGGTTGATCAGCGAGAGAAGCGTGAACTCAACCATTTCAGACGTATTGAAACGCCCCGGCTGGCGCAGTCGACCGCCGATCTGCTGGCTACGCTGCACCAGCAAGCCGTGCAGGTCATTGATCATGCCGTACAGCTGCGGGCTGTTATTGGCGTTCAGCATTGGCGGGATGTAGCTGTTATCCAGCCGCACGTGGTTGTCGTTGCGCTTTTCGGTGACGTACGCCACGCCGATGGCGGTCCATTCTGCCGTCAGATCTTTCTCCAGCATCAGGGTCAGACGCAGGCGGCCAAACTGGACCGTCGCCTCCCCGACCGACATGGCGTTGTCGTCTTCCACCTCTTGTTCAAAGGTAATAAAACGCGCCAGAGAAGACGGCTCCTCGCTGAAAATCACCTCTTCACGGCCACCGCGACGAACCGGCAGCGCAAGCACCACCTTTTCGTTGGTGAGATTATCGGGGATTTTTAGCGGGGCCGGACCATTGCGGTCGCTGCGAACCTGGAAAAAGGTGCCGTCAGGCAGCAAACCGCTACAGTAGCTGAGGGCAATACACCCCTGGCGTAGCATCGCTTCATCCAGCTCAAGGTCGAGAAAGCCCCAGAGATACGATCGCTGCAAGGCCCCCCACTCACGAACGTGGTTGAGGAGGTAACTTTCTGTCCGCTGGAAATGGTGGGGACGCAGGAACATGCCCTCGGTCCAGACGACCTTTTCTGCTTTCGTCATGATGATCTCTTTCCTGTTATGAAGGGCGTTACTGGCTGATGACCCGGATACCATTTACGTCGAGGAAGACGCTGGCCTGGAGTTCATCTGCGGACCATTTCCAGAACTGGTAAATCGCGTTTTCGCCGGGAACAGGCAAAGGAAGTGAGACGCGCCATTTTTTGCCGTCCAGCGCCTGGTATTCCGCCATCACGCCGATATAGCGCGCTTCCGGTGAGCTTTGTCCGCTCAGGGTTTTCGAAAGCTGGCCCGGCATCAGGAAGAACACATCGCTGTTCAGCAGATTCGCGCCAAGCGTGGCTGACGCGTTGTTCTGTAAGGAGTAGAAGTCACTGGACATGAAATCCGCATCGGATTTCAGCAGCAACACTCTGACCTTAAGCGGCGCAGAATCATTGATTTGAGGATGAGCCTGAAACTGAAGATTGTAGCGGGAGGGGTCGCTGTGTGAAGACGACGTACAACCACCGATCAGCGCGAAAATCAACGCAAAAAAAGGGAACCACATCCGATGAAAATTTTTATTATTCATAAAAATATGCTCGTGAAACCCGTTTAGTTCAGGATCCAGGTACCGTTCGCGCTGTCTTTGCAGGCTTTGCTGTTGCCATCGACATCAACACAGGTGGTTTTCTTGCGCGCTTTCGGGCGCAGTGCCTGTTTACGTACGGTCGCTTCGTACTGGTCAGCCTTGATTACGGCACGCATCGGCACATAACCAATCAGCTGTTCACTCCCTTCATCGGCCAGCGCCATCCAGAAATGTTCAACCTGCCCCAGCACAACGTAAGTTTTACCGGTCTCAAGCGTACGGATCACTTTTCCGCCGTAGTCAGGACGGCTCATCAGGGATGCCGGGTACATGGCACGGTACGGTTCATTCACCTGAGTGAACTCCGCCGGAGGGGTAACAGCGTGACGGTGCGTCAGCGTGACGCCATTCACCTGGCTGGTCACAATCGTATCATCGGTGATCGCTGGTTTCTGCGGCGCCTTACAGCCCGCCACCGCCATAACAAACAGAAGTGATAACAATACGCGCAGTTTCATATGCTTTTCCGTAGCGATATTTAGAGGATGAAGAGAGGGGATAAAATTTGACTTAGGTGCTATTGTTAAAATAGTCGGGATATTTTCAGCAGGTAACTATTTTAAGGCATAGCTACCGCACGAGCCCGACAGAAATGGGCCCAGCATGCTCCTGACATATTTTGACAAACGGTAGACAAGTTTACATGAGCTTGTCATCAATTCAATATTTCCCGCCTGCTTAATGGCGTTTAATGATACGCCCAATGCATTATAGGATTAATCTCATAAAAAATGCGCACTTAGCTAAAATCGTCTTTTTCTTAGACGAATTAAGTCCGTAACTGTATGAAAATTAATGGCTAAACAGGAAAAAGAGAACAACTATCATTAACGTAACCCCTTATTATCGCCACTACCATAATTAGTAGAATTTCATTTTTTCTGTGCGCTGTGGGATATATCTGGGATATTTTCATTGTTGCATTCAGAAGATAACTTTTATTGGGTGTGAGCGTCCTGCATTAACAAATGGCGGCGAAGAAAATGGCAGGGATTTAATTTCGCGACCCGAAATAACCTACCCGAAATTATCCTCAGGGTTTATTTTTTGTGCCTTAATAATTAAGCCTGGCTACATCTTTTTGTTCTTTTATTGTTCAGCGCGCTCCCTTGCAGCCCATAAACTGGGGGTTTCAGCGGCATTGACAGTGAACCACACGCAAGAAGTTTTACCGTTACTACATATTTCTTTTACTTCTTCCCAACATCTTCCGTTCCACGCTTTCGCCCGGCACGCCTCATTTATCTCTGCGACGGTGTTCGTCTGCCGCTTGACTTATTTTGTGATAAAGGTACTTTTCAGGACATGAAGAAGATCCTGATTATCGTACCTGACGGTGGCATGTTGTTTGAGGCCGCCGGTATCGCCGACATTCTGATGCAGGCCAACCGGTTGCACCCGGACGGCCTTGAGCAGCCCCGCTACCGCATCATTATCGCCACTACCCAGCCTCACCTGGTGATCCACGGCCAGTCCGGCTTAAACCTGCTGGCGGACTATCGCCTGCCGGAGCTGGATCCGCGCGAGCCGCTGGACACGATCATCATTACCGGTCGCGGCATGAATGAGCAGGAGAGCACCGCCGTGGTGGACTGGCTGCACCTGGCCGCGCCCCATGCGCGCCGCGTCGCCTCTGTCTGCGGCGGGGCCCTGCTGCTGGCACAGGCCGGGCTGCTCGACGGGCGCCGGGCAACGACCCACTGGCGGCTGCTGGAAACCCTGAAAACCCGCTATCCTGAGGTCAACGTTGAGGGCGGCCCGCTCTATGTTCAGGATGGCCCCGTCTGGACGTCCGGCGGCGTCAGCTCCGGGTTTGATCTGACGCTGGCGCTGGTGGAAGATGATTACGGTTTCACCCTCGCCCGCAACGTGGCGCAGGATATGGTGATGTACCTGCGTCGGCCTGGCGGCCAGTTACAGTTCAGCCGCTATAATCTGGAGCAGTCCGGCGCGAGCGGACCGGTCAGCGAACTGCAAAGCTGGATCCTGCAAAACCTCACCGCAGATTTGTGCGTCGAAAGGCTGGCCGAACGGGTCGCCATGAGCCCGCGCAATTTTACCCGCGTGTTTACGCGTGACGTGGGCGTGCCTCCGGCCCGTTATGTCACCGAAGCGCGCCTGGCCGCCGCCCGACAGCTTCTGGAGCAGACCCAGGATCCGCTTGAGGTCATTGCCCAAAAAAGCGGGTTTGGTACCAGCATCAACCTGCGCCGCGTTTTTGAAAAGCAGCTTCATCTCACGCCGGGCGAATATCGCCAGCGCTTCCACTGCCGCAGAATGGCGTAATCTGATCCTTTTTTGTCATTTACGCCATCCGACCTGACGCCTACAGTAACTCCAGACAACACAGATAAGGAGTGCATCATGGTTAAGGTCGGTATTAACGGTTTCGGCCGTATCGGACGTAATGTCCTGCGCGCGGCGCTGGGCAACCCGGATCTCCAGATTGTGGCCATTAACGATCTGACGGACAGTAAAACCCTCGCCCATCTGCTGAAATATGACTCCCTGCTCGGCACGCTGCCGGTGCCTGTGGAAGCGGCGGACGGCGCGCTACAGGTTGACGGGCAACGCATCACCGTATTCAGTGAACGTGACCCGGCAAACATTGTGTGGAAAGACGCAGGCGTTGAGGTGGTAATCGAAGCCACCGGCTTCTTCACCGAACGTGAAAAAGCGGCGGTGCATATCACGAGCGGCGGCGCAAAACGCGTCATTATTTCCGCCCCGGCTAAAAATGACGATCTGACGGTGGTGATGGGTGTGAACCACACGCTGTACGATCCGGCCCAGCATTTTGTGGTCAGCAACGGGAGTTGCACCACTAATGGTCTGGCGCCAGCGGCGCAGGTGCTGCACCAGCAGTTTGGCATTGAGCACGGGCTGATGAACACCACGCATGCCTACACCAACAGCCAGGCGCTGCATGACCAGCCGGAAAAAGATCTGCGCGGCGCGCGCGCGGCAGCATTATCCATTGTGCCTTACTCCAGCGGCGCGGCAAAAGCGCTCGGGAAAGTGATCCCAGAGCTTGACGGTAAACTCACCGGGTATTCCCTGCGCGTGCCGGTTCCGGTGGTGTCGATTGTCGATCTGACGGTGACGCTGAGCCGCAACGTGACCGCCGAAGAGGTGAATGAGGCGTTCCGTCAGGCTGCCGCCAGCGGGCCGCTGAAAGGCATCCTGGGCTACAGCGATGAACCGCTGGTCTCCCGTGATTATCAGGGCGACCCGCGCTCATCCATCATCGACGGGCTTTCAACGCTGGTGATTGGCGGGAATATGGTGAAGATCCTGTCGTGGTATGACAACGAGTGGGGCTTCTCGAACCGTCTGGTGGATCTGGCGGTGCTGATGGATAAGAAAGGGTTGTAGGGCTTAAGCCGGGCGGCGCTTGCGTCCGCCCGGCCAGTGCATCACTCCGCTTTAACCTTCACACCCATAAACACAATCACCATCGCCGTGACCAGCAGGAAACCACTTCCGGCAAAGACCCCGCTGGCACCGTTAAGATCAAATACCGCCCCGCCACCGGCCGCCCCCGCGCTGATAGCAAACTGGATGGATGCCACCAGCAATCCCCCTGCACTTTCCGCTTCATCCGGGACGGTGGTTGCAAGCCACGTTGACCAGCCCACCGGCACCAGGCCAAAGGCAAAGCCCCACATCGCTACCAGCAATCCGTCAACCATCGCCAGATGCCCAAATAGCACCATAGCGAGTGCCAGCATCCCCATCGCGAACGGGACAAGCGCCAGCGTCAGGCGCAGATTGCGCGCCAGCAGATGTCCGGCGACGGAAGTGCCAATAAAGTTGGCAATACCGAAGCCCAGCAGGATCAGCGAGATGCTCTCCACGCTCACCTGCCCAACCGTTTCAAGGAACGGACGCAGATAGGTGAAGAAAGCAAAATGACCGCTGAAAATAAGGATCGTCGCCAGCATCCCGCCAATCATCCCCGGACGACGCAGCACGCGGAACAACGTACTCAGGCTACCGCTACTCTCCGGCTTCATGGATGGCAGGACCCAGAGCTGCCACAGCAGCGCCAGCATGCTCGGCAGAATGCAGAGAATAAACACGTTACGCCAGCCGATCAGACTCCCGAGATAGCTCCCCAGCGGGGCCGCAACCACCGTAGCAATCGATACGCTGGAGAAGATCACCGCCAGCGCTTTCGGGACCTTATCGGCAGGGACCAGACGCATCGCCGTGGCGGTCGACATCGCCCAAAATCCTCCGATAGCAATGCCCAGCAGCAGGCGACCCATCAGCAAAACGTGCAAAGTAGGCGCAAACGCAACCAGCAGGCTCGAAATGATTTGCAGCACCGAGAAAAACATCAGTACCCAGCGGCGGTCGATACTTTTCGTGGCAGAGGTGATGAGCAAGCCCGTGACCAGCGCCACCAGCGCCGTTGCGGTCACGGCTTGTCCGGCCATCCCCTCGGTGACGCCCAGGCTCGCCGCCATCGGGGTAAGCAGACTGGCGGGGAGAAACTCCGCCGTAATCAAACCGAAAACTCCCAACCCCAGTGAATAGACAGCCCGCCAGGCGGGCTTTGCAGGCGCGACAGCCTCTCTCGCCGTGACACAGGTATTCATTTGTTGGACTCCTATTATATAAATGTGACTAATGTCGCAAAAGCATAGTGGGTTCACCCTGGACGATCTATGACATATAATCTCCACTTATTGATTATTCGTCCGGAGTTGCGCCATGTCCGTTCAGTCCCCTGATTTGATCAGCGAATTATTGCGCGGTATGCGCCTGTCGGGCGTGAAATACCGCCGGATTGAAGCCAGCGCGCCGTTTGGCGTGGCCTTTCATCAGGCGCCGGGCAAGGCGCAGTTCCACTTTGTCAGCCACGGCACTGCCCTGCTGCGAATGGAGAGCGGCGCGACGTTCGAACTGAACGGTGGCGATGCGCTGTTTATCCCAAACGGTAATGCCCATGTTCTGCTCTCAGATGAACACGCGGATATCACCCCGGTCAGCGCTTTCCCGAGCGAACCCCTTTGCCATTCGGTATGCTCCATTACCTGCGAATCCTGCCCGGAAAAAGAGAACACCATCATCTTCAGCGGATGCATGGATTTTGAACTGGGGGGCATGCAGCCCCTGATAAAGGCCATGCCGGAAGTGATGATGGTAAGCCGACTGATGTCAACCTGGCCGGAGATCCATCCGCTGCTGGCGGCGATGGAACGGGAGTCAATGACGCGCCAGGTCGGGTTCGCCGGGATCCTTGCTCGCCTTGCCGATGTGGTTGCCGCATTGATTGTACGCGGCTGGGTGGAGGCGGGATGCGGTAAAGCCACGGGCTGGGTACAGGTTCTGCGCGACCCGCGACTCAGCCGGGCAATTTACGCCATGCACCAGCAACCGGGCCAGAACTGGAGCGTGGCGGATCTGGCAAAAGAAGCCGGTACATCACGCTCCGTCTTCGCCGAACGTTTTCTGTCCGCCACGGGCACCACGCCAGCCAGGTACCTGACTGAGCTGAGGATGCGCCTGGCCATACAGTATATTCGCCATGAAAATCAGGCGATTGAAACGGTGGCGTTACGTCTGGGATATGGATCGCTGGCGGCGTTTAGTCGGGCGTTTAAGCGTATTGTCGGGCATGCGCCGGGCGCGCTGAAGGAGGCCAGCCAGCCCCCGGAAGCGATCTGACCTTCCTGCGACAGCAAAAGAGAGCGTTAAAGCGCACCCGAATTATCTGGTTATGTGAAAAATGGGATATACAACACGCGAAGTTAACGATATTCGTCTAAGGTTTTCAGGTAATTGACAACAGCGGTCACGCTGCTCAGTGAAGACAGGAGACGAACCGATGATAAGACCTCGCGCACGACGCCCCGCTTTTTTACCCCTTGCGTTGGCAGGCGCACTACTCGGTGTTACCGCATTTGGTTATGCTGAAGACCAGCCAACGAGCCAGCAAAGCTCACCTGATATTCTTCTTGGCCCCCTCTTTAACGAAGTACAGAGCGCCAGACTGTTCCCGGATCAGAAAACCTTTGCGGATGCCGTTCCCAAAAGCGACCCGCTAACCATCCTGGCGGATTACCGGATGCAGCATACCCAGTCCGGTTTTGACCTGCGCCACTTCGTGGAGATGAACTTTATCCTGCCAAAGGAGGGTGAGAAATACGTTCCCCCTGAGGGCCAGAGCCTGCGCGAACACATAGACGATCTGTGGCCTGTACTGACCCGCACCACCGACAAAGCGAACAAATGGGACTCCCTCCTGCCCCTGCCAAAACCCTATGTCGTGCCGGGAGGACGCTTCCGCGAAGTCTATTACTGGGACAGCTATTTCACCATGCTGGGGCTGGCCGAGAGCGGTCACTGGGATAAGATCGGCGACATGGTAGACAACTTCGCTTACGAGCTTGATACCTGGGGCCATATCCCTAACGGTAACCGCAGCTACTACCTGAGCCGCTCTCAGCCGCCGTTCTTATCGCTGATGGTGGAATTGCTGGCCACGCATGACAGCGACGCGTTGAAGAAATACCGTCGGCAGATGGAGAAAGAGTACGCTTACTGGATGGAGGGGGCTGATGGGCTCCAGCCTGGTCAGGCGAACAAACGCGTGGTGAAGCTGGATGATGGCTCGATCCTCAACCGCTACTGGGACGATCGGGACACGCCGCGCCCTGAGTCGTGGCTGGATGACGTGACCACCGCCAAAAATAACCCTAACCGTCCGGCCACCGAGATTTACCGCGATCTGCGCTCTGCCGCGGCCTCGGGCTGGGATTTCAGCTCCCGCTGGATGGACGATCCACAGAAGCTGGGTACCATCCGCACCACCAGCATCGTGCCGGTGGATCTGAATGCGCTGATGTTTAAGATGGAAAAACTGCTGGCCCGCGCCAGCCAGGAAGACGGCGATACCGCCAGCGCAAGTAAATACGATGCGCTGGCCTCCGCACGCCAGAAAGCCATGGAGAGCCACCTGTGGAACGATAAAGAGGGCTGGTATGCGGATTACGATCTGAAAACCAGGAAGGTACGTAATCAGCTGACGGCCGCAGCCCTCTTCCCGCTGTATGTGAAGGCCGCATCACAGGATCGCGCCGATAAAGTGGCCGCAGCCGCGTCGTCACGCCTGCTGAAACCGGGCGGTATTTCTACCACCACCATCAACAGCGGGCAGCAGTGGGATGCGCCGAACGGCTGGGCGCCGTTGCAGTGGGTCGCGGTGGAAGGGTTGCAGAACTATGGTCAGCAGAAAGTGGCGATGGACGTAACCTGGCGTTTCCTGAAAAACGTTCAGCATACCTACGATCGCGAGAAGAAACTGGTTGAGAAGTACGATGTCTCTTCGACCGGTACCGGCGGTGGCGGCGGTGAGTATCCGTTGCAGGACGGTTTCGGCTGGAGTAACGGCGTGACGCTCAGGATGCTGGACATGGTCTGCCCGAAAGAGAAGCCGTGCGACAGCGTACCGGAGAATCAGCCTGCGGCAAACGATGATGTCGCGCCTGCAAAACAGGCGGCGCAGTAGCGCCCCTAACACTGACCCTCTCCCCGGTGGGGCGAGGGGACGGTTCCGTGCAATAAAGTGGCCCGGTAGCGTTACCGGGCTTTTTTCAGAAGCTGTAGCTTGCCCCGACCTGGAACGTCCGGTCGCGGCCTATCCAGCAGTTGGTCGCGTCATAGCAGGTGAGCGTCTCTTTGTTGGTGACGTTCTGCGCGCTCGCTTTCAGCGTCAGCCCCTCCAGCGATGGCGCCAGTTCGCCCATGCGGTAGGATGCCGCCAGATCGTACTGCGTCGTACCGCCCAGCTTGCCTGCATCGTTGGCTGGCGAGATCTCCATCGGCCCGGTGTAGCGTGCCCCTGCCCCCAGCGTTAACCCTCTCAGCGGCGTGCTGTCAAAGGTGTAATCCCCCCACAGATTAAAGGCGTTCTCAGGGACCTGCGTCGGTCGTTTGCCCTGGTACTTGTCATCTTCGGTATTGATGGCGTGGGTATAGGCGTAGTTGGCAATCAGCGTCAGGTTATCCGTTGGACGACTCATCGCGGAAAGCTCCGCGCCTTTCGATTCCACTTCCCCGGTCTGGCGATAGTTGAGGAAGCCCGGATCGCTGGTCACCACATTTTTCTGACGAATGTTAAACACCGAGGCGGTGAAGGTGGTTGCGTATTCCGCCAGCAGGTATTTCACCCCACCCTCCACCTGCTTGCTGGTGGTGGGCTTGACGTCTTTCGCGGTCAGCGTGCCCTGCGGCGATACCGGGGCGAACCCTTCCGAATAGCTGATAAACGGCGAGAGGCCATTGTCGAAGGCATAAAGCGCGCCCAGTCGCTTGGTGAGGCGATCCTGCGATACCCAGGCTTTGTCACCGTTTTGCAGATAGTTGGTAGTGACGGAACGGTAGTCGTCATAGCGCAGGCTGGCCAGCACGTTCAGCCCGCCAAACGCAATCTGATCCTGGAAGTAATAGCCATTCTGCTGATAGCTGAGACGGTTTTTCTGCGCGGTGTAAAGCCCCAGCGCATCGTTATCGATCTGCGAGTGATCCGGATGACGCATATCGATACCCGGTGTGGACGAGGCGTAACGATAATGGAAGTGAGAGTTCAGCTTCTGGTAGTCAAAGCCCGCCAGCAGATGATGTTTCCAGTCACCCAGCGCGACGGTTCGGGTGACCTGGTTATCAATATTGAAGCTCTGCAAATCTTCATCCGTGGTATAGGCAAAGCGGTTTAGCTGGTAGACCTCGCTGCCCGTCCCGGTGGAATAGGCGCTGCGCTGGTGGGTGTCCACGTCAAAGTAGCGCGCTTTCTGGTTAAAGCCCCAGCCACTGTCAAACTCATGCTCAAAGCTGTAGCCCAGCATCCACTGGCGCTGCTTAAAGCCGCTCCACTCATCCCCGGCATAGTCACGACGATCGGCGTATTTAGACCGCAGATAGCTAAGCGGCATCGGATCAGACGGCGTCAGGCTCGGCGTATTTTGCGCCAACGCGTCAATGGTCAGGCGCGTTTTGTCATCCGGCTGCCAGGTCACGGAGGGGGCCACCAGATAGTTTTCATAGCGCGTGGTGTGCGCCTGTTCGTCACTCTCTGTCGCTTTACCCAGCAGGCGATAGTTCCAGTCGCTGGTCGCGATTTGCCCCGTGGAGTCCAGGTATCCCTCTTTCAGATTGCGGTTTCCGGTATTAAAGCCCAGTTCCGTTTTCGCCTCTTTCTGCGGCTTTTTACTCTGGATATTGACCAGCCCGCCCGGGGAGCCGCCGCCATACAGCACGGATGACGGCCCCTTCAGGATATCGACGCTCTCAATCAGCAGCGGATCGATTCGCGCTTTAGTGTTCCCGGTGACGTTATAGGGAAGTTGCAGGCCGTTGTAGAACTCCTGATCGACGTTGAACCCGCGGATTTTGTACTCGCTCATGTAAGAGGTGCTCCCGCGCACCTCCGTGGAAACGCCCGGCGCATAGCGCAGGATCTCGTTTACCGAACTGGCGTGCCGCTGCTCAATCTCTTTAGCGGCAATGGTGTTGATCACCTGCGGCGTTTTACTTTCCGCGACGGCTGATTTCGTGGCGCTGTTGGTCCAGGCAGGGAGCGCGCTGCCCTGCTCTGTGCCTGTCACCACGATGGTGGATTCTTCTGCGAAAGCCTGTGTTTGCAATGCCAGCGTGACGGCGCCTGCCAACGCGCATAACGCAAAACGTGAAGTGCTCATAGTGTCGTCTTGTTATTAGATGGTATTAGGAACGACAATTATTATCATTTCCATTAGCAAATCAATATCAGCGGAGAAAAACAGATCGTTTGTATTAAGTTTCATGCCAGCGTGCCGATAACCCAGAGACAGTCTGTCATCTATCGAGGAGCCATCTGGCGTGAGTAGCTACAGTGAGCAGTTCCTGAAACAAAATCCGCTGGCTGTATTAGGGGTGTTACGCGACCTGAAAAAAGGCGAGGTGCCGCTGCGCATCAACTGGTCAACCAGCCAGTTTATCAGCAAGATCCTGGACGTGACGGCAGAACACCTGATCGTCGATCTGGGTAGCCAGAGCGATGAAAACCGTGCCGCGCTACAGGCAGAAAACCTCTCGGTGATGGCTGAAACGCAGGGGGCGAAAGTCGAGTTTGTGCTGCCTCGCCTGACCACGATCGCGTACCAGGGTTTGCCTGCGTTTATCGCTCCCCTGCCCGCTAACCTCTGGTTCGTGCAACGCCGCGAGTTTTTTCGCATCAGCGCCCCGCTTCACCCGGCCTATTTCTGTAAGGCAAAAATGCCGGATAAAAAAGAGATCCGCTTTCGTCTCTTCGACCTGTCACTGGGCGGGATGGGCGCGTTAATGGATACGCCGAAGCCGGAAGGACTGGTGGAAGGCATGCGTTTTAGTCAGATTGAGCTGGATATGGGCGGATGGGGACGCTTCTGGTTTGACGCCCAGCTGATTGCCATCAGCGAGCGCAAGGTGGTGGACAGCAAAAACGAAACCATTACCACGCCGCGACTGAGCTTTCGCTTTCTGAATGTCGGGCCAGGCGCCGAACGCGAGCTCCAGCGCATCATCTTCTCACTGGAGCGTGAAGCGCGGGAACGCGCGAATAAAGTGCGCTGAAAGGCGTCGGGCAGCGTGCAGCCGCCCGACAAAGGCGTTACATGGCGTCCATCGCTTTCTGTACTTTCCAGATATAACGTGGAGCCTGTGCTGACGGATGATTCTTCACCACGTGCTCGAAGAATTCATCTTTATCCATATCGTTAATCTCTTCTATCGCCTCTTTGCGATCGGATGAGAAGGTTCGGAGCAGCGCACCGGCTCCGTTAACGTACGACACCACCAGCGCATATTGCATCACTTCCGGATCGTCAATCCCCTTCAGAATGCCATGCTCGAGAATGCTCAGGTAAGCGGTTCCCATAGAGATGTTACGCTCCGGGTTTTTCAGCTCGCTGGTGGATGGCTGACCCTTCCAGCCCATGTAGCGATAGACCTCTCTTCCCGCCGTCGAGGCTTTTAACTGCATCAGCCCCACCGCATTCGATTTACTCACCAGCGTCGGGTTGCCGCCGGACTCCACGGCAATGATCGCCGTGATCAGACGCGGGCTCACGCCCCAGGCCTTCCCGGCTTGTTCGCTGATCGGCATCCACTGCATGGCCCGCTTTACCGGCACTTCAGGGTTCCAGGGGGGATTTTGATAATCATGTTTTGAACTACAGCCAGCGAGCAGCACAATCAAAAAAGCAAACCATCTCAATTTCACGTCATCTATCCTTATAGCCGGTCATCGCGGTACGTCGCCCCTTGAAGCAGGCGGCGTATAAGCGGCATGATATAGACAATTAGATTCTCATTCAGCAAGGAATTGCCATGCCTCAGTTTCATCTCATCGCACCGTCAGGCTACTGCATCAACCAGGAGGCGGCACAGCGGGGCGTTCAGCGCCTGCTGGAAATGGGCCATCAGGTAGAAAATCAGACAATTATCCCCCGCCGCATGCAGCGTTTTGCCGGTACGGAGGCGCAGAGACTGAGCGATATCAACAGCCTGGCGACGCTGGAAGGTGAAAACACCATTGTGCTGGCCGTGCGCGGCGGCTATGGCGCAAGCCGGTTGCTGGAGAGCATCGACTGGGCAGGGCTGGCCGCGCGCCAGCAGCAGGATCCTCTGTTAATCTGCGGACACAGCGATTTCACGGCGATCCAGCTCGGCCTGCTGGCGTTGCATAACGTCATTACCTTTAGCGGCCCGATGCTGGCCGGCAACTTTGGTGCGCCGGATCTGGATGCGTTTACCCAGGACCATTTCTGGCGCGCCATGCTAAACCCGACGTTCACCGTCGAGTGGCAAGGCAATGGACCGTACTGGGAATGTGAAGGACAGCTGTGGGGCGGCAACCTCGCGATGCTGGTGTCGCTGATTGGCACGCCGTGGCTGCCGCAGATCGCGGACGGCATACTGGTGCTGGAAGATATCAATGAACACCCGTTCCGCGTCGAACGTATGCTGTTGCAGCTGTATCACGCCGGGATCCTGGATCGGCAGTCGGCCATTGTGCTGGGCAGTTTTAGCGGTTCAGCCCCTAACGATTACGATGCGGGCTATTCCCTGGAGACGATGATTGATTTCATTCGTTCCCGACTGGATATCCCGGTGATCGCCGGTCTGGATTTCGGCCATGAGCAGCAAACCGTTACGCTGCCGCTGGGTGCCCGGGCGCACCTTGTACACGATAATGCAGGCAGTCGGTTAACAATCAGCGGTCATCCGGTCTTAAAGGCATAAAAAAGCCGTTATTCCCCCTCAATAAAACGCTGTTAACGTTGTTAATATGTTAGGGTTTTAATAACAGCGTTCACATTGAGGTGGGAGTAAGACAACATTGGGTGCCACAGCGATAATCAGTCTTTTCATTCTGGGTTCCATCCTGGTAACCTTCAGCATTTTATTAAGTTCATTTTCATCGCGTCTTGGCATACCTATTCTTGTCATTTTCCTGGCTATCGGCATGCTTGCCGGGATCGACGGTATCGGCGGTATCCCCTTCGATAATTACCCTTTCGCCTATATGGTGAGTAACCTCGCGCTGGCGGTGATTCTGCTGGACGGCGGCATGCGCACCCAGGCAAGTTCGTTTCGCGTTGCCTTAGGTCCGGCGCTGTCTCTGGCGACCGTCGGCGTGCTGATCACCTCCGGCCTGACCGGTATGATGGCGGCCTGGCTGTTTAACCTCGATATAATGGAAGGCCTGCTGATTGGCGCGATTGTCGGCTCTACCGATGCGGCGGCGGTTTTCTCCCTGCTCGGCGGCAAGGGGCTGAACGAACGCGTTGGCTCCACGCTGGAGATTGAATCCGGCAGCAACGATCCGATGGCGGTGTTCCTGACCATCACCCTGATTGAGATGATCCAGCAGCACGAAACCGGCCTGAGCTGGATGTTCGCCTGGCACATCCTCCAGCAGTTTGGCCTCGGGATTATCATTGGTCTCGGCGGCGGTTACCTGTTACAGCAGACGATCAACCGTATTACGCTGCCTTCCGGCCTTTACCCGCTGCTGGCCCTGAGCGGTGGGATCCTGATCTTTGCCGTCACCACCGCGCTGGACGGCAGCGGTATTCTGGCGGTTTACCTTTGTGGTTTCCTGTTGGGCAACCGACCGATTCGCAACCGTCACGCCATTTTGCAGAACTTCGACGGTCTGGCCTGGCTGGCGCAGATCGCCATGTTCCTGGTGCTGGGCCTGCTGGTGACGCCGTCGGACCTGCTGCCTATCGCCGTACCGGCGCTGCTTTTGTCGGCCTGGATGATCTTCTTCGCCCGTCCGCTGTCGGTGTTTGCCGGGCTGCTGCCTTTCCGCGGGTTTAACCTGCGTGAGCGGATATTTATCAGTTGGGTGGGGCTGCGCGGCGCGGTGCCGATTATTCTGGCCGTGTTCCCGATGATGGCCGGGCTGGACAACGCCCGCCTGTTCTTCAACGTCGCCTTCTTCGTGGTGCTGGTGTCGCTGCTGTTCCAGGGGACGTCGCTGGGCTGGGCGGCGAAAAAAGCCAAAGTGGTGGTACCGCCCATTGGCTGGCCGGTCTCCCGCGTGGGGCTGGATATTCACCCTGAGAACCCCTGGGAACAGTTTGTCTACCAGCTAAGCGCCGATAAGTGGTGCGTGGGGGCGTCCCTGCGCGATCTGCATATGCCCGCTGAAACGCGCATTGCCGCCCTGTTCCGGGATAACGCCCTGCTGCACCCGACCGGCAGCACGCGGCTGCGTGAGAACGATATTCTCTGCGTGATTGGCCGCGAGCGCGACCTGCCTGCCCTCGGCAAGCTGTTCAGCCAGTCGCCCCCGGTGGCCCTGGATCAGCGTTTCTTCGGCGATTTTATCCTCGAAGCCAGCGCCCGCTTTGCGGATGTGGCGCTGATTTATGGCCTGGAAGGTGGACTGGAGAATCGCGATAACCAGCAAACCCTGGGTGAAATTATTCAGCAATTATTAGGGGCTGCGCCGGTCGTCGGTGACCAGGTGGAGTTTGCCGGGATGATCTGGACGGTAGCGGAGAAAGAAGATAACGCGGTGCGTAAAGTCGGCGTCAGGCCGATGGAGGAGGAGGCGGAGTAGCTGCTTTTTTGCCGGGTGACGCTAACGCTTACCCGGCCTACATTCGGGCTTTTGTAGGCCGGGTAAGCGTTAGCGTCACCCGGCACACACACACACAAGTTACACCGTCACAACAGGCACTCTTGGCGCCAGCGCGCACATCAGTTCATACCCGACGGTGCCCGCCGCAGCGGCCACATCATCAATTTTAACCTCGTTGCCCCACAGCTCAACCGGTGACCCGATCCCCGCCTGGGGACACGGCGTTAAATCAATGGCCAGCATGTCCATTGAGACGGTGCCTACCGTGCCGGTGCGCACGCCATCGACCCACACCGGCGTGCCGCTCGGGGCGATGCGCGGATAACCATCTGCATAGCCCCCTGCCACGATACCGATGCGCTGCTCGCCCGCTGCCCGATAGCGGCTGCCATAACCCACCGTATCGCCCGCTTTTAACGTCTGCACGCCGATAATCTCGCTTCGTAACGTCATCACCGGCTTCAGGCCGCTGTTGGCGATATCCTGCCACTGACCTGAGGGTGACGCGCCGTACAGAACGATCCCCGGACGTACCCAGTTGTAGTGCGCTTCAGGATGCCAGAGCGTTGCCGCCGAGTTCGACAGCGAGCGCGGACAGTCCAGCCCTTCTGCCGCCTGCTCAATGCGGACCATGGCATCGGCAATGCCGTCCGGCTTTTCCGCATCGGCGAAATGCGCCATCAGCGTCATCTCACCGACATTTTTCAGCGCACGAAGCTGCTGCCAGACCGTGTGCACCCGTTCAGGCTGGAAGCCCAGACGGTTCATCCCACTGTTCACTTTGAGATAGATATCCAGCGGGGCATGCAGCTTCGCGTCCTGGATGGCCTTGATCTGCCAGTTACTGTGAACGCTGGTCGTCAGGCGGTACTTATCCAGCAGAGGCAGATCCTGCGCATGAAAGAATCCTTCCAGCAGCAGGATCGGTCCTTTCCAGCCGCGCTCGCGCAGCAGGATGGCCTCTTCCAGATTCAGCAAGGCAAAACCATCGGTGGCACCGAGCGCACTCCAGATACGGTCGATACCATGACCGTAAGCGTTGGCTTTCACCACCGACCAGATACGAGAACCCGGCGCAGCACGGCGAACAATTTGCAGGTTATCCTTCAGCGCCTGCAAATCCAGCTGGGCCAGAATAGGACGGGACATTGCGACTCCTTAATTATGCGCGCCGTGCAGGTGTTGTGGACGCGATGGGGTAAATCCTGATTGATAGCGTGCGGCGCTCAAATCGTCAAACGGAATTGCCGGCGTCCGCCCGGAGATCAGGTCGCTCAGCAGCTGGCCCGAACCGCAGGCCATGGTCCAGCCAAGCGTGCCGTGGCCGGTGTTGGTCCACAGATTTTTGTATGGCGTACGGCCCACAATCGGCGTGCCGTCCGGGGTCATTGGGCGCAGGCCGGTCCAGAACGTTGCCTGCTCAATGAAGCCGCCGCGCGGGAAGAGATCGCCCACGACCATCTCCAGCGTTTCACGACGCGGTTTGAGCAGCTCGGTATTGAAGCCCACGATTTCCGCCATGCCGCCGACGCGGATCCGGTTATCGAAGCGGGTGATGGCGATTTTGTAGGTTTCATCAAGAATGGTCGAGACCGGCGCGCCGCTGTCCTCTTTCACAGGAATGGTCAGGGAGTAGCCTTTCAGCGGATAGACCGGGATATCCAGGATGCCTTTCAGCATCGCGGTTGAGTAGGAACCAAACGCCATCACGTAGGCATCGGCTTTAATTACCTCTTCCCCACACTTCACGCCGTAAATCTTCTCCCCTTCCGACAGCAGTTTGTCGACAGAAGTATTGAAGCGGAATTTCACCCCGGCCTGTTCACACATGCGCGCCAGACGCTGGGTGAAAAGCTGGCAGTCGCCGGTTTCATCGTTCGGTAAACGCAGACCGCCCGTCAGCTTATGCGCGACCTCGGCAAGCGCTGGTTCCACCTGCGCCAGCTGGCTGGCTTCCAGCAGCTGATACGGTACGCCCGCATCTTCAAGCACGGCGATATCGCGGGTCGCGTTTTCGTACTGTTGCGCGGTACGGAACAGCTGAAGCGTGCCGCCCTGACGCCCTTCATATTCAATGCCCGTTGAGGCACGCAGCGCTTTCAGGCAATCACGGCTGTATTCCGCCAGCCGCACCATGCGCCCTTTGTTTTCCATGTAGTGGCGGGTGTCGCAGTTGCGCAGCATCTGCCACATCCACTTAAGCTGGAACTGCGTGCCGTCAAGACTTATCGCCAGCGGCGCATGTCGCTGAAACATCCATTTGATCGCCTTCAGCGGAACGCCCGGGGCCGCCCACGGCGCAGCGTAGCCCGGGGAGATTTGCCCCGCATTCGCCGCACTGGTTTCCAGCGCCGGACCGGATTCGCGATCGATAACGGTAACCTCATGTCCCGCCTGACTTAAATACCAGGCGCTGGTTACGCCAACGACACCACTTCCCAGTATGACAACACGCATAGCCACTCCATTATGAGCAAAAGAACAATCATCTAATTACAGATTGATAACCTAGTTGAAAATATTATTCAACATATGACTTTTTTATGGTGACTCAACTCACATATCCCGCTGTATAAGGGGATGGCGCTTATTTGGGATCTCCTGCTGCGCGTTATTTTTAACCAGTAGAAAATTCTGTGAGCACCGCTTTTTTTGCCGTATCGAAAACGCGAAATCGCAAAGAAAAAATTTCTGCGCCCCGCGTATTTGAATGGGGTGATCTATGCTTGAAAGGAGGCTCTCCAGTCAGAGAGAGCGACCAACAACGAGGGCGCGCTAATGGCTACACTAGATTCCATGTCCAGGGACAGCACCCGTCTGAGCGATGGACCCGACTGGACCTTCGAGTTGCTGGATGTCTACCTGGCGGAGATCGACCGGGTGGCCAAACTCTATCGTCTGGATACCTACCCCCATCAGATTGAAGTCATCACCTCGGAACAGATGATGGACGCTTACTCCAGCGTCGGGATGCCGATTAACTATCCGCACTGGTCGTTTGGCAAAAAATTCATTGAGACAGAGCGGCTGTATAAGCACGGGCAGCAGGGACTGGCGTATGAAATCGTCATTAACTCTAACCCGTGTATTGCCTATCTGATGGAGGAGAACACCATTACCATGCAGGCGCTGGTGATGGCGCACGCCTGCTATGGACATAACTCGTTCTTCAAAAATAACTACCTGTTCCGCAGCTGGACGGACGCCAGCTCCATCGTCGATTATCTAATCTTCGCCCGCAAATACATTACCGACTGCGAAGAGCGCTACGGCGTGGACGAGGTGGAGAAGCTGCTGGATTCCTGCCACGCGCTGATGAACTACGGCGTTGACCGCTATAAGCGTCCGCAGAAGATCTCATTGCAGGAAGAGAAAGCCCGGCAGAAGAGCCGCGAGGAGTATCTGCAAAGCCAGGTGAATATGCTGTGGCGCACCCTGCCAAAACGTGAAGAGGAGAAAACCGTCGCCGAGGCGCGTCGCTACCCTTCCGAGCCGCAGGAAAACCTGCTCTACTTTATGGAGAAAAACGCCCCGCTGCTGGAGCCGTGGCAGCGTGAGATCCTGCGCATCGTGCGCAAGGTGAGCCAGTATTTCTATCCGCAGAAGCAGACCCAGGTGATGAACGAAGGCTGGGCGACCTTCTGGCACTACACCATTCTTAACCACCTGTACGACGAAGGAAAAGTCACCGAGCGGTTTATGATGGAGTTTCTGCACAGCCACACCAACGTGGTGTTCCAGCCGGCATATAACAGCCCGTGGTACAGCGGCATTAATCCGTACGCGCTCGGCTTTGCCATGTTCCAGGATATCAAGCGTATTTGTCAGTCGCCCACCGAAGAGGACAAATACTGGTTCCCGGATATTGCCGGTTCCGACTGGCTGGAAACGCTGCACTTCGCGATGCGTGATTTTAAGGATGAGAGCTTTATCAGCCAGTTCATGTCGCCGAAGATCATGCGTGATTTCCGCTTCTTTACCGTACTGGATGATGACCGCAACAACTACCTGGAGATCTCCGCGATCCACAACGAAGAGGGCTATCGCGAGATCCGCTCGCGCCTGTCGTCCCAGTACAACCTGAGTAATCTTGAACCGAATATTCAGGTCTGGAACGTGGATCTGCGCGGCGATCGCTCCCTGACGTTGCGCTATATTCCGCACAACCGCGCGCCGCTGGATAAGGGGCGTAAGGAAGTGCTGAAGCATGTGCATCGCCTGTGGGGATTTGACGTGTTGCTGGAGCAGCAGAACGAAGATGGCAGTGTGGAGCTGCTGGAGCGGTGTCCGGCGCGGATGAATACGCTGTAGTTTGTTGCCGGGTGGCGGCTACGCCTTACCCGGCCTACGGGTTTTGTAGGCCCGGTAAGCGAAGCGCCACCGGGCGAAAAAAAACCTCTCAATCGAGAGGTTTTTTCTTTTACCGGCCCTGAATCGCTAAATCACCCGGCAGCGTTTTCTGCATTCGGTGCCAGATTTCACCGGAGTCGTGGCCGTAACGACGCACCGTTTCATAGACCTGATCGTGCAGCCCTTCGGTGCAGAGTTTGCTCAGTTTATGGTAGAAGCCGAGCGCCAGGCTGCGGGCTTCAGGGTTAGCAAAGTAGTGACGACCAATGCGCGTATATAACCCCTTCATTCCATTCAGGATCAGACCGTAAACCGGATTGCCGGAAGCAAACGCCAGGCCGCGGAACACGTTGTAATCCAGGGTCGCAAAGGCATCCGCGTGGTCTTCCACCTCATTAGCGGTGGCAAGCACCTTCAGCGCATCTTCAGGGTGCTGGCGAAACGCGGTGCGGATGAAAATGGTGGCGATGTTGGTGCGCACGGAAAGCAGATTATCAATCAGCTGCGGTACGCTTTCGTGGTCGAGGCGCGCCAGCGTTTCCAGAATGTTCAGCCCGGACGTTTCCCAGAAGTTGTTCACCTTAGTGGGTTTGCCATGCTGTATCGTCAACCAGCCATCGCGCGCCAGACGCTGGAGCACTTCTCGCAGCGTGGTACGGGTGACGCCAATCAGTTCAGAGAGTTCGCGTTCAGCAGGTAGAATTGATCCCGCAGGGAAACGATTATTCCAGATGCTTTCAATGATGTACTCTTCCGCGAAACCCGCCGGGCTCTGCGCCTTAATGACCATAGTGAGATTTCCATTACACAGCTTTAGCAAATTGCACTCATCATACCAGAGGCGTGCAGAGGCAGGTAGCGCAGCAGAGACAGAAAAGAGGGATCGCCGTTTCATTTTTATGAAATTTACAAATGGCTTAATCCCCCGCTCTGCTGCCATTTTTGCGTATACTGATGTCTTGTCTTATTTGACGGGGAAAGGACGTCTGTCGTGGAAATTTCATTTGGGCGCGCGCTGTGGCGCAACTTTTTAGGTCAGTCACCTGACTGGTACAAACTCACTTTACTGGTATTCCTGGTCGTTAATCCCGTTATCTTTTTGCTGGATCCCTTCGTTGCCGGGTGGATGTTGGTCGCCGAGTTTATCTTTACCCTGGCGATGGCGCTGAAGTGCTATCCGCTGTTGCCCGGCGGGCTGCTGGCGCTGGAAGCCGTGGTCATCGGCATGACCAGCGCGGAGCATGTTAAAAACGAGATTGCGTCGAATCTTGAAGTCCTGCTGCTGCTGATCTTCATGGTGGCGGGGATCTACTTTATGAAGCAGCTTCTGCTGTTTATCTTCACCCGTTTGCTGCTGAGCATTCCGTCGAAAACGCTGCTCTCGCTGGCGTTTTGCCTCGCCGCGGCCTTCCTCTCTGCCTTCCTCGATGCGCTGACGGTGGTTGCGGTGGTGATCAGCGTCGCCGTCGGCTTTTACGGGATTTACCACCGGGTGGCCTCGTCTCGTCCTGGCGATAACTTGCAGGACGACAGCCACGTTGAGGCGCACAACCGCGATGTGCTGGAACAGTTCCGCGCGTTTCTGCGCAGCCTGATGATGCATGCGGGCGTGGGGACGGCGCTGGGCGGCGTGATGACCATGGTCGGGGAGCCGCAAAACCTGATTATCGCCAAAGCGGCTGAGTGGCATTTTGGCGAATTTTTCCTGCGCATGGCGCCGGTCAGCGTGCCCGTGCTGGTCTGCGGGTTAGCAACCTGTGTGCTGGTCGAAAAATTCAACCTCTTTGGGTATGGCGCGAAGTTGCCCGATCAGGTCCGCCAGGAGCTGCATAAGTTTGACGAGCAGAGCCGCAAACAGCGCACGCGCCAGGAGACGCTGCGCCTGATTGCACAGGGTTTCATCGGCGTGTGGCTTATCGCTGCGCTGGCCTTCCACCTTGCCGAGGTGGGGCTGATTGGCCTGTCGGTAATTATCCTTGCAACCAGCCTGAGCGGCGTTACGGACGAACATGCTATCGGAAAAGCCTTTACCGAAGCGCTGCCGTTTACCGCCCTGCTGGCGGTGTTTTTCGCCGTCGTGGCGGTGATTATTGACCAACATCTGTTCGCGCCGATCATCGCGTTTGTGCTTCAGGCCACGCCAGATTCGCAGCTAACGCTGTTCTATTTGTTTAACGGTCTGTTGTCCTCTATATCCGATAACGTCTTTGTCGGTACGGTATACATCAATGAGGCCAAAGCCGCGATGGAGCAAGGGATTGTCAGCAGTGAACAGTTCGAGCTGCTGGCGGTGGCGATCAACACCGGAACCAATCTCCCCTCCGTGGCAACCCCGAACGGTCAGGCGGCATTCCTCTTCCTGCTGACCTCGGCGCTGGCGCCACTCATACGACTTTCTTATGGAAGAATGGTCTGGATGGCGCTGCCGTATACGCTGGTGCTTACCCTGGTTGGTTTGTTGTGCATCAAAATTACTCTCGTTCCCTGTACGCAATGGTTGTTGCAAGCAGGTATACTTGCGGCGCATTAAAATTCGTTTACACTGCGCTGTCTAAGCATGTTCCAGGGAAATGATTATGTTGCGATTTTTGAACCAGTGCTCACGCGGTCGCGGAGCGTGGTTGTTGATGGCCCTGACCGCCTTTGCGCTGGAAATGGTTGCGCTGTGGTTTCAGCATGTGATGGGGCTGAAACCTTGCGTACTGTGTATTTATGAGCGTTGTGCGCTGTTCGGCATTATGGGCGCGGGTCTGGTAGGTGCGATTGCACCCAAAACACCGTTACGCTATGCGGCCATTGCCATCTGGCTGTACAGCGCCGGGAAAGGCATTGCGCTTGCCTGGGAGCACACCCAGATGCAGCTTCACCCGTCGCCGTTTATGACCTGCGATTTTGCCGCCCGCTTCCCGAGCTGGCTGCCGCTGGATAAATGGCTGCCGCAGGTATTTGTGGCTTCCGGTGACTGCTCTGTACGCCAGTGGGAATTTCTGACGCTGGAGATGCCGCAGTGGCTAGTGGGCATTTTTGTCGCCTACTTTGTGGTGGCGCTGCTGGTGCTGATTGCCCAGCCGTTCAAACCAAAGAAACGCGATCTTTTTGGACGGTAAAAGCAAAACGGCAACGTCAGTTTTGCAGGTCGGGTAAGCACAGCGCCACCCGACACAATTGTGAACAATAAAAAACCCGCCGAGGCGGGTTTTTTATTGTCACCGATTAGGGTGATTCATAATGTGGTCTTCCCAGTCCCGCACCTCGGACTCTTTCACCGCAATGTGGCGCACGGAAATACGTTCGCCGTGCATCGCCGCTTTCGACCCCGTCAACAGCGGATGCCATGTCGGCAGATCTTTCCCTTCCGCCAGCAGGCGATACGCGCAGGTATGCGGCAGCCACTCAAAGGTCGGCAGATTTTCACGGGTTAACTTGATGCAGTCCGGCTCATATTCGAAACGGCGCTCGTAGTTGCGGCACTGGCAGGTTTTGATGTTTAACTGCTTGCAGGCAACGTTGGTGAAATAGATCTCGTCCGAATCTTCATCCATCAGCTTATGCAGGCAGCACTGCCCGCAGCCGTCACACAACGATTCCCACTCCGCGTCGGTCATGTCGTCGAGAGTTTTGCTTTGCCAGAAAGGAATGTCGTTCATCGGGATGTCCACACGTCAAAATAGAGCGCACCTTATAACGAGTCTGGCACGTTGATGCAAGTTTTGCCGCCCTTTTCAGGCGGCAAGGTGCTTTTACAGTACGCGGGTTTTCAGTGACAGGCCGTTAAAACTGACGTCCAGCTCGTCGCCACTGTGCAGCGGCCCCACACCTTCCGGGGTGCCGGTGAGGATCACGTCGCCGGGTTTCAGGGTGAAGAAGCGGCTCATGTAGGCAATCAGCGGAACAATCTTATGGATCATGTCAGCGGTCTTTCCCTGCTGGCGGATCTCGCCATTGACCTTCAGGCTGAGGGGCGTGTTCTGCGGATCGTCGGTAAATTCACTCACCGGAACGAAACCGGAAATCGGGCATGAATTATCAAAACCCTTGGCTTTTTCCCACGGCTGCCCCGCTTTCTTCATTTTGCCCTGGACGTCACGCAGCGTGAGGTCGAGCGCGACACCGTAACCCGCAATCGCCTTCTCTACATGCTCTTCAGTTGCCTGGCGCAGCGTCGCGCCGATCAGCACCGCCAGCTCCACTTCATGATGCACCGAGCCCAGTCCCTGCGGCAGAACCAGCGGCTGGCGAATATCGCACAGTGCGGTTTCTGGCTTAATAAACAGAACCGGCTCTTCCGGCACGGCGCTGCCCATCTCCTGAATATGTTTTGCATAGTTGCTGCCTACGCAGACCACTTTGCTGACGGGATAATCCAGTAATGCACCTTGCCAGTTATGATGTTGATACATGGTCGACCCCTAATCGGTTGATGAGTTGTTCCCGGAAGGACCCGGGCTTATTTCTTTCCGCTCAGCTCAAGGTGCTGTTTTAATAAATTCTCCGGTGGCGGCGGAAGCTGTAAATAATAGCCCTGCTCGATTAACGCCTTTTTGACTTTCTCAAGATCGGCGTTCACCAGCTTCTTACGGCCGTCCAGCGGCAGCAGCATCGCCAGCTGCGGTCGGCCAAAGCTTTTCATTAATTCTTCAGGCACGCGGGAAAAATCGTCTTTCTTTTCGACATAAAGGTAGGTCTGGTCGCGGCTGGTACTTCTGTAGATCACACAAAACATGTTTTTACTCTGAATTAATGGGTGGTTGCTTGCCTCAATATACTCCTGACTATAACATGCCTGATACTCTTCGGAATATCGCGGCGATGTGTTGCGGTTAATAGCAAATTGAGTAAGGCCAGGATGTCAAATACGCCCATCGAGCTTAAAGGCAGTAGCTTCACCTTATCAGTGGTTCATTTGCATGATGCAAAACCCGAGGTTATTCGTCAGGCGTTAGAAGACAAAATCGCGCAGGCTCCCGCTTTTCTTAAGCATGCTCCTGTCGTCGTCAATGTAAGCGACCTTGAGGGGCCGGTTAACTGGAAGCGACTCCAGCAGGCCGTCGTCTCCACGGGGTTGCGCATCGTGGGTATTAGCGGCTGCAAAGACGCAGAGTTAAAAGCCGAAATTGAACGCGCGGGTTTGCCCTTGTTGAACGAGGGCAAAGAAAAAGCCCCGCGTGCAACGCCTGCAACCGTTCCCGCTCCCCCGCCTCCGGCGCAAAATGTAGCCCCAGTCACAAAAACGCGATTGATTGATCTGCCGGTTCGTTCCGGTCAGCGCATTTATGCGCCAAACTGTGATCTGATTGTTACAAGCCACGTCAGTGCGGGCGCAGAACTGATTGCAGATGGCAATATTCACGTTTACGGTATGATGCGTGGGCGTGCGCTTGCGGGCGCCAGCGGCGATCGAGAAGCACAAATTTTTTGTACTCACCTGACGGCAGAACTGGTGTCTATCGCAGGTGAATATTGGCTGAGCGATAAAATCCCAGCCGAATTTTATGGCAAAGCGGCCCGTCTGCAACTGGCAGATAACGCTTTGACCGTTCAACCGTTAAATTGATCCCTTTTAACAAGGAATTTCTATGGCACGCATTATTGTTGTGACTTCGGGTAAAGGAGGCGTTGGCAAGACCACCTCCAGCGCGGCCATCGCTACTGGTTTGGCCCAGAAGGGAAAGAAAACCGTCGTAATCGACTTCGATATCGGTCTGCGTAACCTGGACCTGATCATGGGTTGCGAGCGTCGCGTGGTGTATGACTTCGTGAACGTCATTCAGGGCGATGCCACCCTTAACCAGGCGCTGATTAAAGATAAGCGTACCGAGAACCTCTACATTCTTCCGGCGTCCCAGACCCGTGATAAAGACGCCCTGACCCGCGAAGGCGTGGAAAAGGTGCTCGACGATCTGAAAAAGATGGAGTTCGACTTCGTGGTCTGCGACTCCCCGGCCGGTATCGAAACCGGGGCTTTGATGGCGCTCTACTTCGCGGATGAAGCCATCATCACCACCAACCCGGAAGTCTCGTCAGTACGTGACTCCGACCGTATTCTCGGCATTCTGGCCTCGAAATCCCGTCGCGCGGAAAATGGCCAGGAGCCAATCAAAGAGCACCTGCTGCTGACCCGCTACAACCCGGGCCGGGTGAACAAAGGTGACATGCTGAGCATGGAAGACGTGCTGGAGATCCTGCGCATCAAACTGGTTGGCGTGATCCCGGAAGATCAGTCCGTGTTGCGCGCCTCTAACCAGGGCGAGCCCGTGATCCTGGATACACAGGCAGACGCGGGTAAAGCGTATGCGGATACCGTTGACCGTCTGCTGGGAGAAGAACGTCCTTTCCGCTTCATTGAAGAAGAGAAGAAAGGTTTCCTCAAACGCCTGTTCGGAGGATAAGTTATGGCATTACTGGACTTTTTTCTCTCGCGGAAAAAAAGCACCGCCAACATCGCAAAAGAACGTCTGCAAATCATTGTGGCGGAACGTCGTCGTAGCGACGCCGAACCGCACTACCTGCCGCAGCTGCGCAAAGACATTCTGGAAGTGATCTGCAAATACGTGCAGATTGACCCGGAGATGGTCACCGTTCAGCTGGAGCAAAAAGACGGGGATATTTCGATTCTGGAGCTGAACGTGACGCTTCCGGAAGCGGAAGAGTCGCGTTAATCCGTTTGTGGTTTTGTAGGCCGGGCAAGCATCGCGCCGCCCGGTAATTCCCCCGGTGGCGCTGCGCTTACCGGGGCTACAATTCTTTAGCGCGGATACCCTTCCAGCAGGGTATTCAGGCGTTCGGCCATCAGTTCCCCCCGCCATCCGGCGACCAGCTCCGGTAAACCATTTTGCGGTTTCAACTTCCAGTGCCAGTTCAGCAGCTGGTTAATCTGACGACGTGAAGCCAGCAGTTCGGCACTCAGTTTGCTTTCCCCCGCCACCGTCTGCACCAGCGCTTTGATATCTTTGAACGCCTTGCGGTAGCCCGGCATATCCATCAGGTTAAGCAGCGGTTCTGGCAGTGCGTCCTCCGGCAGCTGCTGCGCTTTCTCTACCAGCGCGAGCAGCGTTTTACCGTGGAAACGGATCTCACTTCCGGAAAGGCCAATGCTATCCAGTTCGCCAAGGCTACCCGGCATATAGCGCGCCACCGCCCACAGGTGTTCTTCACGCACCACGAAGTTAACCGCCAGATCGCGCTCACGCGCTTTACGCAGACGCCAGTCAGCCAGCAGTTGCAGACAGGCCAGCTGGCGGGTGCGCAGCTGCCAGGCGTTGGTGATGTCACGCCAGGCTTCTTTCGGATCAACCACTTCCTGGCGACGCTGCTGCGTCATGCGGCACTCGTCCAGTGCGGCAGACAGCCAACCGGACGCCTCAGCCTCTTTCATGAGCTGGCCGGCAATTGGAAGAAGGTAAAAGACGTCTGCCGCGGCGTATTCAAGCTGACGCGCCGTTAGCGGACGTGCGAGCCAGTCGGTACGCGATTCGGTCTTATCCAGCGTCAGACCGGTGTACTCTTCCACCATCGCCGCAAAACCCCAGGAGAGCGGACGACCGCTGAACGCCGCGAGGATCTGGGTATCAATCAGCGGCTGCGGCATAATGCCAAAGGTGTTGAGAAAGACTTCCAGATCTTCACTGCCCGCGTGCAGATATTTGGTCACGGCGGTATCCAGCAACAGCTCGCGCATTGGCGCCCAGTCAGTAATGCCGAGGGGGTCAATCAACGACACGTGTTTGCCGTCATACATCTGAATCAGACCCAGCTGCGGATAGTACGTTCGGGTGCGGACAAATTCCGTATCCAGGGCGATAGCGGGAAATTCACGCGTCACCTCGCACAGCGAAGCCAGCTCGTCGTTGGTAGTGATCATCTGGTAATTCAAATCGGACTCTCTTTTGTTTGCGCCCATAAAAAACGCCGGCTTAACCGGCGTCTGGGCGATTAACGTGAAGCTCAGGCCTTATTGTCCACTTTGGCACGGGCTTCGTCACGTAATTCTCGTCGTAATATCTTCCCGACGTTGGATTTCGGCAGCTCATCCCGAAATTCCACCAGCTTCGGCACTTTATAGCCCGTCAGCTGACGGCGACAAAACGTTATCAGCGCATCCTCGGTAAGCGAAGGATCTTTCTTGACCACAAATATCTTCACCGCTTCACCGCTGCTGCCGGAAGGAACCCCCACCGCCGCCACTTCCAGCACGCCGCTGTGCTGCATCACCACGTCTTCGATTTCGTTCGGATAGACGTTGAAACCTGACACCAGAATCATGTCTTTCTTGCGATCGACGATGCGCAGGAAGCCTTCGTCATCCATCACCGCGATGTCGCCCGTGTGCAGCCAGCCGTCTTTGATGATCTCATCCGTGGCATCCGGACGTTGCCAGTAGCCCAGCATCACCTGCGGCCCTCTGACGCACAGCTCTCCTGGCTCGCCGTGAGGCACTTCGTTATCCTCATCATCCACCAGTTTTGCTTCCGTCGACGGGACCGGCAGACCGATACTGCCGCTGTGGTAGTCGATATCATGCGGGTTAACGCTGACCAGCGGGGCGCACTCCGTCAGACCATAGCCTTCCAGCAGATACTGCCCGGTGAGTTTCACCCAGCGCTCGGCCACCGCCTGCTGAACCGGCATCCCGCCGCCCGCAGAGAGGTGCAGCGTGGAGAAATCGAGCTGCTGGAACTCTTTATTGTTAAGCAGCGCGTTAAAAAGGGTGTTCACGCCGGTCATGGCGGTGAACGGGTATTTCGCCAGCTCTTTGACCAGCCCCGGAATGTCGCGCGGGTTGGTGATCAATACGTTTTGACCGCCAAGCTCGATAAACAGCAGGCAGTTCATGGTCAGCGCAAAAATGTGATACAGCGGAAGCGCGGTGATCACCAGCTCCTTGCCTGGATGCAGCAGCGGTCCGTAGGTGGCATTAACCTGCTCAAGGTTCGCCAGCATGTTACGGTGGGTCAGCATCGCCCCTTTCGCCACGCCGGTGGTGCCGCCCGTGTATTGCAGGAAGGCCAGATCCTCAGACACGATCTCCGGCTTCACGTACTGCATCCGGTAGCCCGCATGCAGGGCACGGCGGAAGGAGATGGCATCCGGCAGGTGGTATTTCGGCACCAGCCGCTTAACGTATTTAACGACAAAGTTGACCAGCGTACCTTTCGCGGTAGAGAGCTGGTCGCCCATGCGCGTCAGGATGACGTGCTTAACCTGGGTTTTTTCAACCACTTTTTCCAGCGTGTGGGCAAAGTTGGAGACAATCACAATCGCCGCCGCACCGCTGTCATTCAACTGATGTTCCAGCTCGCGCGGGGTATAGAGCGGGTTAACGTTAACCACGATCATCCCTGCCCTGAGGATCCCGAACAGCGCCACCGGGTATTGCAGCAGGTTTGGCATCATCAGCGCGACGCGATCCCCTTTCTGCAAGCCCAACCCTTCCTGTAAATAGGCTGCAAACGCCCGGCTGCGCTCTTCCAGCTTACGGAAGGTCATCACTTCGCCCATATTCACAAATGCGGGCTGGTCAGCGTAGCGCCGTACCGAGTGTTCAAATAATTCAATCAGGGATTGATAACGGTCAGGATTGATCTCCGCAGGGACATCCGCGGGATAACGGTTAAGCCAAACCTTTTTCAATGCATCACCTCTGAAATGAGTGTTCGTCGTCATCACAGCCCCGATAATAAACAGTTTGTTAACATTATATTAACTCAGCGTACCAGTTTATTAATTGTTCAGATTGCAGGTTGCGAAGCGCGTCACTCTTTTTTTTTCGTTTTATCCGTAAAAAAACAGAGACAGCGGCTGAGCCGCTGTCTCTTTCCTAACAATAACAGTAAGTTACTCAGTTACGATTGTTTGAACCTGTGCAGGGCCTGGATTGTACCAACCCCAGCCACCGTAGCCGTAACGATACGGATGCGGACCCCACATCCACGGATCGATAGGCTGTGGCGGCATCACCACCTGCTGGGCGATACGCCAGCGTTTGTAGCCGTTCACCTGCATGGTCATAAATTTGTATGGCGTATTGCCGATTTTCCCCGCCACCGAACCGGTAATCGGCCCGACGACGGTCACCAGCTGCCCGCGGAAATCTACCGGATCGAGGAAGCCGCTGACGTCAGCGTAGATCCGCCCGCGCGAGGCTTCACCCAGAACAGGCCGCGCGCCGTCGTCCAGCGGAACGGTGGCAATCTCCAGCCGGGTTTTCCCCTGCTGGTTTAGCACTTCAACCACCTTGCCGCCAAACCGCGCTTCCTGCCCGACATACAGCTCCGGGGCATTCATCACGCGTACCAGATCCTGCTGTGGCGTCGGGCTGGTGCCCTTGATCGCATCAGGAACGGTGACGCACCCGCTCAGTGCTATGGCAACCGCGCCTGCCATAAAAAAGCGTACAACTTTAGTCTGAACCGCCATGATGCGACTCCTTTTTCTCAGTTCCTGTTACTGAGATTCACGCGCGGCCAGGAAGTTTCTTCCACGCGACGGTGTTTCGTAAATAAACCGGTTCCGCGTGTTCAACCGCCACGGTTTTTCCTGCGGCAAGTAGCTGACAGGCAATCGGCAGCATATCTTCTGCAGCGGGCAGGAGCATGTTACCGTCCACCAGCGTAAGGCCGGTGTCCTTCGCCATCTCAGGCCATGCCGGCCAACCGGTTCCGACCGTCGCCCACTCACCGGAGAGCTGTTTCAGGCGCCCGGTGACGGCGTCAGGTTTAAGCACCGCTTCCGTCTCTTCGCCGTGCCAGACGCCGTTTTCGTCACGGGTGTACTCCGCCCAGTAGACTTCCCCCATGCGGGCATCAATCGCAGCCAGCACGCGGGTGGCACCGGTCATGCGCCAGGCGCCCTGAGCCATGGTCGCAAGCGTTGAGACGCCGATCATCGGCAGGTCAGCGCCCAGCGCCAGCCCCTGCGCAATGCCTATCCCGATACGTACGCCCGTAAAGCTGCCCGGGCCACGGCCGTAGGCCAGCGCGTCGAGGTCAGTCAGGGCGGTGTTGCCCTCGGTTAAAATGGTTTTTACCAGGGGCAGAATACGTTGGGTGTGTTCCCGTGGGCACTCTTCGAAATGAGCAAAAGTCGTACCGTCGTTCCACAGGGCAACGGAACAGGCCTCTGTCGCGGTATCAATAGCCAGAATTCGCATCAGTCGTCGCGCTCTCGCAATGGTCAGTCACAAAATGGCGCGCATCTTAACACACTCCGGGAAGAATTACTCCGCCGTCGGGTTCGCCAGGAAGCGGACCGCGCGTTTAATATCCCGCGTGCGCGGCGCGGGCGGCAGGCTGGCGAGGAAGGTCGCGCCGTAGGGACGCATCACCAGGCGGTTGTCGCAGATCACCAGCACCCCGCGGTCGGTGACGTCGCGGATCAGTCGCCCTACTCCCTGTTTAAGCGTGATGACCGCGTCCGGCAGCTGGACGTCGTCGAACGGATCGCCCCCGCGCAGACGGCAATCCTCCATGCGCGCTTTCAGGAGCGGATCGTCCGGCGATGTGAACGGCAGCTTATCGATAATCACCAGCGAGAGCGTATCGCCGCGCACGTCCACCCCTTCCCAGAAGCTGCTGGTCGCCACCAGCAGGGCATTACCGGCGCTGACAAACTGCTGGAGCAGCTGGCCTTTGCTGGTTTCCCCCTGCAACAGCACCGGTAGTGTCATGGTGGCGCGGAACTGCTCGGCCAGATCGCGCATCATGGCGTGTGAGGTGCAGAGCATAAAGCAGCGCCCGTTGTTGGCCTCGATCATCGGCTTCAGCATGGCCGCCAGATGGCGCGCCGCGCCCGGCTGGTTAGGCAGCGGCAGATTGCGCGGCACGCACAGCAGCGCCTGTTTCTCATAGTCGAACGGGCTCGGCAGAAGCAGGGATTCCGCCTGCTCAATGCCGAGGCGCTCGGTAAAGTGGTGCAGATCGTCATTGACCGACAGCGTGGCCGAGGTAAAGACCCAGGTGCCGGGCTTTTGCGCCATCACCTCTTTGAATTTATCGGCAACGGTCAGCGGCGTGAGCGCCAGGGTGAAGTGGCGCGAGGTACATTCGTACCAGTAGCTATAGCCCGGCTGGTTGATCTCTTTCAGCCGCTTCAGCCGCCCACGGTAGAGCGTGGCGCGCTCGAAGGCGGCGTCCAGCAGCGCTGAACGTCCGAGGGACAGCTTCGCTACGTCGTAACAGAGTTCAAGGGCATCGTCGAGCAGCAGCAGCGCGCGCTGGATATTTTTGTCTGCGAGCAGTTCGCGCAGGTTGCCGCGATAGCCCGGCTCGCCAAGCTGTAAGCGGAAGTCCTGTGCGCATTGCGCCAGGCGGTCCGCGCACTTCTGCAACTGCTGGGTATCTTTGAGTTCGGTGCGATAGGCGATGGTAATATCTTTCGCCAGATCCTGAAGCTGACGGCTGGAGAGCGACTGACCAAAATACTGGCTGGCGATGTCCGGTAGCTGATGGGCTTCATCGAAGATCATCACCTCCGCCTCCGGGATTAGCTCGCCGAAACCACTGTCCTTGACCACCATATCCGCAAGAAACAGGTGATGGTTCACCACCACCACGTCGGCGTCCATCGCGGTTTTACGCGCTTTCACTACAAAACAGTCTTTATACAGCGGGCAGTCGCTGCCGAGGCAGTTGTCATTGGTGCTGGTCACCAGCGGCCAGGCTGGGGAGTCTTCCGGCACGCTCGCGCAGGTGCTGATGTCCCCCTCCTCCGTCTGGTTGGCCCAGGCGCGCAGGACGATCACATCGCTCAGGGTTTGTACCGGCAGGTCGCCGCCCGCCAGCGCCTGCTGTTCAAGACGCTCCAGACACAGGTAGTTAGAACGCCCTTTCAGCAAGGCCAGACGCCCTTTGTATTTCAGCGCTTTCGCCACCGTGGGTAAGTCGCGGCTGTAGAGCTGATCCTGGAGCGCTTTTGATCCCGTAGAGATGATCACCTTTTTTTTCGCCCGCAGCGCAGGAGCGAGGTAAGCGTAGGTTTTCCCCGTACCGGTACCGGCCTCCACGACCAACGGCTGCGCCTTGTCGATAGCGTGCGCAACGGCATGCGCCATCTGACGTTGGGGTTCGCGCGGTTTAAAGCCGGGAATAGCCTGTGCTAACTGACCTTCTGGGGAAAAATCGTCTGCCACGGTGTTCTCTCACTGTATTTTTGCACAGGGATTATGTCAGCCCCTTCTCTCCGGTGCCACCCCAAATAGTGACGACGGCGGAACATTATGGCAGTCTTGCCGCCTGACGACGAAAGATAACGAGGATACGTTTATGACAATTACGCGCATTGATGCCGAAGCCCGCTGGTCTGATGTGGTGATCCACAACCAGACGCTGTACTACACCGGCGTCCCTGCCAACCTGGACGCTGACGCCTTCGAGCAGACCGCGAACACCCTGGCGCAGATCGACGCCGTACTGGAAAAACAGGGCAGCGATAAATCCCGCATTCTGGATGCGACAATTTTTCTGGCGAATAAAGACGATTTTGCGGCGATGAATAAAGCCTGGGATGCGTGGGTGGTGGCGGGGCACGCGCCTGTACGCTGCACCGTACAGGCCACGCTGATGAAACCGGAATATAAGGTTGAGATCAAGATTATCGCGGCAGTGTAAGCCGGTTATTCTTCATCTTCATCCTCAAAGCGCGCCACGATCCGCTCGCCGGTATGGGTGGCGCGAAGTTCTTCCGCAACCTGAGAAATTGCCTGTCCGCTGCTCATCCCCTGGGACATCAGCTCCTGAATACGTTCAACGGCTTTCTGCTGTTGGTCATGGCTGAGAGAAGGTAAACCTGCAAACATCGTTAACTCCTGCTAAATTATTCGCGCTAATTATTTCACGCTGCCCGGTAGTATGCCATACATGAACATGCGCTTCCCCACTGTTATGACCTTGCCCTGGCGTGCAGACGCCGCCGAGTTCTGGTTTGCCCGTCTGAGCCACCTTCCTTTTGCCATGCTGCTGCACTCCGGCCATGCGAATCACCCCTACAGCCGCTTTGATATTCTGGTGGCCGACCCGGTTAAAACGCTGACGACCGATGCGCTGTCGCCAACGGACGATCCGCTGATGCGGCTTCAGAACGAGATCCAGGCTCTGGGCTTATCTGCCACACCGGATCCGGATCTGCCTTTCCAGGGGGGCGCGCTGGGCCTGTTTGGTTACGATCTGGGTCGCCGTTTCGAAACGCTGCCCGAGCATGCGCAGGCGGATATTTCCCTGCCGGATATGGCGGTGGGGCTGTATGACTGGGCGCTGATCGTGGATCACCGTAAGCAGACGGTTTCCCTGCTGAGCCACCGGGACGTGCAGGCGCGTCTGGCCTGGCTTGAGGCGCAACGGCCCGCCACCCCGGAACGCTTTATGCTGACCTCCGGCTGGCGCTCGAACATGAGCGCGGAGGAATACGCGGAAAAATTCTCCCGCGTGCAGGCGTATCTTCACAGCGGCGACTGTTATCAGGTCAACCTTGCCCAGCGTTTCCAGGCGGCGTACGAGGGAGACGAATGGCAGGCTTTTACCCGCCTCAATGCCAGCAATAAGGCCCCGTTCAGCGCATTTTTACGCCTTGAACACGGCGCCATCCTCAGCCTTTCGCCTGAGCGTTTTATTCACCTGGCTGACGGTATGATTCAGACCCGCCCGATAAAGGGCACCCTGCCGCGCCTTGCCAACCCCGACGCCGACCGCCAGCAGGCGAAGACGCTGGCAGCTTCGCCGAAAGATCGCGCTGAAAACCTGATGATTGTCGATCTGATGCGCAATGATATTGGCCGCGTCGCCGAGCCGGGCAGCGTGCGCGTGCCGGAGCTGTTCGTCGTGGAGCCATTCCCGGCGGTGCATCATCTGGTCAGCACCATCACCGCACGCCTGCCAGCCTCACGAACCGCCTGCGATCTGCTCCGCGCCGCGTTTCCGGGCGGCTCCATCACCGGCGCGCCGAAGGTCCGGGCGATGGAGATCATCGACGAACTGGAACCGCATCGGCGCAACGCCTGGTGCGGCAGCATCGGCTATGTGAGCCTCTGCGGCACCATGGATACCAGCATCACTATTCGCACCCTGACGGCCTGCGACGGTAACCTGTACTGTTCCGCAGGCGGTGGCATTGTGGCCGACAGCCAGGCGGAGGCGGAATTTCAGGAAACCTTTGATAAAGTGAATCGTATCCTGAAACAACTGGAGAACTCACGGTGAAGAAAGACAACCTGACGCTGGATGATTTTCTGTCGCGCTTTCAGCTTCTGCGGCCCCAGGTTAACCGCGCCACGCTGAATCAACGTCAGGCGGCGGTGCTGATCCCGGTCGTGCGTCGTGAGCAGCCGGGTCTGTTGCTTACCCAGCGCTCACCGCATATGCGAAAACACGCCGGTCAGGTTGCGTTCCCGGGCGGCGCGGTGGACAGCACCGATGCATCCCTGATTGCCGCCGCGCTGCGCGAAGCGCATGAGGAAGTGGCGATCCCCCCGGAGACGGTCGAGGTGATCGGCGTGCTGCCGCCAGTGGACAGCGTAACCGGTTTTCAGGTCACGCCGGTCGTTGGCATTATTCCGCCCGATCTTCAGTATCACGCCAGCGTCGATGAAGTTTCAGCGGTGTTCGAAATGCCGCTGGAAGAGGCCCTTCGTCTGGGCCGCTATCACCCGCTGGATATTCACCGCCGCGGACACGATCATCGGGTCTGGCTGTCGTGGTATCAGCATTATTTTGTCTGGGGCATGACGGCAGGCATCATTCGTGAGCTGGCCCTGCAAATCGGCCTGAAGCCTTGACTATACTTTACATTCCACCCTTTTCTGGCAGGTTTGCGATCGGCGTCGCGCTATTAGCAAAACCATCGTTAACCATTAGTTTAATTCATGTGAATAGTTAAGCCGAGGTTGGTGTTCCCTCTTACACTATGCGCAGTTATAACATCGTTACTGGAACCCCAGTAACCCTGTCAGGAGTGTGAAAGTGATTAGTATATTCGACATGTTCAAAGTGGGGATTGGTCCTTCCTCTTCCCACACTGTAGGGCCGATGAAGGCCGGTAAACAGTTCGTCGATGATCTGGTCGAAAAAGGATTACTGGAAAGCGTTACCCGTGTCGCCGTAGACGTTTACGGTTCACTGTCATTAACGGGTAAAGGCCACCACACCGATATCGCCATTATTATGGGTCTGGCAGGCAATATGCCGGACACTGTTGATATTGATGCCATTCCGGCATTTATCCGCGACGTGGAAACGCGCGGACGCCTGCTGCTGGCTAACGGTCAGCACGAAGTGGACTTCCCGCAGGATGACGGGATGCGTTTTCGTAGCGACAACCTGCCGCTGCATGAAAACGGCATGACCATCCACGCCTGGAGTGGCGAAAAAGAGATCTACAGCAAAACTTACTACTCTATCGGCGGCGGCTTTATCGTTGACGAAGAACACTTTGGTAAAGAGAGTGCGGGCGACGTCAATGTGCCCTATCCGTTTAAATCGGCCACCGAGATGCTGGGCTACTGCAAAGAGACCGGTCTGTCCCTGTCCGGCATGGTGATGCAGAACGAACTGGCGCTGCACAGCAAGAAAGAGATTGAAGACTATTTTGCTAACGTGTGGCAAACCATGCGCGCCTGTATTGACCGCGGGATGAACACCGAGGGTGTTCTGCCTGGGCCACTGCGCGTGCCGCGTCGTGCCTCTGCTCTGCGCCGCATGCTGGTCACTACCGACAAGTTCTCCAATGACCCAATGAACGTGGTCGACTGGGTGAACATGTTTGCCCTCGCGGTTAACGAAGAGAACGCCGCGGGTGGTCGCGTGGTGACGGCGCCAACCA
This sequence comes from Enterobacter cloacae complex sp. IR5403, assembly GCF_049238705.1. NCBI lineage: Bacteria > Pseudomonadati > Pseudomonadota > Gammaproteobacteria > Enterobacterales > Enterobacteriaceae > Enterobacter > Enterobacter cloacae complex sp. IR5403. The sequence goes on along the minus strand of NZ_JBMKHP010000006.1, from coordinate 246,885 downwards.
ACGGCGCGTGCGGTATCGTTCCGGCGGTGCTGGCCTATTACGATCACTTTATTGAGCCCGTGACGCCGGACATCTATATCCGTTATTTCCTCGCGGCAGGCGCTATCGGCGCACTGTACAAAATGAATGCGTCCATCTCTGGTGCCGAAGTAGGCTGTCAGGGTGAAGTGGGCGTGGCCTGCTCCATGGCGGCAGCGGGTCTGGCAGAACTGCTGGGCGCAAGCCCTGAGCAGGTCTGCGTGGCGGCGGAAATCGGCATGGAACACAACCTCGGCTTGACCTGTGACCCGGTTGCCGGTCAGGTGCAGGTGCCGTGCATTGAGCGTAACGCCATCGCCTCCGTCAAAGCGATCAACGCCTCACGTATGGCGATGCGCCGTACCAGCGAGCCACGCGTGTCGCTGGATAAGGTTATTGAAACCATGTACGAAACCGGCAAGGACATGAACGCGAAGTACCGTGAGACCTCGCGCGGCGGTCTGGCCATTAAGGTGCAGTGCGACTAAGCCTTCCTTTCGCCCATCTGCAACGGATGGGCGAATTTTCCCCTCTCGTCTCGTCGCTTCCCGTATTCCCCACTACACTGTCACTGTTGCGTCTGGCTTTTCCGGCCGGTGCTTAACAGGCGACCGTTCATGCAAACTGCACAAACGATCATTAAAGACTATCGCCGAAAACGCGTTATCGTCTGTGTCACGGTTGCGCTCGTTACGCTCGTCCTGACGCTGGGTATTCGCTTTATTTCACAGCGCAACATAAATCAGGATCGGATCCACGACTTTACCCACCACACCGTGCGTGCGCTTGATAAGGTGCTTCTTTCGTTAGAGGCCCAGCGGGAAACGCTACTTTCACTGGTTGGCATACCCTGTTCCGAAGCAAATCTGATCCTGCGAAAACAGGCGGCGATCCTCCAGACCGTACGCTCCATCGCCCTCATTCAAGACGGAATACTGTATTGCTCAAGCGTCTTTGGCAGCCGTAATGTGCCCGTCAGTGAGTTTGTGCCGGAGCTGCCAGTCAGTGAATCCAGGCTGCTGCTGTTGACCGACCGGTGGCTGGTAAAAGGCAGCCCGGTACTGATTCAGTGGTCTCCCGTTGCGGGCGATGGCAACAACGGAGTGATGGAGGTGGTGAATATCGATCTCATCACTAAAATGATTCTCGAGCCACAGCGGCCGCAGATCACCGACGTTGTCCTGAGAGTGGGAAATAACTTCCTGCGCGACGGGCAACAGGTGACGACTACGCCGACCTTCGATGAAAACGCCTCCCTGCTGGAACAATCGTCACAGCATTACCCTTTCAGCGTCACGGTGAGCGGCCCCGGGCCTGGCGAAATGGCGTTGAAAAATCTGCCCACCCAGTTGCCGCTGGCGTTGATGCTCAGCTTACTGATGGGCTATATCGCCTGGCTCGCCACCGCGCGGCGCATCAGTTTCACCTGGGAAATCAATATGGGAATTGCGGCCCGGGAGTTTGAGCTCTTCTGCCAGCCGCTGGTGAATGCCCGCACCCGGGAATGCGTCGGCGTCGAGATCCTCCTGCGCTGGAACAACCCGCGTCAGGGATGGATTTCGCCCGATGTCTTTATCCCTCTGGCCGAAGAACATAACCTGATTGTTCCGCTTACCCGCTACGTCATCAGCGAAACGGTGCGGCAGATAGGCTATTTCCCGGCCTCGCGCGATTTCCATATCGGCATTAACGTGGCCGCCAGCCATTTTCGCCGCGCGACGCTGATCCGGGATCTCAACCGCATCTGGTTTAACGCCAACCCTGTACAACAGTTGATCGTCGAGTTAACCGAACGCGATGCGTTGCTGGATGTAGATTACCGCATCGTGCGTGAGCTGCACCGCAAAGGGGTGAAACTTGCGATTGATGATTTTGGGACCGGCAACAGTTCACTTTCATGGCTAGAAAAACTGCATCCGGATGTGCTGAAAATCGATAAATCCTTCACCACCGCGATCGGCACCGACGCCGTGAACTCAACGGTAACGGATATTATTATTGCGCTGGGTCAGCGGCTGAATATTGAACTGGTTGCGGAAGGGGTGGAAACCGAGGAGCAGTCACGCTACCTGCGCCGTCACAGCGTACATATTTTGCAGGGGTACTTGTATGCGCGGCCAATGCCGCTGCGCGAGTCTCCGAAATGGCTGGCGGAAAGTCACTCTCCGCCAGCCCGTCACAACGGACACATCGTGCCCTTACTGCCGTTACGCTAGATAGCGTTACTCTTCTTCGTCGTGTGCAGAGTGCTCTTTAACAATACGCACCATATCAACGCGATAGTCGTTGGCTTCGACGATGGTAATTTGCAGCGGCGGCAGCTCCAGCACATCACCAATACGCGGGATCTGCCCGTTAACGGCAATCACCAGCCCCGCCACGGTGGCAATGTCTTCATCATCATTGACCACGTTTTCGACGCCCAGCGTGTGCGAGAGCGCATGCAGGTCGGTGGTGCCTTTCACCAGCCAGCCGTCACCGTCGGCAACGATTTCCGGCGTTTCATCCGCATCAGGGAATTCACCGGCAATGGCTTCCAGCACGTCCAGCGGCGTCACCAGGCCCTGTACTACACCAAATTCGTTGGTGACGATAACAAAGCTCCCGCGGGCACGACGCAATACGCCCAGCAGGTTGATCGGATCCAGCGTTTCAGGCACCACGATAGCGGGCGACGCGGCCGCTACGGCCTCGACGTTAACGCCCTCTTCCAGCGCCACCAGCATCTCTTTCGCGCGTACCACACCGATGATCTCATCCAGCTCACCCCGGCAGACCGGGAACAGGCTGTGCGGCGAAGAGAGCAGCTGCTGACGAATTTCGTCGACGCTCAGGTTGGCGTCCACCCAGCTGATTTCGCCGCGCGGCGTCATAATGCCGCGCAGGGAGCGGGAAGCCAGCGAAAGCACGCCATTGATCATATAGCGTTCTTCTTCCACAAACGCGCCTTCCGGCACCGGAACCGGGTTGCGGTTCTCGTTATCAGCCTGCACGTTCACCTGGCGACGGCCGCCCATCAGGCGCAGGATCGCATCGGCGGTACGGGCGCGCAGCGGCTGATTCGACTGCTGCTTAATAAAATTACGGCGCGCAATCTGGTTAAACAGCTCGATCAGAATCGAGAAGCCAATCGCGGCGTACAGGTAGCCTTTCGGAATATGGAAGCCAAAACCTTCTGCCACCAGGCTCAGACCAATCATCAGCAGGAAGCTCAGACACAGCACCACTACCGTCGGGTGCTGGTTGACGAAACGCGTCAGCGGCTTCGAGGCCAGCAGCATTACCGCCATCGCAATCACCACCGCCGCCATCATCACCGGCAGATGGTTTACCATGCCGACCGCCGTAATCACCGCATCCAGTGAGAAGACCGCATCAAGCACCACAATCTGGAGAACAACCACCCAGAAGCTGGCGTAACCCTTACCGTGGCCATCATCATGCTGCCGGTTCTCCAGCCGTTCATGCAGCTCTGTTGTGGCTTTGAACAGCAGGAACAGTCCCCCCACCAGCATGATTAAATCGCGGCCGGAGAAGGTAAAATCCATGACGGTGAACAGGGGCTTCGTCAGGGTGACCATCCACGAGATCACAGACAGCAAGCCCAGACGCATGATCAGCGCCAGCGAGAGGCCGATCAGACGGGCTTTATCACGCTGTTTCGGCGGCAGCTTATCCGCGAGGATGGCGATAAACACCAGGTTATCAATACCGAGAACGATCTCCAGCACGACCAGCGTAAGCAAGCCTACCCAGATTGACGGGTCCATTAAGAATTCCATGACACGCTCCTGCTAAAGGAATGACAAAACGGTGCCCCGCTAATGTCGGGCATTTCAAAGGGAATGAGAGTCGATGCGTGGCGAAGATCGCCGGTGATTAAGGCGCGGAATGGCCTGGAAGATGACTGACGTCGGTGACGGTCCATATAGTGGGCTGTAGCCCTATACTCCTGAATAATTAAACGGACGCTAAACATATCAGAGACAATTGGTTTTTAGCAAAGATTTACGTTCCTTTGCAAACTTCTGTAACACACGCGGATTATCTTAGAGAAAAATCTGTAAGGCGTGGCTAAATTACGGATCTTCATCACATAAATTATTTTTTCACTATCTAAAATAATTCGCGGAAGTCTTAGTTTTTTGAACTCTAACCCTTATCTGAATCGATTCGGTTCGCCAATACGATTCTCAGTACGCCTGCCTGGCAGACGTATAAATGATAATAAAAGGAGGTAGCAAGTGACCATTGCTATTGTCATAGGCACACATGGTTGGGCTGCGGAGCAGTTACTCAAAACGGCAGAAATGCTGTTGGGCGAGCAGGAAAACGTCGGCTGGATCGATTTCGTTCCCGGTGAAAATGCCGAGACGCTGATTGAAAAATACACTGCTCAGCTTGAGAAGCTGGATACCAGCAAAGGCGTGCTGTTTCTCGTGGATACATGGGGCGGCAGCCCGTTCAACGCTGCCAGCCGCATTGTCGTCGATAAAGAGCATTATGAAGTCGTCGCCGGGGTGAATATTCCGATGTTGGTGGAAACCTTGATGGCGCGTGACGACAATCCAGGTTTTGATGAACTGGTGGCGCTGGCGGTGGAAACCGGTCGCGAAGGCGTGAAGGCGCTGAAAGCGCAGCCGGTTGAAAAACCTGCCCCTGCCCCTGCCCCCGCCCCTGCTGCGCCAAGGGCGGCAGCACCGGCGAAGCCAATGGGTCCGAACGATTACATGGTTATCGGCCTTGCGCGTATTGATGACCGTTTGATCCACGGCCAGGTGGCGACACGCTGGACCAAAGAGACCAACGTACAACGCATTATCGTGGTCAGTGACGAAGTGGCCGCCGACACTGTCCGTAAAACCCTTCTTACCCAGGTTGCACCGCCGGGCGTCACCGCGCACGTCGTGGATGTCGCCAAAATGATCCGCGTTTACAACAACCCGAAATATGCGGGTGAGCGCGTGATGCTTCTCTTCACCAACCCGACAGACGTCGAACGCATTGTTGAAGGCGGCGTGAAAATCACCTCCGTTAACATTGGCGGTATGGCATTCCGTCAGGGCAAAACGCAGGTCAACAACGCGATTTCAGTGGATGCGAAAGATATCGAGGCCTTCAACAAACTGAATGCACGCGGTATCGAACTGGAAGCCCGTAAGGTTTCCACGGATCAGAAACTGAAAATGATGGATTTGATCGGCAAAGTGGGGAAATAAGCCCGGGCCGGTTTTTCATATAGAGCTTATGTAATAGGAGAAGTGCAATGGAGATTACTACTCTTCAGATTGTGCTGGTGTTCATCGTCGCATGTATTGCGGGTATGGAGTCCGTACTTGATGAATTTCAGTTCCACCGCCCTCTGGTGGCCTGTACGTTGATTGGCGCCGTTCTCGGTGACATGAAAACCGGTATCATCATCGGTGGTACCCTGGAAATGATCGCCCTCGGCTGGATGAACATCGGTGCGGCAGTTGCGCCAGATGCTGCGCTGGCGTCCATTATTTCAACCGTTCTGGTTATCGCTGGTCATCAGAGTATTGGTGCCGGTATCGCGCTGGCCATCCCGCTGGCCGCAGCGGGTCAGGTGCTGACCATTATCGTCCGTACTATCACCGTTGCCTTCCAGCACGCGGCGGATAAGGCGGCCGAAAACGGCAACCTCACCGCGCTCTCCTGGATCCACGTTTCTTCCCTGTTCCTGCAAGCGATGCGTATCGCGATCCCTGCGGTTATCGTGGCGATCTCTGTCGGTACCAGCGAAGTTCAGAGCATGCTGAATGCGATCCCTGAAGTGGTCACCAGCGGTCTGAATATCGCCGGGGGTATGATCGTGGTGGTCGGTTATGCGATGGTCATCAACATGATGCGCGCGGGCTACCTGATGCCATTCTTCTACCTCGGCTTTGTTACCGCTGCGTTCACCAACTTCAACCTGGTTGCGCTGGGTGTGATTGGTGCGGTGATGGCGATTCTTTATATCCAGCTCAGCCCGAAATACAACCGTGTCGCGGGTGCCCCTGCGCAGGCTGCTGGTAACAACGATCTCGATAACGAACTGGACTAACAGGTGAGCGAAATGGTTGATATGACAAAAACTACCACTGAGAAAAAACTCACTCCGGGTGATATTCGTGGCGTGTTCATCCGTTCTAACCTGTTTCAGGGTTCATGGAACTTCGAACGTATGCAGGCGCTCGGCTTCTGCTTCTCCATGGTGCCGGCCATCAAACGCCTGTATCCGGAAAACAACGAAGCACGCCGTCAGGCAATTAAGCGTCACCTGGAATTCTTCAACACCCATCCTTATGTTGCGGCGCCGGTTCTGGGCGTGACGCTGGCGATGGAAGAGCAGCGTGCGAACGGAGCTGAGATCGACGATGGTGCTATCAACGGTATCAAAGTTGGTCTGATGGGGCCGCTGGCAGGCGTGGGCGACCCGATCTTCTGGGGTACCGTGCGTCCGGTCTTTGCGGCGCTGGGCGCCGGGATCGCCATGAGCGGCAGCCTGCTCGGTCCTCTACTGTTCTTCATCCTGTTCAACGCGGTGCGTCTGCTGACCCGTTACTACGGCGTGGCGTACGGTTACCGTAAAGGGGTGGATATCGTTAAGGATATGGGCGGCGGCTTCCTGCAAAAACTGACTGAGGGGGCGTCAATCCTCGGCCTGTTTGTAATGGGGGCGCTGGTTAACAAGTGGACGCACGTGAACATCCCGCTGGTGGTATCGACGATCACCGGTCAGGATGGTCAGACACGCGTTACCACCGTGCAGACCATTCTGGACCAGCTGATGCCGGGCCTGGTACCGCTGCTGTTAACCTTCGCCTGTATGTGGCTGCTGCGTAAGAAAGTGAACCCGCTGTGGATCATCGTTGGCTTCTTCGTCATCGGTATCGCGGGCTACGCCGTCGGCCTGCTGGGTCTGTAATAAACTGCGTTACCGACCGGGGGCTTGCCCCCGGTCTTTTTATCTGGAGGATGAATGACTGTCACGGACACCGTACTGGTTTTGTTTATTGTTGCCCTTCTGGCTTACGCGATCTATGACGAGTTCATTATGCCTCGCCGCCACGGCGAGACGCTGCTGACCCTTCCCCTCTTACGCCGTGGACGCATTGATGCGTTTATCTTCGCCGGTCTGGTAGTCATCCTGATTTACAATAATGTGACCAGCCACGGCGCAATATTAACCACATGGTTATTATGTGCGCTGGCATTAATGGCGATTTACCTGTTCTGGATCCGCTCGCCAAAACTCATTTTTAAAAAACACGGATTCTTCTTCGCCAATGTCTGGATAGAATATAACCGCATTAAAGAGATGAATTTATCCGAAGACGGCGTTCTGGTGATGCAATTAGAACAACGCCGCCTGCTCATCCAGGTCAAAAATATTGATGACCTGGAAAAGATATACAAATTACTCGTCAAAACTCAATGAGTTAGCATTATAGCATCGGCTATATATTGCATTATTCTTGAACCAGCAATATAGCCGGTGCTATATCTCCTCTGTTAATTAACTTATATTTATTAACGATATTTTCACGCATAAATCTAAATGAAAATCGTTATCAATATAGTGGCTATATAAAGCCATCTTCGTTGTTGTTTTATATTCTCAAAATATGTTAAGGTTGCGCCCGTCGTTGGGGAGTAGCCGATTTCCTGCCTGCGGGAAATGTACGTGTCAACATACTCGTTGAAAAACGTGGCGCGTACGGATTGTTTTCAGCACACTTACTGTGCCAAAGCGATCAGGCGAGACCATAGATACATCAACTGCTGTTTACTGGGGGCAGTGATGTGTCATATGGATATCCCCGGTCTGGACGCTCTTATGAATATCTCCGCTACGATCCTTCTGGCTTTTGGCATGTCCATGGACGCATTTGCCGCCTCTATTGGTAAAGGCGCCACCCTCCATAAACCTAAATTTTCCGAAGCCCTGCGTACCGGTCTCATCTTTGGCGCTATCGAAACGCTGACGCCGCTTATCGGCTGGGGTCTGGGGATGCTCGCCAGCCAGTTTGTGCTGGAGTGGAATCACTGGATTGCTTTCGTGCTGCTGGTGTTCCTCGGCGGACGCATGGTAATTGAAGGTTTTCGAGGCAACGGCGATGAAGACGATGCGCCGCTGCAACGCCATGGCTTCTGGCTTCTGGTGACAACCGCCATCGCAACCAGCCTGGATGCAATGGCCGTGGGTGTTGGTCTGGCATTTTTGCAGGTCAATATTATCACCACCGCGCTGGCGATTGGCTGCGCCACGCTGATCATGTCAACGCTGGGGATGATGGTGGGTCGGTTCATTGGCCCGCTGTTAGGCAAACGCGCCGAAATTCTGGGCGGTATTGTGTTGATCGGGATTGGTGCCCAAATCCTTTGGGCACATTTCGCGGGTTAACCTTCGCGCTGCCAGCAATGGATGCTGAAATCCGTCTGGCAGCGAAATTCTGACTGCGCTGCCAGCGTTTCCCACACCTCTGATTTTGTCCGCCACGCAAACGGCGTCATTTGCAGTAACGCCACCGCTTCACTTCCCTGCAACGTCATTTCATACGCGACCGACTGCGCCTGCTTCAACGCAAAGCCCGCCAGCTGTTCAGAGTGCGGCGCATGCAGGAGAACTTCATCATAGATCAGCCCTTTTAGCTCCAGCAGATGACGCGGCCCTGGCGTGACGGTGATAACCCAGCCGCCGGGCTTAACGACGCGCGCCAGCTCCTCTGCCTTGCACGGCGCATAGATACGCACCACGGCGTCCATACTCGCTTCCTCAAACGGCAGGCGGTGGCTGGAGGCCACGCAGAACGTTACCGCTGAGTAGCGTTTGGCTGCCGCACGGATAGCCACTTTCGACACGTCCAGCCCGTAAGTTTCGGCACCCTTCTCAGCCGCCACGTCAGCAAACGTGGCGGTGTAGTAACCTTCGCCGCAGCCGATATCCAGCATGGCGGATGCGCCTTCTGTCAGATGTTGACGGAGTAAGGCGACAACGGCATCCCTGAGCGGTTGATAGTGCCCGGCATCGAGAAACGCCCGGCGCGCCTGCATCATCTCCGCGCTGTCACCCGGGTCCCGGGAGCGCTTGTGCTGTACCGGCAGAAGATTTACATAGCCCTCTTTCGCCCGGTCAAACTGATGTCCCTGTGGACAGATAAACGTTTTCTCCGCGCGCGTCAGCGGCGCGTGGCAAAGGGGACAACTGAAAGACATGACAGCTCCAGGGCGTAAACCAAAAGGCGAAGTGTACCGCTATTCGCCAGGGTTATAAACGGCTGGGTGATGCATCACGATCAGATGGTCAGAATCTGCCGGCAGCCCGTCTGGCTTCACGTTTTCCAGGCGCAGAACGTTACCCATAATTTCGCTGAACACGGGCGCGGAAACGGCCCCGCCGTAATAGGCACCGTTTTGCGGATCGTTGATCACCACCACCAGCGCAAAACGGGGATCGCTGGCAGGCGCAACGCCTGCGGTATAGGCGACGTATTTATCCACATACTTACCGTGTTCATCGATTTTTTTGGCCGTTCCGGTTTTTATCGCCACGCGATAGTTGCGCACCGCCGCTTTGATCCCGCCACCGCCGGGTAACGCAACGCTCTCCATCATGTGCTCCACCTCGTGAACAATTTCCTCGGGCATCACCCGCTTGCCAATCACCGGCGGGTCGATTCGGGTGATGGACAGAGGACGTTCAATGCCATAGCTGCCGATGGTGGCATACACATGCGCCAGCTGGAGGGGGGTGACCATCAGGCCATACCCAAAGGCAAAGGTCGCCCGGTCTAACTGGCTCCAGAATTTTCGCTGCGGCAGTAAACCTGCGCTTTCTCCCGTTAAGCCAAGCCCGGTACTCTCGCCAAAACCAAAGTGTTTATAGGTATCCAGCAACCGTTGCACGGGCATCGCCAGCGAAAGACGCGACACGCCCGTGTCACTGGATTTTTGCAGGATCCCGGTCATCGTCAGCTCGGGGTAGTAGCCCACATCACGAATACGATGACCATCAATGGTGTAGGGATGCGTGTCTATGACGCTGTCAGGCTGTACCAGCCCCTGCTGTAGCGCCGTCATCAGCACCAGAGGCTTAACGGTCGAGCCAGGTTCAAAGGTGTCGCTGATCGCGCGATTGCGAAAATCATCCAGCGTTGCCCCTTCCCGGTTGTTGGGGTTGAAGTCGGGGAAGCTCGCCATTGCCAGAATTTCGCCCGTCTGGATATTAATCAGCACCGACGCGCCTGATTCGGCTTTGTTCCACGCCACGGCATTATCCAGCGCGTCTTCGGTGATAGTTTGCAGGCGTTCATCGATACTCAGCTGGATATTATGTGCCGGTACGGGAGCCACCTCCGTGAGGTTCTCCACCACATGTCCGTAGCGATCTTTCCTGACCAGCCGCACACCTGCCTTACCGGTAAGCTGCGTATTGAAGCTTTTCTCGACGCCCTCAATGCCCTGACCATCAATATTGGTGAAGCCAATCAGGTTCGCCGCCACGTGCCCGGCAGGATAAAAGCGGCGGGACTCATCGCGAAGGTTGATACCGGGAAGACGCAGCTTATCGATCCACTTTGCCTGGGCGGGATCAACCTGACGGGCAAGGTAAATAAATCGCCCGTGCGGGTTACTGTTGATGCGCGATGCGAGCGTGCTCAGAGAAAGGTGTAAGGCATTTGCCAGGGCCTGCCAGCGCGAGTCATAACCGATCCCCCCTTTTTCCAGCACTGTTTTGGGATCGGCCCAGACGGCCTGGACAGGTACGCTCACCGCAAGGGGTCGCCCTTCACGGTCCACAATCATCCCACGCGGGGCGTCTATCGCCACTTCGCGCAGGGAGCGCATATCCTCCTGCTTCACCAGATTATCCGGTTTGATAATTTGCAGCCACGCCACGCGGCCCAGCAGAAACGCAAGACTACAAAAGATAGCGAGACACAGAAGTGCAAAACGTGCCGGAGTAAAGTTTCCGGTGGTGGTTATTGTCTTTTTTTTCACCTTAACCCCAGGGCTGTTGATCAACGCCCTGATTTAACGGGAAAAGCAGATAATAAGGCGGGAAAACAATGCTAATAATCTCGCGGGTTTGCAACAAGATAATAACAGCGGAGGATTACGTAATATTTTGAAAAATAAGCGAATAAAAAAGCCCCGCATCGGCGAGGCTTATGTCTGAGATCGAAGCGCTGAGCGCTTCAGTCAGCAGTGATTCGATCAGATAGCAGTTACGTTAACCGCAGCTGGGCCTTTCTGGCCATCCTGAATTTCGAACTCAACGTTCTGGCCTTCAGCCAGAGTTTTGAAGCCGTTACCCTGGATTGCAGAGAAGTGTACGAACACGTCTTTGCTGCCGTCAGCAGGAGTAATGAAACCAAAACCTTTAGACTCGTTGAACCACTTAACTTGACCTTTAATCTTTGCCATTTGCAAAATTCCTTAGAGTGTTTTCTTAGCCCGCGGGCTTTGACATAGATAAAACTGAGACATTACTGCTTGAGGCACTAATATAAGGTTCGGCAGAGAAGCGGTATTCAACGACAACGTGTTTACTCAGGACTTCTTTACTGAAAATGCCACACATAAACAGAACTGTACCTCGTTTGACCCAAAACGTGTTATCACACACAACGTTTAATATGGCAAGCCATTTTTAAACGTGTCTCGATCCGCCGCACAAATTCAGGTGTTACTCCATAACAATCTGCACAGTTATGCGAATTGTCAAATGAAGCGCCACCTGACCTCACTGCCCGCAGGGTGCGTTGCCGCGCCCTGTAATCAAAGACTTTTTAAACATAGCTCAATCATTTCAAAGCGTCCATCCCAATCCCTGATTTTCTTTAAAAGAATGACTGAGTTAGAACATTTTGTGAAAAGTTATGCTGAAAACATTGCAACGCACCGACATGTGTCAGGGGAATATACGATGTTAATTACATTTTGCTAATTGTATTAAAATCCACCATTTAATTAGCGTTATTCTGCACCAAAATAATGAAATTTTTATGACTCTGCCTCAAAACAAGGCAAGCAAAACGTTTCGATAAAAATAAAACACTTCAGGAAAGATAAAACACACATTTTATTCAACGAAACGGTAATTATTGAATAAGGATAAATATTCGCCAGTTTTCAGTATGCTGAAACAATAGTTAACTGCTGCTTAATTATATGTTGGGATGGTGTGGATCACATTTGATAAGGGAGGGGATTTACACCGTACGTCAGGCCACCTCCCTTTCCGGGCAGACTATCGTTCGGCTACCAGGCGAATGAAGTCTTCCTCGTCCTGTTGTTGAGCAACAGCGTCCTTCGGTACCGCTTTCTCCTCCGGCTCGTTGGCTTCGCACAGACGACGCAGCAACGCAGTCTGCCGTTTATGCTGATCGAGCAATGCTTCCAGCAGTTCAATCTGCTCGTTTGTGCGGGAGCTGGCGCGGTTAACGAAGAACCACAGCACCAGCCCAACGACCAGCACCACCAAAGACATTACCAGGGATGCAATGCTCAGCAGCCCCGAATTCAGTAACTCACCCATTTCACCACCTCAGTAAAAACGGTCATTTTACCACTGCCGCCACGTAAGGACATCACTCAGCGTAAAAATGGCCTCTACCAGGGGATAAACTTATTGATTGAACAAATGCCGCTAAAGAACTGTACATCCTGATCGCACATCACATTGATAGTCTGCGTCCACAGCACCACGCATGCTATCAACACTATAATCAGAATTACCCAGCGTATTTTTTTCACTCCACACTCCGTCTTATGACCTGATGCAGCCAGGTTATCACGGTTATCTTAAACAGGGGCTAACTGTACCTTCAACAGACGCTTTTCGGAATCGTGCACTTGTTTCACTGCGTAAACCCGTTACGCTTACTCCATGACAACAAAGAAAAAAGAGGCAGCGATGCGTTTACTTATTCGTACAGTAATTGTACTGGCCATTGTGTGGATCGGCCTGTTATTAAGTGGGTACGGCGTATTAATGGGGAGCAAAGAAAATGCCGCGGGTCTGGGTATCCAGTGTAAATATCTTACCGCCCGGGGGGTAAGCACGGCTCAGTACATCCATTCCGACAGCGGGATCATCGGGTTAACCAACTGCCCCGTGCTGCGTAAATCGTCTGATGTGATTGATAACGGTTAATCAGCGCTGAATTTCGCTTACAAAAACGCCGCATTGTTGCGGCGTTTTTATTGGAAGCGTCGATCAGAACGGATAATCGTTATAGCCCATCTGCTCTGAAATTTTGCGCGCTGCGGTATGCAGGATCGCCACATATTCATGAAGACGCTCTTCAGAGAAACGCAGCGTTGGGAACGAAATACTCAGGCCCGCAATGACAACGCCGAAGCGGTCAAATACCGGTACACCGATGCAACGCAGTCCCTCTTCCTGCTCTTCGTTATCTTCCCCGTAACCCTGCTCACGCACGTTATCCAGCACGCTCAGCAGCTCATCCGTACTGGTAATGGTGCGGTCGGTGCTGCGTTTGTACTCCACCCCGTCAAGGATCTGCTTCACCTCTTCGCGATCGCGCCAGGCCAGCAGTACTTTACCAATTGCGGTGCTGTAGAGCGGGTTACGACGACCGATGCGTGAATACATGCGCAGGTTGTACATGGAGTCAATTTTGTGGATGTAAACAATGCTGTCTTCATCCAGCGCACCGAGGTGAATTGTCTCTTTCGTCAGTCGTGAAAGTTCACGCATCTGAATGTCAGCGCTGCGGATCAGATCCACGTTCTGCAAGGCGCGGGCACCCAGTTCAAACAGTTTCAGGGTCAGAGAATATTTTTCTGATTCTCCCTCCTGCGCGACATAACCCAATGATTTCATCGTCTGCAAAAAGCGATAAACGGTGCTTTTCGACATCATCACACGCTGCGACAACTCTGTAATACCAATTTCACGCTCTTCTCCGAGCGCCTGCAAGATGCCAAACACCTTCAGCACGGAAGAAACAGAATCTGGCTGCTTATCCAAATCTGCGATTGCCATTTATCACCTCATGGAGAGTGTTTTATAAAAATCAGAACCGGTTTTTATTATAAATTCGTGTGATGCGTGCTGCAATCTATCTGGGTTTACTTCGTTACAAATCTGCGACATAAAACCGAAATAACGATGCTAAAATAGTTACTCTGAAAATAATTTCACGCTGAGTCATTCTTTTCCCATGCAAAAAAACGTTTCTGATGGCCTGCCCTTACCGCAGCGGTACGGGGCAATTGCCACTATTGTCATCGGTATTTCGATGGCTGTCCTTGACGGTGCGATTGCCAACGTGGCTCTTCCGACCATTGCCAAAGACCTGAATGCTTCGCCGGCCAGCTCTATCTGGATTGTCAACGCGTACCAGATAGCGATTGTGATTTCTCTTCTGTCGCTCTCTTTCCTGGGTGATATGTTTGGTTATCGCCGGGTTTACCAGTGCGGGCTGGTGGTCTTTACCCTCACCTCGCTCTTCTGTGCCCTTTCAGATTCACTGCACACCCTTACGCTGGCGCGTATCGCCCAGGGTTTTGGCGGGGCGGCGCTAATGAGCGTGAACACGGCCCTGATACGGCTTATCTACCCTCACCGCCACCTGGGGCGCGGGATGGGCATTAACTCCTTTATTGTGGCCGTGTCGTCCGCCGCCGGGCCGACGATTGCCGCCGCCATCCTGTCCGTTGCCTCGTGGCAGTGGCTGTTTGCCATTAACGTGCCGCTGGGCATTGTGGCGATCTTCTTCGCCCTGCGCTATCTTCCGGAAAATGGTCCGAAAAGCACCATGCCACGTTTCGATCTGCCCAGCGCCGTGATGAACGCGCTGACCTTTGGCCTGCTGATTACCGCGCTGAGCGGATTTGCGCAGGGGCAGTCTCTGTCGCTCATTACCGCAGAAATCGTTGCCATGCTTATCATCGGCTTTTTCTTTGTACGACGTCAGCTGGCGCTGCCCGTGCCGTTACTGCCGGTGGATTTGCTGCGTATTCCGCTGTTTTCGCTATCCATTTGTACCTCCATTTGCTCGTTCTGCGCCCAGATGCTGGCGCTGGTTGCGCTGCCGTTCTTTTTGCAGAGCGTGATTGGCCGTTCAGAAGTGGAGACAGGCTTGCTGCTCACGCCCTGGCCTCTGGCAACCATGGTGATGGCCCCGCTGGCCGGTTACCTTATTGAGCGCGTCCACGCCGGGCTTCTGGGGGCGATTGGACTGGTCGTCATGGCGGTGGGCCTATTTGCACTGGCGCTCCTGCCCGCCTCGCCGGGGGATCTGGATATTATCTGGCGCATGATCCTGTGTGGGGCCGGTTTTGGTCTGTTCCAGTCCCCTAATAACCACACGATTATCACCTCTGCTCCACGTCATCGCAGCGGTGGCGCCAGCGGGATGCTGGGCACGGCAAGACTGTTAGGGCAAAGCACCGGGGCCGCACTGGTGGCCTTGATGTTTAACCTGGCCGGGCAGAATGCGACACACGTTGCGCTGATTACCGCAGGGACCCTGGCGACCCTCGCGGCTGTCATTAGCGGTCTACGTGTCACCCAGCCAAAGGCACAGGCATAAAAAAACCGGGCGGAGAAGGACTCCTGCCCGGTTGTTTTCAACCCGATTACGTTACTTCAGGTATTCGCCGCTACGCAGCGCTTCAATACGTTTATCCAGCGGCGGGTGAGACATAAACAGCTCGCTCAGCGACTTTGACTTGCCGTTGATGCAGAAGGCCATCATGCTGTTTGCTTCCTGCGGCTCGTAGCTGGTTTTCAGACGTTGCAGCGCAGCAATCATCTTCTCACGACCCACCAGTTTCGCGGAACCGGCATCCGCGTGGAACTCACGATGACGGGAGAACCACATGGTAATGATGCTTGCCAGGATACCGAACACCAGCTCCAGCACCATTGAAACAGCAAAATAGATCAGCGGGTTGCCGTTGCTCTCTTCACCCTCATCACGGTTGCCACCCATAAACCCGGCAGCAATCTGCGCCAGAATACGGGAAATAAAGATTACGAAGGTGTTCACCACGCCCTGGATCAGGGTCATGGTGACCATATCGCCGTTAGCGATGTGGCTGATCTCGTGAGCAATAACCGCTTCTGCTTCGTCACGGCTCATGTTTTGCAGCAGACCGGTGCTGACGGCCACCAGGGACGCGTCACGACGCGCACCAGTAGCAAACGCGTTGATATCCGGCGCGTGGTAGATGGCTACCTGCGGCATGGCAATGCCCGCCTGCTTCGACTGCTGAGCAACCGTGCTAATCAGCCACTGCTCCATATCGTTACGCGGTTGCTCAATAACTTCACCGCCCACAGATTTCAATGCCATCCACTTCGACATCAGCAGTGAAATGAAAGAGCCACCGAAACCAAACAGCAGCGCCATAATCAACAGACCCTGAACGCTGCTCGACTGAATTCCCGTCAGGCTTAGCACCAGCCCGAATACCACCATCACCGCCAGGTTGGTGAGCAGGAAGAGCGCGATTCGCATCATAATATTCTTTTAACCTCAGTTTAACAAAACGCACTATGCGATTACCCACATCGTATGGGTATTACGGCTATTTTCAAGCATCCAGACGGCGTAAGTCACCAGAAAGACACAACTTTACACAATTGGAAATCTGCCTGACGGAAGGAAGAAGAACAAAAAGAAACAGGCACAATTTCTTGTGCCTGTTGGGGGATTATTTTGTCGGAGCAGGTTGCAGGGCAGGTTTCTCTTTTTCCAGCTTCGCGAGATCAAGCGCGATATGCACCGTCTCGTCCAGATACGGATCGGGCTCCTGGTAATCCTTAGGCAGATCGTCCAGTTTTTTGAGCAGAGGCTTGCCTTCACGTTTGAAGCGATCGTTGATACGCGCCAGACGTGTCGCGTCATCTTCATTGTTCTCTTTCTCACGCTGAGCGTAGTTCAGAGACACAATGTTCCGTTTCGCTTTCAGAGCGTTAAAACGCGCGATGTCCTTCATGATGTACTGGAACTCCGGATCCTTCCCGATGCGATCGTTGTGATTTTTCAGCAGTTCCGGTCCGAACTGTTTCATATCACCCGATTTCACGAATGTCGCGGCATCAATGCTATCCCACGGCAGCGCGTTATCTTCAAACTTCTCGCCCGTTTCCGTCTCTTCGGTACCTGTCGGCATCATGATATCCGGCGTCACGCCTTTGCGCTGCGTACTGCCGCCGTTGACGCGGTAAAACTTCTGAATGGTGTACTGTACTGAGCCCAGCGCAGGCCATTCAGGGCGCAGCATCTGGTCATAAATACGGTTCAGAGAGCGGTACTGCTGAACGGTGCCCTTGCCAAACGTCGGTTCGCCGACGATTAACGCCCGGCCGTAATCCTGCATGGCAGCAGCGAAGATTTCCGATGCAGAGGCACTGAAGCGATCGACCAGCACCACCAGCGGCCCCTTGTAGTAGACCACGCCATCGGTATCGGCATCTTCACGCACTTTACCGTTGTTATCGCGCACCTGTACCACCGGGCCAGACGGGATAAACAGCCCGGAAAGCGAGACGGCCTCGGTCAATGCCCCGCCGCCGTTGCTGCGCAGGTCAATGATCACGCTGCTGACATTCTGCTTTTCAAGCTTCTGGAGCTGCACTTTCACATCATCGGTCAGGCCGACGTAGAAACCTGGGATATCCAGAACGCCAACCTTCTCTTTACCCACGGTTTTCACCGACATTTTCACCGCGCGATCTTCCAGACGGATGCGCTCACGAGTCAGAGTAACGATACGGGTTTTGGTCCCCTTACCGGCAGGCAGGATCTCCAGGCGAACTTTGCTGCCCTTCGGCCCTTTGATCAGCGCAACAACGTCATCAAGACGCCAGCCAATCACGTCCACCATGCTCTTTCCGGTTTGGCCCACACCGACAATACGGTCGCCTACGCTGATCGCTTTGCTTTTCGATGCAGGGCCACCAGCCACCATGGAGTTGATTACGGTGTAGTCATCGTCCATCTGAAGCACAGCACCGATACCTTCCAGAGACAGGCTCATTTCGGTATTGAACTGTTCGGTGTTACGTGGAGAGAGATAATTGGTGTGCGGATCAATTTCATGCGCAAACGCGGTCATCGCCAGCGAGAAAACATCTTCACTGTTGGTCTGCGCCAGACGACGAATAGCGAACTTGTAGCGACGGTTTAACGTCTCACGGATCTCTTTCTCGTCTTTGCCTGTGAGCTTGAGGCTCAGTTCGTCATATTTGACTTTTCCGTCCCACAGCGCATTCAGTTCAGCCTCGTCTTTCGGCCATGGCGCTTTGCTGCGGTCCAGATTAAAGGTGTCGTTGCCGGTGAAGTCCATCGGACGTTCCAGCACTTTCAGCGCGTATTGATAACGCTCAAAACGGCGCTTTTGCGATAAATTGTACAGATCGTAGAACAGATCGAGTTTTCCGGAGCGCAGCTCATCACCCACTTCGGATTTGCGTTTAGCGAACTGTTCGACATCGCTGGCCAGCAGTACGTTATGGCTGTAATCCAGCAAGTTCAGATAACGGTCAAAGATTTTGGCCGAAAAGGCCTGATCGAGATCGAACTGACGATAGTGCGAACGAGTAAAGCGCGACGTCACGCGCTCACTCACCGTCGCGTGCTGAGTCTCTTCCTTGAGAACCGGAATTTGATCAACACGCGTAATATCGTCCACAGCGAAAGCATGGCCTGTTATAGCAAACAGGCCAGCCAGCGCGGTGAGCTTAAAAAAAGTGTTCATGCCAGGCTCGGCCTCCGTTTCAGAACAACAAGTGTTCTGCGCGTACAATCATTGACATACCAGAAGTCAGCTGTACACGAACGCCATCTTTGGTGATTTCCAGTACGGTGGCGTCCATCGCGTTGTTACCCGCTTTCACCTTCAGAGACTGACCTACGCTCAGCGCATTGATGTCAGAAACTGGGGTGTGGCGCGGCTCTTCGCGCGGCGCACGTGGGGCTTTAGCTGCTGGTTTGTCAGCACGCGGTTTGCGATCGTTATTTTCAGTACGACGCGGTGCCGGGCGCGGTTTACGCTCGCGACGAGGGGCGTCTTCCTGACCGTTTGCCGCTGCGGCTTCGCGTTTTTTCGCCTGCTGTTCTGCACGCTGTGCCTGCACGCGAGCTTTGGCTTCTTCAAGCTGCTTACGCGCATGTTCTACGTGCTGCTCGTCCAGCTCACCGCACGGGTTGCCGTCAAGGTCGACACGGGTCGCACCCGGCTTGATACCGTACAGGTAACGCCAGCTCGAGGTATAAAGGCGCAAGGCAGAACGAAGCTGCGTTTTGCTGAGGTTCATCTCCCCCTCAACGCGCGCGACCAGATCCTGAAAGATACCGACTTTCAGAGGACGCGCTTCACCTTCAGCGCTGAAGCACTGCGGGAAACGCTCGGCCAGAAATGCGATAACTTCTTTACTGCTATTCAACTTAGGTTGATTTTCCATGAAATTTCCTGATTACAACGGACGTTGCCAACAAGCGCAGGCATGAACAGGCGACATTATAATGACGCTATCAGTAAATGCTACGTTATCCGTTGATTATCCTGCGACGCTCGCAAAGAATTTATGATAATCGGTCTCTGCCAGAACATTTTCCAGGTTTGCGGCCAGCGCGCGCAGCCCCTGCTCATCCTCGGCAGTAAAGCGGCTGAAGACCGTGCTGTCGATATCCAGAACGCCAATAATCTGATTTTTAACCACCAGCGGCAGTACGATTTCAGAATTGCTGCTGGCATCGCAGGCAATGTGGCCGTCAAACGCATGAACATCTTCGACACGCTGAACCTGACGGGTCGCCACTGCGGTACCGCACACGCCGCGACCTACCGGGATGCGTACGCAGGCGAGTTTACCCTGGAAAGGACCGAGCACCAGCGTGTCGCCTTCCAGCAGATAAAAGCCCGCCCAGTTCACGTCAGAAAGGCGCTCGAACAGTAGCGCACTGGTATTTGCCAGAGTGGCTAAGAAACTGGTTTCCCCTGCCATTAATGCCTTAAAATCGCGATTCAGATCCGCGTAGAATTCTGTTTTGTTCATTATTCAATCACTTAGTTATCTTACATAGTTACCGCATAGCCTATTAAAATAAGCATTAAATGCGCTCATGCTCAAGATGAATCCGTTCATGAGTTATTATAACTTTCAACAATAATAATCTGTGTGCGACTGATGGCCCTAAAAACACCCCAAATTACGCCGACACGAAAGATCGTTGTCCGTACGGTAAGCCAGGCTCTGCCCCGTGCACATTATCAGCGTTGTCCCCAGTGCGATACGCTTTTTATGTTGCCGAAGATGAAATCGCACCAAAGTGCTTTTTGTCCTTGCTGCGATGCCAAAATTCGCGATGGCCGGGACTGGTCATTGACGCGTCTGGCGGCAATGGCGGTCACCATGCTGCTGCTGATGCCCTTCGCCTGGACCGAGCCGCTGTTAAAGCTCTACCTGCTTGGCGTGCGTATTGACGCTAACGTGTTGCAGGGGATCTGGCAGATGACGCGCCAGGGCGATCCGCTTACGGCCGCCATGGTGCTGTTCTGCGTCGTCGGCGCGCCGTTGGTGCTGGTCGCGGCAATTGCCTACCTGTGGTTTGGCAACATACTGGGGATGAACCTGCGCCCCGTCCTGCTCATGCTGGAAAAGCTCAAGGAGTGGGTGATGCTGGACATCTATCTGGTGGGCGTCGGCGTGGCCTCCATCAAGGTGCAGGATTATGCGTTTTTACAACCCGGCATTGGCCTTTTTGCGTTTATTTCACTGGTCCTGCTGAGTATTTTGACCCTGATTCATCTCAATGTTGAACAGCTTTGGGAGCGATTTTATCCGCAGCGCCCCGCGACCCGGCCTGATGAAAACCTGCGCGTCTGCCTGGGCTGCCATTACACCGGTTTTCCGGATAAACGCGGGAGGTGCCCGCGCTGCCACATTCCGTTAAGATTGCGACGCAACAACAGCCTGCAAAAATGCTGGGCGGCGCTTATCGCCTCCCTGGTATTTTTGTTCCCGGCCAACATGCTGCCGATCTCCGTAATTTATGTGAACGGCACCCGTCAGGAAGATACTATCCTTTCAGGGATTATCTCTCTGGCGCACAGTAACGTGGGGGTCGCCGCCATTGTTTTCATTGCCAGTATTCTGGTGCCCTTTACCAAAGTGGTGGTGATGTTTACGCTGCTTATCAGCATTCACTTTAAATGCGAACAAGGACTACGCACCCGCATCCTGCTTCTGCGATTCGTGACCTGGATTGGTCGCTGGTCGATGTTGGATCTGTTCGTGATTTCGCTGATGATGTCGCTCATCAATCGCGATCAGTTACTTGCTTTTACCATGGGACCCGCAGCTTTTTATTTCGGCTCTGCGGTGATATTGACTATTCTTGCAGTGGAATGGCTGGACAGCCGCTTACTTTGGGACGCACATGAGTCAGGAAACGCCCGCTTCGCCGACTGAAGCGAGAATTAAAACAAAACGCCGCATTTCGCCATTCTGGTTGCTGCCTGTCATCGCGCTGATGATCGCAGGCTGGCTTATCTGGACGAGCTATGAAGATCGCGGAAGTACCATCACGATTGATTTCCAGTCTGCGGACGGCATTGTCGCCGGACGTACCCCCGTTCGCTTCCAGGGGGTGGAAGTGGGTACCGTGCAGGATATTTCCCTTGGCAAAGGGCTGAACAAAATCCAGGTCCGGGCGAGCATTAAGTCTGATATGCAGGATGCCCTGCGTGCCGAAACGCAGTTCTGGCTGGTCACGCCTAAAGCCTCCCTGGCCGGCGTTTCCGGACTGGATGCGCTTGTGGGCGGTAACTATATCGGCATGATGCCCGGCAAAGGTGAGCCACAGGATCACTTTGTTGCGCTGGATACCCAGCCGAAATATCGGCTGAATAACGGCGATTTGATGATCCATCTCCGCGCGCCGGATTTGGGCTCGCTGAACAGTGGTTCTCTGGTCTATTTCCGCAAAATTCCGGTAGGCCGCGTTTACGACTACGCCATTAACCCGAACAAAGATGGCGTGACCATTGATGTACTCATCGAGCGCCGTTTTACCAACCTGGTTAAAAAAGGCAGCCGCTTCTGGAACGTCTCAGGCGTCGATGCCGACCTGAGCTTAAGCGGTGCGAAAGTGAAGCTTGAGAGCCTGGCGGCGCTGGTGAATGGCGCTATCGCCTTTGACTCACCTGCTAACTCCAGCCCTGCCGCCGCAGAAGATACCTTTGGCCTGTACGCCGACCTGGCGCACAGCCAGCGCGGTGTCATCGTCAAGCTGACCCTGCCGGATGCCAAAGGCCTGAAAGCCGGTTCGACCCCGCTGATGTACCAGGGTTTAGAGGTCGGGCAACTGACAAAATTAACCCTCAATGCGGGCGGTTCCGTTACCGGCGAAATGACGGTGGATCCGAGCGTGGTGGATCTCCTGCGGGAAAAAACGCGCATTGAACTGCGTAATCCGAAGCTCTCCCTCAGCGACGCCAGCATCAGTTCTCTGCTGACGGGAAGCACCTTTGAGCTGATCCCCGGCGAAGGTGCGCCGAACAAAAACTTTGTTATCGCGCCGGCGGATAAAGCCCTGCTGCAAAAACCGGGCGTGTTGACGGTTACGCTGAATGCGCCGGAAAGCTACGGTATCGAAGCCGGGCAACCGCTGATCCTGCACGGTGTGCAGGTGGGCCAGGTCCTCGAACGTAAGCTGTCGGAAAAAGGGGTCTCCTTCTCCGCCGCCATCGATCCGCAGTACGGCAACCTGGTCCACGGCGACAGTAAATTTGTGGTTAACAGCCGGGTCGACGTGAAGGTGGGTCTGGACGGGGTTGAGTTCCTCGGCGCCAGCGCCAGCGAGTGGGTTAACGGCGGGATCCGCATTCTGCCGGGCAGCAAAGGTGCGCTGCGCGAGAGTTATCCGCTGTTCGCCAATCTCGACAAAGCCATTGAAAACAGCCTCGGCGACCTGCCGACCACCACGCTGACCTTAAGCGCTGAAACGCTGCCGGATGTCCAGGCAGGCTCCGTCGTGCTTTATCGTAAGTTTGAGGTCGGGGAAGTGATCACCGTTCGTCCTCGTGCGGACGCGTTTGATATCGAACTGCATATCAAGCCGGAGTACCTCAAGCTGCTCACGCCAAACAGCGTGTTCTGGGCTGAAGGCGGCGCGAAAGTGCAGCTCAACGGCAGCGGGCTGACCGTACAGGCGTCTCCCCTCTCCCGTGCCCTGCGCGGTGCGATCAGCTTCGATAACCTGAGCGGCGCGGGCGGCAACATGCGCAAAGGTGACAAGCGGATCCTCTTCCCGTCCGAAACTGCGGCGCGCGCCGTCGGGGGGCAGATTACCCTGCACACCTTTGATGCCGGTAAACTGGCGGAAGGCATGCCCATCCGCTATCTCGGCATTGATATCGGGCAGGTCCAGAAGCTAACGCTGATCACCGCGCGCAATGAAGTGCAGGCGACCGCCGTGCTTTATCCGGAATATGTGCAGACGTTCGCCCGGGCAGGCTCGCGCTTCTCGGTGGTTACGCCGCAAATTTCTGCCGCAGGGGTTGAGCATCTCGACACCATACTTCAGCCATACATTAACGTTGAACCGGGTCGCGGCAACGCGCGTCGTGAATTTGAGTTGCAGGAGGCAACCATCACCGACTCCCGTTATCTGGACGGTCTGAGCATTGTGGTTGAAGTGCCGGAAGCCGGCTCGCTGGGCATCGGTACGCCGGTCCTGTTCCGCGGCATTGAAGTGGGGACAGTAACAAGCCTGACGCTGGGTAATCTGTCCGATCGCGTGATGGTCGGCCTGCGCATCAGCCAGCGTTATCAGCATCTGGTGCGCAACAACTCGGTGTTCTGGCTCGCTTCAGGCTACTCGCTGGACTTCGGCCTGACCGGTGGCGTGGTCAAAACGGGGACCTTTAACCAGTTCATTCGCGGCGGCATTGCCTTCGCGACGCCGCCTGGCACGCCTCTGGCGCCTAAGGCGCAGGCAGGTAAACACTTCCTGCTGCTGGAAAGTGAACCGAAAGAGTGGCGCGAATGGGGAACGGCGCTGCCGCGTTAATCTCGCAGGCTCCGGTGTCAACGCGCCGGAGCCTTTATGTTACACTGCGCGCCTGAATGTTTCCCTGTGGTGTGCCCGTGGCTCAAAACTCCGTATTTCTTCCCGAACAATTCCTCGCACAGATGCGCGAGGCGCTTCCAGCTCATCTCTCTTTCGACGATTTCGTCGCCGCCTGCCAGCGCCCTTTGCGCCGGAGTATTCGCGTCAATACGCTGAAAATCAGCGTCGGGGCGTTTCTGGATCTCGTCTCCCCCTACGGCTGGCAATTAACGCCGGTGCCGTGGTGCGAAGAGGGGTTCTGGATCGAACGGGATGACGAGGAGAGCCTGCCGCTCGGCAGCACCGCCGAGCACCTGAGCGGGCTGTTTTATATTCAGGAAGCCAGCTCCATGCTGCCGGTTGCCGCGCTGTTTGCCGACGGGAACCAGCCTGAGCGGGTTATGGATGTCGCGGCGGCGCCGGGCTCTAAAACCACGCAGATTGCCGCCCGGATGAACAACCGCGGCGCGATCCTCGCCAACGAATTTTCCGCCAGCCGCGTCAAAGTCCTGCACGCCAATATCAGCCGCTGCGGGATCCACAACGTCGCGTTAACGCACTTCGACGGTCGCGTGTTTGGCGCTGCCCTGCCGGAAGCCTTTGATGCCATCCTGCTCGACGCGCCCTGCTCCGGCGAAGGCGTGGTGCGAAAAGATCCTGATGCGTTAAAAAACTGGTCCGTTGAAAGCAACCTGGAGATCGCCGCCACGCAGCGCGAACTGATCGACAGTGCGTTTCATGCCCTGCGCCCAGGCGGGACGCTGGTTTATTCCACCTGCACCCTGAATCGCGATGAGAACGAGGACGTCTGCCTGTGGCTCAAGCAACGCTATGCGGATGCCGTCGAGTTTCTGCCGCTGGACTCCCTCTTCGACTCGGCCAGGCATGCGGCCACGCCTGAAGGCTTCCTGCATGTCTTCCCACAGATTTACGATTGCGAGGGGTTCTTTGTTGCACGACTGCGTAAAACCCGCGCCGTCGATCCCTTGCCTGCCCCTAAGTTTAAGGTCGGCAACTTCCCGTTCGCGCCGGTCAAAGGCCGTGAGGCGGCACAGGCGCAAGCGGCTGCGGGCAAAGTGGGTCTGCACTGGGATGAGAGCCTGCGCCTCTGGATGCGTGACAAAGAGCTGTGGCTGTTCCCGGTCAACATCGAACCGCTGATTGGTAAGGTGCGTTTCTCCCGCCTCGGTATTCGCCTGGCGGAGATCCACAACAAAGGCTATCGCTGGCAGCACGAAGCGGTCATTGCGCTGGCCGGCAGTGAGAACACCTTCGCCCTGACGCATCAGGAAGCGGAAGAGTGGTATCGCGGTCGTGACGTTTACCCGGAAGACGGCCCGTCACAGGATGAAGTCATCGTGACGTATCAGGGCTATCCGCTGGGGCTGGCGAAAAAAGTCGGCTCGCGGCTGAAAAACAGCTATCCGCGCGAACTGGTACGCGATGGCCGCCTGTTTACCGGTAACAACCGCAGCGCCTGAAAAAAGCGCATTTTTTTACTGGCGATTTCGCTCTCCTTGTCTAGGATCAAAAATGGGTGACTGCACTGGTCATACCAGATTATGGGCAACAAACCGGAGAGCATTATGACGAAAACCAGCGTACGCATTGGCGCTTTTGAAATCGACGACGCTGAATTGCGCGGCGAAGCACAAGGCGAACGAACGTTAAGTATTCCCTGCAAATCCGATCCGGATTTGTGCATGCAGCTGGACGCCTGGGATGCAGATACCAGCGTCCCGGCAATCCTAGATGGGGAACATTCCGTTCTGTACCGTGAGCATTACGACAGTAAAACCGATGCCTGGGTCTTGCGTCTTGCCTGACCCAAAGAGAACCCGCCCGAAGGCGGGTTATTTATTACTGAAGCTGCGCCAGCGTCAGAAAGCCCCCGAACACCGCCCCCGTATCAATGTAGTGCAGATTGTTAAAATCGTAGCGTTTGTCCAGAGGCGTATGCCCGAACCAGAAGTGATCCGCACCGCTAATGCCCTGCCCTTTACCCACCATAAAGCCCATTAACCGGTCGCGATCCCACAGCACGCGCCGGACATCCACCGGCTTATGCCAGCCATATTCGGCGGAGGGATAATCCGCATGAGCAATCACGTTAAGACCGTTTTTGCAGGTTATTTCAATAATGTGCGGTAAGTCCTGACACGCGTCGAGTAAATCCTTCGCCTGCTTTTGTTGAGCGACCGTAAGCCCTGTAAACCAGTTACCGCCATTTATCGACCAGAGACTAAACTCATTATTTTCAAGCGCATCTAACGCCATTTGCTCGTGATTACCGCGTACCGCATAAAACCAGTTTTCCTGCATCAGTTGTAAACATTTCACGCTGTCAGGACCGCGATCGATAATATCCCCCACCGAGATCAGCAGATCCATATCAGGATTAAAATGCCGTCGTTTCAGCTCATCCATAAGCCACTGATAGCAACCATGAATATCGCTGACAACCCAGACATGACGCCAGTATTCTCCCTCTATTTTCTGATACATAACGCCTCCTGTAAGAAGTATAGCTGCCACAGAAAATGTCATGAGCCGGCGTTGGATATCGCGAATCCCAACAAACCATAAACCAGCCGGAAATAAAGATCGCTGCGCTATTAATCCCTTATTCCCTGGCCTTTAAAATAGCGCGGAATAAAAAGAGGGATTTTCACGTGTCAAACATACACCTGCAAAACGATGTGTTTTATCCGCATCGCACAAATATTATTTCTGAACTGGTGAGAGGGAAACGCGTTCCCGGCCCAATCTGGCACAAACGTGATTACCGGTTAAAGTTCCTTCTGCGCTCGCTTTTATTCTGGTCCTCCACCCATCGCATGCTGGAGGCCCTGTCCGGGCGCGATGATTTCGACAGGCTGCTCACCTCTCAAATTACCTTGCCGAGCAAAACTCACCGCCAGTATCTGATGCGCGGCCTGAACTCAAACGACCGGGCCGATGCTATCGTCAGCCACTATCAGTGGATTGATAGTCTGAAAAACATCGCCCTCGCCCACGCGCTGACCAGCCCGCAAGAGGTGCCGGTTGTCCGGTTCGAGGCAAAAAACGGCGAAATCTATACCGTCCACGCCTCGTCCGCAGGTAAGGCCGAACGCGAAGGCGAAAGCACGCTTTGGCTGCACGACAATGACAATACGCTGCTTGCCAGCCTGACGTTCTGTGTCGCACGCAGTAACGGCCGTATGGTGCTGGTGATCGGCGGCCTCCAGGGTCCACGTCGTCATGTTTCACGGGAGGTGATTAAGCAGGCTACCCGTGCCTGCCATGGTCTTTTCCCGAAACGCGTGCTGATGGAGGTGATCTTCCAGCTTGCCTCACGCTCGAACATCAGCGCGATTTTTGCCGTCAGCGATGAAGGCCATGTTTTCCGCGCGCTGCGCTACCGTCTGAGCAAAGGCCGTCATTTTCACGCCAGCTACGACGAGTTCTGGGAAGGCCTGAACGGAAAGAAACTCTCCCCCTTCTGCTGGCAGTTGCCGCTCCAGATGGAGCGTAAAGCGCTGGAGGAGATTGCCAGCAAAAAACGCGCCGAATACCGTCGCCGCTTTGCGTTACTTGATGATATTGCGGCTTGCGTACAGGCGCGCATTGATCCCGCAGTCGTCTCAGGCAAAAAACAAACAAAAATTTAACAAAACAGCCAAAAAGGACTGGACTTACGCCTGCCGGGTTGTGGTATGTTTGAAGCAGGCGCAAAGGAAGTGAACCTTCTGCCGAGACGAAAACCGGATTTTATCGTTTATTTTCAAGCAGATAAAAAGAGACCGAATACGATTCCTGTATTCGGTCCAGGGAAATGGCTCTTGGGAGAGAGCCGTGCGCTAAAAGTTGGCATTAATGCAGGCTCAATCGCCTTGCCCTTTAAGAATAGATGACGACGTCAGGTTTTCCAGTCCACAGCAAAAGTGGTCTGAAAAAAAGCGTCAGAACATCACTAAATGTGAAAAACCGCAGAGCTTTTACAAGCACCTGCGGTTTTTTTTACTGGAAACCTGACGGCTAGCAGAGCTTTTCAGCGCGCTCAATAAACGGCGCCAGACTCTTCTTCTGCCCGGGGTTTGCCGGGTCATCCACCTGGATCACGCTGACAGGCTGTCCGTTACTTTTCCCGCTGGCAACCTGCTGCTCCGCCACGTCATTTAACGGATACTGCACGAGCGTACTGGGATTGATGACATACAGCGCGTTACCGGGACGGCAGGTAAGCATGACCTCTTCACGATTAAATGCCCAGTTGTCCTTGCCCACTTCAAACCGGCTGACGGTGATGACCTGCGGCGCGGCCAGCGCACTGCTGGCACAGGTGAGAAGTAAAAGAGAAAGCAGTGTCTTTTTCATATGTTATTTAACCTTGTCAGAAGGGTTCCCAGGTCGCGAACAGGCTGACGACCGCCAGTACCAGCGCGCCCAGCACCACTTCTGCCTGTGTCATCCTGATAAAAATCTGTTGTTCCCGCCCGGCCTCCGGGCGAAAGCGTGGCACAAGAAAATACCGATTCGCCAGCGCAATAGCCACCATCATCATGACCAGCACACATTTGAACAACAACAGCTGGACATAAGGCGCCTGCCACGGCACGTTTATGCCAACAATAAAGAGCGTATTGATTATCCCGGTCAGCAGCACGCCCGCCACGGCGTAATGCCCCACACGGGAGAAGCGCATCATGGTAAAAATAGCGGCTGGCTGCCAGCGGCCTTTCGCCAGACGCATGCAAAACAGCAGCGGCAGTAAACCACCCACCCAGGTCGCGGCGCAGAGCAGGTGAAGCGCATGGTTCAGACGATGCAACGCTCCCGGCGCGCCACCGTTCATCGCGGCATGTCCCACGCCCGCCAGCAGCACCAACTGCCCCATCGCGAGCAGTAACAGCCGTGAGCCTTTTTGCGGGGTAAGCCAGGCAGCGCCCGCCGTCACAGCGGACAGTACCATCTGCCATAACCAGACGCCGCCAAATTGCGTTCCCAGCACGCTGCGCCAGACCGCCGGACGAATGACATCCCCCCAGCCGTTGCCCATCAACCCACTTTGCAGGCCGAACATCAGCAGAGCCGCCATCAGGCTGATTAAGGCCGCGAGTTTCTGCTGCCGCTGGAAACGCCGGGTCATGAGACGCTGCAACGAAGACGGCGCAAACCAGACGCTGTAAAGCGCGTTGCCAAAAACCAGCATCAGCGCAGCAAAATGGATAAAGCGTAACGCGACGTAGCTCAGGGCCAGCATGCTATTTCACGCTAAAATGATAGCTGCCCTTGGTTTTGTGGCCATCCACGGAGACCACATGCCAGTCCACCGTGTAGGTGCCGGTCGTCAACGATTTCTCAAGAGGAACAATCAGCTTTGCGTTATCCTTCTCGTCACGCTTCACTGCGCCCGTCTGGATCTTGTGCTGCTGCGCGTCCGTCACCACCACGCCGCTGAAGGCAGGCTCAATGCCTTCCGAGAAGTTCAGGGTAATAACCTCTGGTGCCACCGCGACGGTATTAGCCTGCGGAGATTGCTGCTTAAGATGCGCATGGGCCAGAACTGAGGGCGTGATGGCTGAAGAGAGCAGAAATACCAGCGCGCACGCGACACGGGAAGGGGTAAAATGCATCACAATCATTCCTTTTCGTTATGCCTGAATGCTAAAGAATAACTCTGTATAATTAACGAGTCGAGGAACATCCTTTGCTCCCTTGTCATCGTTGAACAATCGCGGTAACGTTGGCGCCGCAGAAAAAGGAGAAGGAAATGAACGTTAACCTGGCCGCCCTGCCTCAGGACGAGATGGACAAAGTGAATGTCGATCTCGCCGCCGCGGGGGTCGCATTCAAAGAGCGTTACAACATGCCCGTCGTGGCTGAAGTGGTAGAGCGTGAACAACCCGCGCATCTGCGCGACTGGTTTCGCGAACGTCTCATTGCGCATCGCCTCGCCTCCGTCAATCTCTCGCGCCTGCCGTACGAACCTAAAGTTAAATAAGCTTAACGTCTCGTTACACTTCCTTACGCGTTATGTGGCAGGATAAGAAAACCCTGATAAGTTTAGGTGTAATCTTAAAATCCCAGCGACTTAGTGTATAAGGAAGTCACGATGTCACGATGGAATATTGCCGCGGCTCAGTATGCCCCGCGGCACAACTGTGTTGATGAGCACGTAAAACATCACCTGCACTTTATTGCCGAGGCTGCCGGGCATGGGTGCGATTTAATCGTCTTTCCGGAGCTTTCGCTTACCGGCCCTGGCGGAACAACCTTACCCCCACCCCCTGACGATTTGCAGCTTGCCCCCCTCCTTCACGCCGCCCAGTCACGTTTCATCACGGTGATTGCTGGTATTACGCTCCAGCAACACGGCCAGCGCCAGAAAGGACTCGCGCTTTTCACCCCTAACCTGTCGACCATCCGGCGTTATCCGCAGGGCAACGGTGCGGGTGTTATTCCTGGCGATAAACGGTTAACCATCGTGGATAACCAGGCTGACGCCCCGGAACTGGACCCGGAGGCAACGCTGTTCACCAGCAGCCTGGCCGTGGGCGAGCACCGCTGGCGGCAATCCATCGGTTCGTTACAACGCTTCGCGCACAAGTATGCCATCGCGGTATTAATGGCGAACGCGCGCGGCGGTAGCGCATTATGGGATGAAAAAGGTCAGCTGATTGTACGTGCCGATAAGGGAGAACTGCTGCTAACCGGTTCTTTAGGCCAACAGGGTTGGCAAGGCGATATCATTCCATTAGGCTAGGCATTTTAGGATCAGGAGCGATCAATGCTGCGCGTTATCGATACCGAAACCTGTGATTTGCAGGGTGGAATTGTGGAAGTCGCTTCTGTCGACGTGATTGACGGAAAGATAGTCAACCCAATGAGCCATCTGGTGCGCCCGGATCGTCCCATCAGTGCGCAGGCGATGGCGATACATCGCATTACGGAATCGATGGTGGCGGACAAGCCGTGGATTGAAGAGATCATCCCTCTTTACCACGGTAGCCAGTGGTATGTCGCCCATAACGCCAGCTTTGACCGCCGCGTGCTGCCGGAGATGCCCGGCGAATGGATTTGCACTATGAAGCTGGCGCGCCGTCTGTGGCCGGGGATCAAATACAGCAATATGGCGCTGTATAAGTCGCGCAAACTCAGCGTGCGGACGCCGGAAGGGCTGCATCATCACCGTGCCCTCTATGACTGCTACATCACCGCAGCGCTCCTGATTGATATCATGAACACTTCCGGCTGGACGCCAGACGATATGGCGACCATTACCGGGCGCCCCGCGCTACTGACCACCTTTACGTTCGGTAAATATCGCGGGAAGCCAGTATCGGAAGTGGCGGACAAGGATCCGGGCTATCTGCGCTGGCTGTACAACAACCTCGACAGAATGAGCCCGGAACTGCGCCTGACGCTGAAGCATTATTTAGGCGAAGCCTGAGTCCCCGCCCGGCCTGGCAGCGTATCCTGCGCCAGGCCAATCAAAAAGGCGTACTCCAGCGCCACCCCTTCATAGGATTTAAATCGCCCTGATTTCCCTCCGTGCCCCGAGTCCATATCGGTACACAGCAGCAGCAAATTATCGTCAGTTTTCAGCTCACGCAACTTCGCCACCCATTTCGCGGGCTCCCAGTACTGTACCTGGGAATCGTGCAGGCCGGTGGTCACCAGCATATGCGGATAGGCTTTCGCCTCGACGTTATCGTACGGGCTGTACTCTTTCATGTAGCGATAATAGGTTTCATCCTGCGGGTTCCCCCACTCCTCAAACTCCCCGGTGGTCAGTGGAATGGACTCATCCAGCATGGTCGTCACCACGTCCACAAACGGCACCTGGGCGATAACGCCTTTAAACAGTTCAGGCCGCTGGTTGATCACGGCGCCCATAAGCATGCCCCCGGCGCTGCCCCCCATGCCAAAGCAGAGCTGCGGATCGCCATAACCCTGCGCGATCAGCGCATCGCAAACATCAAGGTAGTCATTAAAGGTATTTTTCTTTTTGAGAAATTTTCCGTCTTCATACCAGTGCTGACCCAGCTCGCCGCCGCCGCGAATATGGGCAATCGCATAAACAAAACCGCGGTCGAGCAGGCTCAGCCTGCTGCTGCTGAAATCGGCGTCCATGCTGGATCCATAGGAGCCATAGCCATAGACGAGGATGGGGTTTTTACCTTTGTTGAAGTGCGCCTTGTGATAGACGAGCGACACTGGGACTTCAACGCCGTCGCGTGCGGTCACCCACAGGTGCTCACTGCGATAATTTTCCGACTCAAAACCCCGGACCTCAGCCTGTTTAATCACCTGACGCTGCCCGGTGTCCATATCCAGTTCAAACAACGTATCCGGGGTGGTCATCGACGAATAGCCGTACCGCAGGCGGGACGATTCCGGTTCCGGGTTAAAGCCGATCCACGTTACGTAAGCCGGGTCATCGAACGCAATGCCCACCACTTCGCGGGTTTTGCGGTTGATTTGGCGGATACTGGTCAGTCCGCGCTGACGCTCTTCCACCACCAGCCAGTCGGTAAACAGGGTGAACCCCTCCAGCATCACCTGATCGCGCGCGGGAATTAACACTTCCCATTTGCGTTCATCGCGCACTTTGGTTTTATAAAGGCCAAAGTTTTTGCCCTCGCGGTTCGAACGCAGGTAAAAGCTGTGCTGGAAGTGATCCAGGCTGTACTCATGATCTTTACGGCGCGGCAGGAAGCACAGCGGCTGCGCATCCGGCAGCTCTGCATCCAGCAGCAGCACTTCTGAGGTGGTGGCGCTGGAGAGGAAAATGATCACATAGTGGCGAGAAGACGTTTTATGCAGGCTGACATAGAACGTCTCGTCTTTTTCCTCATACACCAGTTCATCGTCGGCGGAATCGGTCCCCACCGTATGACGCCAGACCTGATAAGGCAGCAGGGTTGAGGCATGCTTTTTAACGTAGTAGACCGTTTCTGAATCGTTACCCCAGACGAAATCGGGGGAGACATTATCCAGCATTTCGGGATACCAGTTCCCCGTTTCAAGATTGCGGAAACGCAAACCGTACTGGCGGCGGGAGAGGTAATCCTCAGCCAGCGCCATAATGGCGTTATCGGGGGAAATGGACATGCCGCCCAGCGTATAAAACTCACTGTGGGCAGCACGTTTGTTGGCATCCAGCAGGATCTCCCATTCATCCCACTCGGCGCTCAGCACAGACTGGCGCTGGTAGATGGGATATTCATTTCCCGGCTCATAAATATGGCGATAGCGATAACCGTTTTTGCACCACGGGGCAGAGACATCACGCTGGGGGATACGCTGCACCATTTCCTTCAGGAGCTGATCCTGAAGCGCCTGCTGGCTGGCCATGACCTGGCGGCCATAGTCGTTTTCCTCGTGCAGATAGTCCAGCACCTCTGGCCGGGAACGTGAATCGTCCCGCAGCCAGTAGTAGTTATCGATACGCGTATCGCCATGCGTGGTGATCGCATAAGGAGTACGTCGGGCTTTTGGAGGCATGGCATTCTTACTTTTTCGTTTTACATCCTATAAGGTTGGCAAAACACGCGTATGATGCAAGCGAAACATGGCCTTCTAGCCCGCGAGGGTCTGCTTCTGCTGCTGAATATCCTGCTCAATCCCCTCGCGAACGTCCTGGGGGATCTTCAGCGCATCGCCCAGGGCGTTCAGGTAGCTGCGCTCCATAAAGTGATCGATATCGATGGCGGCACAGCTCAGAAAATAGAGTTCCAGCGCCTCTTCTTCGTTTTTCACGCTTTGCGCCAGACGCTGCGGATCGAGCGGCTGTTCGATGGCCTGCGCCACCAGCGCTCTGCCCTGCTCCTCAACGCCCGCTTCCCGCATCTGCTGTTCAATTGCGGCACGTTCACTGGCATCAATATGCCCGTCGCTCTTGGCCGCAAAGACCAGGGCGAGGATCAGGCGCTCGGTGCGTAAATCTAACGGCGATACCTGCTTCCCGTACTGCGGTTCATCCTGATGCGCGTTGCGCACCTTGTCTTTGTATTTGCTCCATAAGACGGAACCGGCAATAGCCCCTCCGCCCGCCAGCAGCGCGCCGGTACCGTATTTGGTAAGCAGTTTCCGCGATGATTTATTGGCAACCAGCAAACCGGCCAGCCCGCCGAGCGCACCCGGCACCAGCAGCTTGCTCAGACCCTGCTCGCCGGACGACGAGCCTTTTTGTCCCAACAGGGATTGCAGTTGATTCATCCAGCCTGACATATTTTTCCTCACGTAACAGTGCGTAACCTTCACAGCCTAAGCGAGCGGGTGTCAGGAAATGTCTGTCAGTGCTAAAGAAGCGCAAATTTCCCCCCTGTCCGGTTATCCCCATACAAGACAGACGCAAACGTTTTCGTTTATACTGCCCGCATCTTTTTCAGGGGGATTTTTATGACTCGTTTAGGAACCGCGCTGCGTCCCGCCGCGACGCGCGTCATGCTGTTGGGATCGGGTGAACTGGGTAAAGAAGTGGCCATTGAATGCCAGCGTTTGGGTGTGGAAGTGATTGCGGTGGACCGTTACGCGAATGCGCCCGCCATGCACGTCGCACATCGCTCGCACGTCATTGATATGCTTGACGGTAATGCCCTGCGGGGGTTAATTGCCGACGAAAAACCGGATTTCGTGGTACCTGAAATTGAGGCCATTGCCACTGAGATGCTGGTTGCCCTTGAACAGGAAGGCCAGCGCGTGGTGCCCTGCGCCACTGCGGCAAAACTGACCATGAACCGGGAAGGCATTCGTCGCCTGGCGGCAGAAGAATTACAGCTCCCGACCTCCAGCTACCGTTTTGCCGGGGATAAAGCTGCGTTTCTCCAGGCCGTAGAGGAGATTGGCTACCCGTGCATCATTAAGCCGGTAATGAGCTCCTCCGGCAAAGGGCAGAGCTTTATCCGCGACAGCAGCACGCTGGACAAAGCCTGGGACTATGCCCAGCAGGGCGGCCGAGCCGGGGCCGGGCGCGTCATCGTGGAAGGCGTGGTGAAGTTTGATTTTGAAATTACCCTGCTCACCGTCAGCGCCGTGGATGGCGTTTATTTCTGTGACCCGATTGGTCATCGCCAGGAAGACGGCGATTATCGTGAATCCTGGCAGCCGCAGCAGATGAGCGCGCTGGCGCTGGCACGCGCGCAGGAGATCGCCCGCAAGACGGTGCTGGCGCTGGGCGGCTACGGCCTGTTCGGCGTGGAATTGTTTGTTTGCGGCGACGAGGTGATCTTCAGTGAAGTCTCCCCTCGTCCGCACGATACCGGGATGGTTACGCTGATTTCACAGGATCTCTCCGAGTTCGCGCTGCACGTACGTGCTTTCCTCGGCCTGCCGGTTGGCGGCATCCGTCAGTACGGCCCGGCAGCCTCGGCGGTGATCCTGCCGCAGCTGACCAGCCAGAATGTGACCTTTGATAACGTCGAAGGTGCGGTTGGCGCAGGTTTGCAGGTCCGGATGTTCGGCAAACCGGAGATCGACGGAAGCCGTCGTCTGGGCGTGGCATTAGCGACCGGGGAAAACGTGGACGAAGCCGTCGCCAGAGCGAAAAAAGCGGCCACTGCGGTAAAAGTGACAGGGTAAATAACTAAAGGCTGGTCAACTAAGCGACCAGCCACATTACATGATTAATGTTGTTCCGTTTCTATCGCTTCCATTCGTATTCCATGTCCTCGTAGGCTTCATTCGTTTTCGAGATGAAAACAAAAATACCGAGGCCAATAAAAATAACGAAGGGAATGATGATGCTCGCAATCAGTTCCCAGATTGCTGGCGGATCGTTTTGCGCCAGGAAACTGATGCGATAGGCAATGAGGGATAACACGCAGAATAAAGCCGCCATCCCCGCAGGATAAAGGGGATTACTCCAGTTACACCAGGTAAGTTTTTTTGGGATAGCTGTCTTCATGGAGGAAAGCGAAGTAATACAAAATTTGTTTTTGTCTGAATAAGCTGCCAGTTGCTCCCCCTGGGCATATTTTACCGCATCCGCCGCAAATGCCAGAGCCAGCCACCGATACCCGGCACTCTTTGCTCCCAGAGAGGCATCGATATCCAGCCGTTCCACCGTGAGCGCTTTTTTGTCCAGTGCCTGCATTAATGGATATTTTTCAATACGGGACAGCCCGGTATACCAGAGATTTTTCGGCGTAAGTACCGAACCCGTCTCAAGGAAGACCGCCATGTTGTCCTCTACATCGGTCACGTCAGACATAGGCTGATATAAATATACCGGTTTTTCGCCCTCCTCCCGGACATAATGACTGGTCAGCAGGAACGCACACGCATTTTCCATGCTCTTTGATTCGCCGCTTTCTTCATGTAAATCAACGATAACAATCAACCGGTTTTCGACTCTGTAATCAGATAAGTTCATCCATTGGCTAACGATCGCGTAGTCAGGACATTCTGTGCTGTACTCAATTTTACACGTGCTGGCCGTTTCAATACCCAACCGCTCCAGAGTGCGTCTCAGTTCTTCAATGCAGGATCCACTTCCTCCACGAACCCAGACAACGGTTTCAAAAATACGGTAGTTATAGCCCTTCAATTTTTCTGCCATCGGGTCCAGTAAGCGGTAAAACATCTGTTCATTCCTGGTCTGGTCGAAGCGATCTTCCAGCTGAATGTTAACCGGCGTTTTCGGTGCCAGCGGAAATTCGCCTTCCAGTTTCAACATATTCAGCGCGGGTTGCTCCAGGGGAGTGATTGAAGACCATGCTGCGATAGCCATATTTTTCCGCGCATACGTCTTTAAATTAATCTCCTGCTCTTTTGCTATGAATTTTCGGGTTTCAGCATAATGAATGTTGGCGTCATGAAATATGAAACTTGTAAAAACTATCAACGACACAACACAGATGGGCAGAATAACTGAAGGCACAAAAAAGAGAGCCGTAACGTGTTCCTGTTCAGGCCAGGTGAGAGCCCGGATCGCGAGGCCCATTGCGACGGCTATCACATAGAGGAAAACAATCATGACGACTGGCACAGTGGAATCCGGGTCTGGCTGTTTTTTGTATAACCACCACGCGCGCATTACGAAGCTCCCGCCACAGGTAAGGTACTTTTGATTTCACATCCACACGCCGCGCGACAGCCATCTACCACAACCCCACGGCCATGCATGGTCCAGGTTGGGTGACATTCATTGATCGCGAACGTTCCTTTATGGAGCGGACACTGCACAAGATCATCTTTTAAGGCCACGGGCTGACCCATAAAGTCTGCCCCAGAGGCCTTAGTGACTTTTCCTCCGCTTATCAGCGAATCGTTTAACCTAATGACGCCTTTCATCACTTTATCTCCCTATTTTCCCGCATCCATGTTGCATTGCATGTGCTCCCAGCCGGTATAGCCTTTCACTTCGGGTACGCTGTCGGGTAGATCTTGCCAGTTAGCCTTAAATTGCTGCGTGCTGTGCTTTAGCCCCTGCTTAGTCATATAGACCATTCCCCAGGCCCAGCCAGGGAAACGGGGGTCCAGCGTATCGCTTACTTTATTTCCCATTCCGTCATCCACGGTATAGGCAATCCCCGGCCCGCCGGGCAGAATCCGCGGGTCTTCAAATGGTTTTGATGACATATACAGCCGGTGTTTGGTTAGTAAAAAGCCCTGATCGTTGACGACGGTGAAAGACACAGCATCTTCTGCGGGTGCTCTGTTATCTCCATTTGGTTCATTTCCCGCTGGGGAAAAACCGACGGCTTTCCATGTTTCGCCATAGTCTTTCGATACATGAAATCCATCCACCTCCCAGTTAGGAATAGAAATATATCGTTCTGATGGATGAATAAACTTACGGGTAAATACTCGATAAAATTGAAAATAAGGCTGTGAATGAATCCCCCTTTTCGTATCTGTATACCAGAGCTGGCCTTCACAGCCCCAGCCTTTTAACTCAAGGTAGCGATGATCATCGAACCGGTAAACTATCTGCGTCGGTGGCTCTTTTGCCTGGCATCCAGTTGTTAGCAAGATAGCTATAGCCGCAAGATCTTTGCATAATCCCTTCATGTTTTGTCCTTACGCCAGTTGACTGTCACTCATTGGTTTTGGCATATCCCATTGGAGGTTTTTCAATTCTTGATTTCCTGCAACCTGATCGTGAGAAGGCTTGAATGAGGTATGTTTGTTAAACTGATTTTTCACACCGTAAGTGCTCTTTGGAAGCACTTCGTCAGGTCTGTTCATGAAGTCTTTCGTCTCAGCAATTGGCAACCTTCCCGAACGATAATATTCTCTGGCATCGGCATTGCCGTTCTGCGGATCGCGCCAGTCCGCACGATGTAACAACCCCTCCCAAAATTTCCCCGCCTGATAATCGAATGATTTGCACTGCCCAATAGCCAAATCAAACGCCATAGCGTGCGATGGCGCAAATTCGCTCATCACAATAGAGGA
This sequence comes from Enterobacter cloacae complex sp. IR5403, assembly GCF_049238705.1. Taxonomy (NCBI): domain Bacteria; kingdom Pseudomonadati; phylum Pseudomonadota; class Gammaproteobacteria; order Enterobacterales; family Enterobacteriaceae; genus Enterobacter; species Enterobacter cloacae complex sp. IR5403. The sequence continues at coordinate 208,375 of NZ_JBMKHP010000006.1, read as the reverse complement.
GTGCTGGCTGTAGCCCACCGGGTCGATTTTCTGCCATTCCGCTTGCAGTTCTTCCGGTGTTTTCTTCCAGGTAAGGGTGACTAGCTGAAAATCACGCGAACCTGAAACCTCACCATAAATAACTTCATGCTTGCGTTCAAAACTCTCTTCTTTAAGCTCTGAAGCAGATAAAACGTGACCAGGCTGCCAGCCAATATTTTGATAGCGGTTCACAGCAAAGGTTGTCGTTACTGTGCGCTTAATGGCGCTGGCTTTGGCGGAATAGGAAATGTAGGCGTCCGGGCTGTCCGGATCGACATAATAGGTATACGGTTTATCACTGGTTTTAGGATCGTTATCCGGGTGATTATCCTCCCCCTGAAGTTTGAAAATAAAAGGTTCCGGTAACTCCTCACCGTTTATCACCACATCGCGAGCGCTGTAACTGGCGCTCGTGAGAAAGGCATATTTTGCATCCCCCTCATTTCGCGGTGGTAACTCAAAGGGTTTAGCGCCAGGAATGTTTCCTACTGCACCATGCTGGTAAAACACGCGCTGAAACAGATTAGGTATATCACTGGCTATATTCTGAGGAATGCCCCGCCAGCCAACCCCCTGAACATTCTCCAGCGACACGACGCCATCATTCGGGCAAAAGTAGTTATACACTTTACCGTCGTTGCTTCGGCAATATCTGTCATCCGTTCGCAGCGGATTATCGGAAGGTTTACGCAGGGTACAGGAGGCCTCCAGAGCCAGTAATTCGCTCTCTGCCATTTTCCCGCCACCTTTCCATTGCGTATGCATCAGGCGACAGAAATTTTTAAATGTCTGCTGTCTGGCGTCGTCGGTCTGCTGATAACCCGGCTGAATATTTTCAGCCACGCGCGACTCAAGAGAATACGGTGAGTGATTAAGAATCACACAGTTTACCGGAGCATACCCGGCCTGTTTCACCAGCATATTTGCCAGCATAGTAATAATCGTGCCCTGACTATGGGCCACAACGTTAATCACATCTTTCGCCGTAATCGGCTCACTTCGAATCTGAATAATCAAATCCGCCAGCCGTTGAGCGGCAAAAAACTGGTAAATGCGGTGTGGGTTTTCATAAATAGGATGGGTATAATCGCCATCATTGAAGTGCAGCGAGGCAAATCCCGCAGCGGCAACGCCGAAGCCACCGGCGCCGGGCCCCAGCATATCCGGGATCGTCGTCGTCGCGTTGGCAAAGGTCCCGCCCCCCTTGGCAAAATTCGTATCGAGTGCGTTTTTAAAGTTATCGTTCTGGTACTGAAACGGCCCTTTTCCGTCATTACCCAGCGACTTTTTATTCGTCTCGTTATCTTCCTGGTACGCATCATAGGGAAGATGCGCTTTGTGACTCAGCTTTCCGTCCTCCTCCCGGTAGCGCTTCTGGTCCGCCCGGTAATCAGCATGCGTAACCGGTTTATATCCCCAGTAAAACGGGATGATGGGGGAACGCCCTGGAGTGATAATTCTGTAGTCTTTCCATTCGTGGGCGTAAAAATCCTGCCGGTTAAGTCGCTTACCCAGCCCGGCAAGTATACCTTTCTCCTGGTTCTGGTAGGCTTCACCCACGTCGTTCACGCCATGGACGAGGATCACAATGCCGGGCATCGGGCGCGGTATTCCGACGTTGCGCGTCTGGGCGACTTCGCCCAGGGTTTTGTGTACCGGAATATCGCCTTCTGATACCACCCGTGGAGCGTAGGGTTTTGTCTTCGCCTCCGTCATTCCATTATCTCCATTTTATAGCTGTCGAGGTCGTCAGCATCGAGCAGGGGTGAACGACCGCAGCTGTCCGTCAAGCCTTCCACCACCTGTCCGGATGCACTGGTCAGCCTGAATTTTTTGTTTGCCAGAATTTGCTCCGGATCATCGCCAGCGTGCAGTTTGTAGCGAAGTTTAAAGGCGCCTTTCTCAAAGGATGGCGTCGGTACCGACACACTTTCCGGACCGTCGTATTTCAGGCTCGGCGCTTTGAGCTCAATGCCCGTCGGCGAGAAAATGGTGACCAGTCCGGTCGGGCTGATACGGATCCCGCCGCCCCCGCAGACAAACTGCATTCCCTTTCTGGCACTGCCGTTCATTTTCCCGGCGGTGCTTGTCAGCGTGAAATCCTGCTGCGACAGCATGTGCATTTCGCCCCGCTGCGCCTGCGTCGTAATATCCCCCGCACCGGCAATCATCTGGATGCCGAGTTTCCGGGCAAACAGCGACAGTTTTTCCCCTACGGCCAGCGAGAATTTTTTCACCACATTCACGCTGGCATTCCCGCCCGCTGTGGCAATCAGGTCTTTCCCGGCGGACAGTTGCAGGCTGTCCGGCGTAACGTGCGCAATTCCATTTTTTCCATATGCCAAAATACCGGGCTCCGCGAGATGACTCAGCGTCTGGCTGAGCGCATTTTGCCGATCGGTTTCCACATTACTTGCGCCTGCCGTAAGCGCACTTTGCTGTAGGGTCATCGCCAGCGACAACGCCTTTTCAAGTTGTGCAATAGCCGCTGTCATATCCAGTTGCTTCCCCCCCGCGCGGGGCTGGGCTTCCGTGGTGATCATCACGCCTTTCGCAGCACGCAGCGCCATCCAGTCGTCGGTGCGAGCCTCCACACCTTCCCCGCGTTTTTTGCCTTCAGCATCAACCAGGTGACCCACACTCACTTGCCCTTTGCCGTACTCGGTAGAGATTTTGATGTGCTCCTGCCCGCGACGGTCTTCAAGACGGATCTTGTTCAACGCGGCCGTGCGGATCACGTTTCGTGTATCGTTACGGTTTGTGACTAAATCCGGGTGGCTGCCGTCGTGCATGACATGGGCGATAAAAGGTCTGTCCGGGTCACCGCCTTCAAAACCAACGGCAACTTCAGTCCCCTCCAGTAGCGGAAAGTGAATACCAAAGGTGTCACCGGCGTACGGCCTGCCGAGGCGTACCAGGGCGCTTTCGAATCCGACCCGTTTTTCATCAAGGTCAAAATCGAACTTAACCCGGTAGCGCCCAACCGCATCAAGTCCGGCATAGGTTTTATCTCCCCCGATAGCCTTCACTCTGGCGGGCACCGTTCCGGCTATCACCGGCCGGGATAAGTATTCAGGACGGAAGCTATAGCCCTGGATATATGGGATCCCAGAAAGTACGGCGCGATAGTGTTCAGCACGGCTGCCGCGGATAGTCATCGCAGTTATCACAAACCCGGACTTAAACCCGTCAGGTACAGGCCCTGAGGGATAAAACATAATGCCTGGCTGAAGCTCGGGATCGCTGGTTGTCGCCCCCAGAACACTCTGTCCATTCAACAGGCGTTCATAACGCAGACGGGCGTAAAATGCGGCGGTTTCCGCCTCTTCACCGTAAAAATCACCCGCAGCCAGATAGTGATCGGCATAGTGATAGTGTTGGCCTGTCGTTACACCTTCGGGAATATCGCACGTTTTAACGGTCTTATCCGTCTGCGGCGATTGCGGGTCACGGTAGTTATAGGTGCGAACCAACACATTTCTTGGGATCAGACCGTGCTGCTCCTCCAGATCGGTAATGTATTCGTTATAACTGGTCATGCCTGAATGTCGGACATAAGGCATCTGTTTGTCGCTGAAATTGTAACGACGCGCAGAATCCCCAAAAATAACGACGGTTTCTGTTTTTACTTTGTTGTGATTCTCAAAACGGAACCAGATCCCTATCTCTGCCAGCAGCCGACGGATGAACCGCAAATCGGTTTCTTTCCACTGAACGATCATTTCCCGTCGTGGATAACTGTGGCTCAGTTGGTCAAAATCAATGTTGTAGCCGTCAAAGTGACCACTGTCCTTCATCAGCTTTGTAACGAGCTCCGGGACTGTCATGTTCATGTAAACCGCAGAACGGTAGTTTTGATCCAGCAGCGCCAGCTCATGCTCCAGCACGCATTCATAAAGGGCTTCATCACCAGAAGACGTCAGCCGGGAAAATTGGGTGATCGTGCCATTAATCTGGCGAACCGGCAGCCAGGAGGTTTGCCCATGCCATGAGGCTTCCTGGTTGGGTGCACGCAGAATAAACTCAGCCCGCTGATTAAGAACGGCATTAATGGCAATGTTTTGATCCAGACTGGTAAAGCGAATGGTATAGCGATAAGGCTCGCTTAATATCTCTTTTCCTGTAAAAGAATGAACATCAGAAATAACATTTTTGCTACGCGGGAAATACAATAAATATCTGTTTAACGTGTCCCGCCGTTGAGCTACCTCAGATTCCCCTGACATTATTAGCTATCCTTTTAACAAACATTCCTTTTATTAAAAACAATACACCTATCGCCCCCTATTAAAATACCCAACTTCAAGTTGAATTAACTCAGGGGAAGTAAAATTATTCACAGAATAAATAAAAAAGGACCAAGCAATCTTATCACAGATAAATTAAGAATGATTTATTCATTAAATATATAAGTGAGGGATTATTTAATAATGAAGAATGATACGCCTGGCGGTTAGGGATATTAAAAATGTTTGTGGGGAGAAGAAGAAGAACTCATACATGCTGGTCACATAAAGTAACCAGCATCAGGCCATACGACCCGTTTTTCTCACTGAGAATCGCTTATTGTTTCGCGCCTTCTACCGCTTCGCGAGCCAGTTTAGTGATGCGATCCCAGTCGCCTGCTTCCAGCGCATCCGCCGGAACCAGCCAGGAGCCGCCGATGCACAGCACGCTTTTCAGCGCCAGATAGTCACGGTAGTTGGCCGGAGAGATGCCGCCCGTTGGGCAGAAACGCACCTGGGAGAATGGGCCCGCAATGGCCTGCAACGCTTTGGTGCCGCCGTTCGCTTCAGCCGGGAAGAATTTGAACTCTTTCAGGCCGTAGTCCATGCCCAGCATCAGTTCAGAAACGGTGCTGATACCCGGGATCAGCGGAATAGAACCTTCGGTCGCGGCTTTCAGCAGCGGCTCAGTCAGCCCCGGGCTGATGGCAAACTGTGCGCCCGCTTCGGTCACTTCCGCCAGCTGCTGCGCATTCAGAACCGTACCTGCACCGATGATCGCTTCCGGCACTTCTTTGGCGATAGCGCGGATCGCATCCATCGCACAGGCCGTACGCAGGGTCACTTCCAGAACACGAACGCCACCCGCAACCAGCGCCTTCGCCATTGGGACAGCGTGCTCCAGTTTGTTTACCACAATAACCGGCACGACAGGGCCAGTGGTCAGGATTGCTTCTGCACTTGTTTTCCAGTTTTTCATCAGAGTTTTCTCTCGCCAGATCGTTAAAATCAAGTCGTCTTAAAACGTAATACAGGTTGCGCCCTGCTCCGCACCGGAGAGTTTCTCACGCAACGCACCAAACATTTCGCGTCCGGTACCCACGCGTGACGCGCTCAGGTCAGGAATATGTGGCTGACGCGCCGCCAGCTCTGCTTCATCCACCAGCAGGGTTAACTCGCCTGTCTGACCGTTAACGCGGATCATGTCACCATCACGCACTTTCGCCAGCAGGCCGCCGTCGTAGGCTTCCGGGGTGACATGAATCGCTGAAGGCACTTTACCGGATGCCCCCGAGAGGCGTCCATCGGTTACCAGCGCAATTTTGAAACGGCGGTCCAATAATACACCAAGCGGCGGCATAAGTTTATGTAATTCTGGCATCCCGTTCGCTTTTGGTCCCTGATGACGCACCACGACCACGCAGTCTTTATCAAGCAGACCCGCGTCAAAGGCAGGTAAAACGTCGTGCTGGCTTTCAAACACCACCGCCGGGGCTTCAATCACCTGATTCTCTTCCGGCACGGCAGAAGTTTTCATCACGGCACGTCCAAGGTTACCGCTCAGCACTTTGGTGCCGCCGTGAGGTGAGAACGGCTGTTCGAAGGTTGCGATAACCTGAGGATCGAGCGAAGCGCTCGCCCCTTCGCGCCAGTCCAGCTCACCGTTGTTCAGCCAGGGTTCAAGGGTATAGCGATGCAGACCAAAGCCCGCCACCGTGTTGACATCCTCATGCAGCAGGCCGCCTTTCAACAGCTCGCGCATCAGCACCGGCACGCCGCCCGCGGCCTGGAAGTGGTTGATGTCCGCCGGACCGTTCGGGTACAGACGCGCCATCAGCGGTACCACGGAGGAGATATCGGAGAAGTCATCCCAGTTGATCAGAATGCCCGCCGCGCGCGCCATCGCAACAAGGTGCATGGTATGGTTGGTTGAACCGCCGGTCGCCAGCAGGGCGACAATCCCGTTAACGATGACTTTTTCATCCACCATTTTGCCCATTGGCATCCACTCATTGCCGTTACCGGTCAGGCGCGTCACCTGACGGGCTGCGGCTTCGGTCAGCGCTTTGCGCAGTGGCGCATCCGGCTGGATGAACGACGAGCCCGGCAGCTGCATCCCCATAAACTCTACCACCATCTGGTTGGTGTTGGCCGTACCGTAGAACGTACAGGTGCCCGGCGCGTGATAAGACGCGGCTTCTGCTTCCAGTAGCGCCTGACGGTCCGCTTTTCCTTCGGCATACAGCTGGCGGATACGGACTTTTTCCTTGTTTGGCAGACCGCTAGCCATCGGGCCTGACGGCACAAAAATCGCTGGCAGATGGCCAAACGACAGCGCGGCCATCACCAGCCCCGGGACGATTTTGTCGCACACGCCCAGATAGAGCGCGCCATCAAACATATTGTGAGACAGGCCCACTGCCGCTGACATGGCGATCACCTCGCGGCTCAGCAGGGACAGCTCCATACCATCCTGGCCCTGGGTTACGCCATCACACATGGCCGGCACGCCGCCTGCAACCTGGCCCACCGCGTTCACGCTGTGCAGCGCATTGCGGATGATAGACGGGTAGACCTCATACGGCTGGTGGGCTGAAAGCATGTCGTTATAGGAGGTAATGATGGCGATATTGTTACGCAACATGCTTTTCAGCGCGTCTTTATCACCAGGCTGGCAGGCCGCAAAGCCGTGGGCCAGATTCCCGCAGGCCAGCTGAGAGCGATGGACAGTTTCACTCTTCGCCTGTTCGATGCGGGCAAGGTAGGCAGCACGGGTCTCTTTCGAGCGTTCAACGATGCGTTGTGTTACGCGTAACAATGTCGGATTCATAAAAGCTCCTCTAATTTATCTGTCCAGGCTCGGGAGTTTACACAGTTTCTGACGGTTGTTAACAACGCTGAAACGCCTGTTATCCGGAGCGCAGGGGCAAAATGTCTGAAGGGAGTGTAATAAAAAAAGCTCCGCGGGTGAATCCACGCGGAGCTTAAAAGATAAAAATTATGCCACTTGCTGTGTTAGATCATGTTACCGGTAAAATAACACCTTTGGGCTAGAGAGGGGGGTTATTCGAACTCGTTCCAGGAGCGTCCATCACGGGTGATCATCGCAACGGAGGCGACAGGTCCCCATGTTCCCGCCTGATACGGTTTTGGCGCGTCCTGATCGGCTGCCCACGCTTCGGTGATGGAGTCGACCCACTTCCACGCCTCTTCCACTTCATCGCGGCGGACGAACAGCGCCTGGATACCACGCATGGTTTCCAGCAGCAGACGCTCGTAAGCATCGGCGAGATGCGTCTGGTTGAAGGTTTCAGAGTAGCTCAGGTCGAGCTTGGTGGTTTGCAGGTTGTGTTTGTGATCAAGACCCGGCACTTTGTTCAGGATCTGAATATCCACACCCTCGTCCGGTTGCAGACGGATGGTCAGTTTGTTCTGCGGCAGTTCCTGCCAGGATTCTTTGAACAGGTTCAGTTCCGGATTTTTGAAGTAGACCACCACTTCGGAGCATTTTGCCGGCAGACGTTTCCCGGTACGCAGGTAGAACGGCACACCGGCCCAGCGCCAGTCGTCGATATCCACGCGGATCGCCACAAACGTCTCGGTGTTGCTGGACTTGTTCGCGCCCTCTTCTTCCAGATAGCCAGGGACTTTTTTCCCCTGGGCAAAACCTGCGGTGTACTGGCCGCGCACGGTTTTCTCACGCACGTTGGAGCGGTCAATACGGCGCAGTGATTTCAGCACTTTCACTTTGGCATCACGAATGCTGTCGGCCGTCAGATCTGACGGTGGAGACATGGCAATCATGCACAGAATTTGCAGCAGGTGGTTCTGGATCATGTCACGCATCTGGCCAGCCTGGTCGAAGTAGCCCCAACGGCCTTCGATGCCCACCTCTTCCGCCACGGTAATTTCCACGTGGTCGATAGTGCGGTTGTCCCAGTTGTTCACGAACAGGGAGTTGGCAAAACGCAGCGCCAGCAGGTTCAGTACCGTCTCTTTGCCCAGATAGTGGTCAATACGGTAAACCTGACACTCCTCAAAGAACTCGCCCACCTGGTCGTTGATTTCACGCGAGGTCGCCAGCGACGTACCCAGCGGTTTCTCCATCACCACGCGCGCCGGTTTGGCGTTCAGCTTCGCTTCGCCCAGACCTTTGCAGATGGCGCCAAAGGTGCTTGGCGGCATGGCGAAATAGTTAATAGTGACACGATTTTCCTGGTCAAGCATTTCACCCAGACGGGTAAAGGCGGCTACATCGTTGACGTCCAGGTTGCAGAAATCGAGACGCCCGCTCAGCTTATCCCAAAGGCTTTCATCGATTTTCTCTTTCATGAACGTTTCGAGCGCCTCGCGCACGACTTTGGTATAAGCCTCCTTATCCCAGTCGGCGCGCCCTACCCCAAGGATTCGGGTGTCGGGATGGATCTGGCCCGCTTTTTCGAGCTGATACAGGGAAGGCAGCAATTTTCGGCGTGCAAGATCGCCTTTCGCGCCGAAAATGACCAGGTCACATGCCTGGGCTGTTTGCGTTACCGCCATGTCATTCTCCTCAGTTAGATCGCCTGGTACTCTGCCAGGTATCGTTGTAATTTTATTACAATGCACTGTACTGCTTTTACGCGTTTCCTGAAACCATTAGCGCTTAACGTCGCGTGCGATACGGTGATTTTTCGTCGCCCGGGCCATTACGCCCGTCTGATGACGCAACAAACGTCGATTCTTTGCGCAACAGGGTCAGAGCAAAACCCGACGTTGATCAAGTAATGAAAAAAAACAACAACATTTCTTGTCGACGATTACCCTTTCGGGAATCCCGGGGGTAATATCGGCTAAATCGAATCAAGGTTTCATCTCTTTATGAAATCGTTTATGCCCTCATGAGCGTCTTGTTAACAATGAACATGCTGGAAAAAATCCAGTTTCAACTGGAACACCTTAGCAAATCCGAGCGCAAAGTGGCTGAAGTTATTCTCGCCGCGCCCGCTCAGGCGATTCATTCAAGCATCGCCGCTCTGGCACAGGAATCGGGCGTCAGCGAACCGACGGTCAATCGATTCTGTCGTAGTCTGGACACGCGCGGCTTTCCTGATTTTAAACTGCATCTGGCTCAAAGTCTGGCAAACGGTACCCCGTATGTTAATCGCAATGTCGATGAAGACGACAGCGTTGATGCTTACACCGCAAAAATATTTGAATCGGCAATGGCCACGCTCGACCACGTTCGCCAGTCTCTGGACATGAGTTCAGTGAATCGCGCGGTCGATCTTCTCACGCAGGCCAAACGGATTGCCTTCTTTGGCCTTGGCTCGTCCGCTGCCGTGGCGCATGACGCCATGAATAAGTTCTTTCGCTTTAACGTGCCAGTGATTTACTCCGATGACATTGTGCTGCAACGCATGAGCTGTATGAATTGTAGTGAAGATGATGTCGTGGTACTCATCTCCCATACGGGCCGCACCAAGAGCCAGGTGGAGCTGGCGCAGCTCGCGCGTGACAACGATGCGATGGTCATCGCCCTGACGACGGCAGGTACGCCGCTGGCCCGGGAAGCGACGCTCGCCATTACCCTGGACGTACCGGAGGACACCGACATGTACATGCCGATGGTCTCCCGCCTGGCGCAGTTGACGGTCATCGACGTGCTGGCGACCGGTTTTACCTTACGCCGGGGCGCAAAATTCCGGGATAACTTGAAGCGGGTCAAGGAAGCCCTGAAAGAATCGCGTTTTGATAAAGAATTGCTTATAAAGAGCGATGTTCCCTAATAACTACGATGTACGATTTACGGCATTCGGTCCCCTCGCTACTGCCTTGCGATAGATGAAGGCCGATTCTATGTTCACGCAACACCAAAGTTGTTTCAGTCAACGGAGTATTACATGTCCAGAAGGCTTCGCAGAACCAAGATCGTCACCACCTTAGGCCCGGCCACCGACCGCGATAATAACCTCGAAAAGATTATCGCTGCGGGTGCCAACGTGGTGCGCATGAACTTCTCTCACGGTACGCCAGAAGACCATAAATTACGTGCCGACAAAGTGCGTGAAATCGCAGCTAAACTGGGCCGCCATGTTGCTATCCTCGGTGACCTGCAAGGTCCAAAAATCCGCGTATCGACCTTTAAAGAAGGCAAAGTCTTCCTCAACATCGGCGATAAATTCCTGCTGGATGCCAACCTGAGCAAAGGCGAAGGCGATAAGGAAAAAGTGGGTATCGACTACAAAGGTCTGCCTGCTGACGTTGTGCCTGGCGACATCCTGCTGCTGGACGACGGACGCGTACAGCTGAAAGTGCTGGAAGTTCAGGGTATGAAGGTATTCACCGAAGTGACCGTCGGCGGCCCGCTCTCCAATAACAAAGGCATCAACAAACTCGGCGGTGGCCTGTCTGCCGAAGCGCTGACCGATAAAGACAAAGCGGATATCGTGACCGCAGCGCAGATCGGCGTGGATTATCTGGCCGTCTCCTTCCCGCGCTGCGGCGAAGATCTGAACTATGCTCGCCGCCTGGCGCGCGATGCAGGCTGCGATGCGAAAATCGTTGCGAAAGTGGAACGCGCTGAAGCGGTCTGCGATCAGGACGCGATGGACGACGTGATCCTGGCCTCTGACGTGGTGATGGTTGCCCGTGGTGACCTGGGCGTGGAAATTGGCGACCCTGAACTGGTCGGTATCCAGAAAGCGCTGATCCGTCGCGCGCGTCAGCTGAACCGGGCGGTGATCACCGCCACCCAGATGATGGAATCCATGATCACCAATCCAATGCCGACCCGTGCGGAAGTCATGGACGTGGCGAACGCCGTGCTGGATGGTACCGATGCGGTGATGCTGTCAGCAGAAACCGCTGCGGGCCAGTATCCGGCGGAAACCGTAGCCGCCATGGCGCGCGTCTGCCTGGGTGCGGAGAAGATCCCAAGCATCAACGTCTCCAAGCACCGCCTGGATATCCAGTTCGACAATGTGGAAGAAGCGATTGCGATGTCCGCGATGTACGCAGCCAACCACCTGAAAGGGGTCACGGCGATCATCACCATGACCGAATCTGGCCGTACCGCGCTGATGACGTCCCGTATCAGCTCCGGTCTGCCGATCTTCGCCATGTCCCGTCACGAGCGTACGCTGAACCTGACGGCGCTGTATCGCGGCGTGACGCCAGTATACTTCGACAGCACCAACGACGGCGTGGCCGCCGCGCACGATGCCGTGAACCTGCTGCGCGACAAAGGTTATCTGGTATCCGGTGATATCGTTATCGTGACGCAGGGTGACGTGATGAGCACCATCGGCTCAACCAATACCACCCGCGTACTGACCGTAGAGTAAGCTCCGATCCCCTCTCCCCTAAGGGGAGAGGGGTGAAGGTTTCCTATTTCTTCGGGAAAAGTTCTTTACGCTTGTACGGCTCTGTTTCGCCAGGTTTACGCGTTTTGAGCAGCTTCAGGATCCACGTATATTGCTCCTTATGCGGCCCCACCAGCACTTCCACCTCTTCATTCATGCGGCGTGCGATGGTGTGATCGTCTGCGGTCAGCAGATCGTCCATTGGCGGACGTACCTCAATGCTCAGGCGATGCGTTTTACCGTCATAAGTCGGGAACAGTGGGATCACGCGGGCGCGGCAGACTTTCATCAGACGTCCAATCGCAGGTAGCGTGGCTTTATAGGTTGCGAAGAAATCGACAAACTCGCTGTGCTCAGGGCCGTGGTCCTGATCGGGCAGATAGTAGCCCCAGTAACCCTGACGTACCGACTGAATGAAAGGCTTGATGCCATCGTTTCGGGCATGCAAACGTCCGCCAAAGCGACGGCGCACGGTATTCCAGACGAAATCGTAGATTTTGTTTCCCTGATTATGGAACATCGCCGCCATTTTCTGGCCCTGCGACGCCATTAACATCGCCGGAATGTCGACCCCCCAGCCGTGCGGCACCAGGAAAATCACCTTTTCATCATTGCGACGCATCTCGTCGATGATCTCCTGCCCTTTCCAGTCAACGCGTTCGACGATCTTTTCCGGCCCTTTCAGCGCCAGTTCCGCCATCATCGCCATGGCCTGTGGCGCGGTCGTATACATGTCATCAATGATTGCTTCGCGTTCGGCGTCGCTTTTATCCGGGAAACAGTACAACAGGTTTATTTGCGCGCGGCGGCGCGCACTTTTACCCAAGCGCCCTGCCAGGCGCCCCACTTTACCGAGCACCGGATCGCGGAGTGAAGCAGGTAGCAACGCCATGCCAGCAAACGCGTATACGCCAATCCAGGCGCCCCAGTTACGCGGGTGGCGAAAAGATTTTTCAAACTCGGGAATGTACTCAATATTGTTTTTTTTGGTTTCCATGCGGGTTCCAGGGTCTGGTGACGCAAAAATATATGCGGATAGTGTAGCGAGGCTGCCGCCCGCGCACAAAAGAAAAAGCCGGCGCATACTGACGCCGGCTTTTTAAATCAGGAGAGCTTAGTCGAAGCGCAGCTGCGGCATCACCTCTTTCACCTGCGCCAGGTAATCTTTGCGATCTTTCCCGGTCAGCCCTTCGGTGCGCGGCAGTTTCGCCGTCAGCGGGTTAACCGCCTGCTGGTTGATCCACACTTCATAGTGAAGGTGCGGGCCCGTCGACCGGCCGGTGTTACCGGACAGCGCGATGCGATCGCCACGTTTCACCTTCTGGCCCGGTTTGACCAGCAGTTTACGCAGGTGCATGTAGCGGGTGGTGTACGTACGACCGTGACGAATAGCAACGTAATAGCCAGCAGCACCGCTGCGTTTCGCCATGACCACTTCACCATCCCCTACCGCCAGCACTGGCGTGCCCTGCGGCATGGCGAAGTCAACGCCACGGTGCGGCGCTACGCGGCCAGTTACCGGGTTCAGACGACGCGGGTTAAAGTTGGAGGAGACGCGGAACTGTTTCGCCGTTGGGAAACGCAGGAAGCCTTTTGCCAGACCCGTACCGCTGCGGTCATAGAACTTACCGTCTTCCGCGCGAATGGCGTAGTAGTCTTTGCCGTCTGAACGCAGACGAACGCCCACCAATTGGCTCTGCTCGCGCTTACCGTCCAGCATTTCGCGGGACATCAGGACAGAGAACTGATCGCCTTTTTTCAGTTTGCGGAAATCCATCTGCCACTGCATGGCTTTGATCACCGAGCTGATTTCAGCGCTGGTCAGGCCGGCATCGCGTGCGCTGGAAACAAAGCTGCCGCCGACGGTCCCTTTCATGACGCTGTTAACCCAGTCGCCCTGCTGCAATTCGCTGGTCATTTTGAAACCGTTTGCAGTGCGATCGTAGGTGCGGGTTTCGCGACGGGACATCTCCCAGGTCAGACGTTGCAGATCGCCGTCGGGCGTTAGGGTCCAGGAAAGCTGCTGACCAATTTTCAGGTTACGCAGCTCTTTATCGGATGCGGCGAGCTGGCTGATGTTGCCCATGTCGATACCGTACTGGTTCAGGACGCTGCTCAGCGTATCGCCAGTGGAAATAACGTATTCATGAATGCCGGCTTCATTCTGGATCTTGTCATCCAGCTCATCCTGGGGAATCGCTTCATCTTCCTGAGCGGCCTGATCGATAGGCTCGCTGGCCTCAGGCAGCAGAGAGCGGATCTCGCTCTTCTCCAGTTCGATGGTTTTGATGATGGGGGCAGAACTCGGGTGGTAAACATAGGGCCGCCAGACGGCGACCGCTAACGTGAGAACTGTAAGCGACCCCAGCATAACGCGGTGGGGTCGAGGCAGATTGTTAAATGCCAGGGCGACAGAGCGGGCTATCTGTTGCACGTATTCACTTCCTCGTTAATCTCCTTTCAGGCAGCTCGCATACTGATTCGCCAGTTGGCTGAGGAACTGCGAATAGCTCGCTTTGCTCAACTGGATGTTCGTACCTAGCGGGTCAAGGGTTCCCATGCGCACGGATGTTCCCCTGGCCACGGCTTCTACGACCGCTGGCCTGAACTGTGGCTCAGCAAAAACGCATGTCGCTTTTTGCTCAACCAACTGTGTTCTGATTTCATGTAAACGCTGCGCACCAGGCTGAATTTCAGGGTTGACGGTAAAATGCCCCAGCGGGGTCAGACCGTAATGTTTCTCGTAATACCCGTAGGCATCATGAAAAACGAAGTACCCTTTTCCTTTAAGCGGTGCGAGCTCGTTACCCACCTGCTTGTCGGTTGCGGCTAATTGAGCCTCAAAATCCTTCAGGTTGGCGTCGAGTTTGATTCGACTTTGCGGCATAAGTTCCACTAATTTGTCGTGGATTGCAACCGCTGTAAGCCGCGCTATCTCTGGGGAAAGCCAGAGATGCATGTTGTATTCGCCGTGATGGTGATGGTCGTCACCTTTTTCGCCGTGAGCATGGTCGTGGTCGTGTTCGTCACCCTCATCCTCAGCGCCTTTCATGAGTAACGGTTTCACGCCGGACAGCCCGGCAATCGTCACCTGTTTCTCAGCGGGAAGCTGTCTGGCTGACTTCTGCATGAACGCTTCCATCTCAGGACCAATCCAGACCACTAAGTCCGCGTTCTGTAAGCGTTTTACATCAGATGGACGCAGAGAATAATCATGCTCGGAAGCCCCGTCAGGCAGCAGAACCTGGGTCTCAGTGACCCCATCCGCGATGGCGGAGGCGATAAATCCAAGCGGTTTAAGCGAAGCGACAACGGCGGCGTTAACATCTTGTGCTGTTGTACCCCAAAGAGCAGCGGATAAAGCTGCGAAAAGAAGCGTATTTTTCTGTAACATAATGCGACTAATCATCGTAAAGAATGCGTGGAATGTGATATTATAACATTCGATGACTTCTGCAAGCTTAAATTGACATGACGACTTTAGTTTCTCTTGAAAATGTTTCGGTCTCATTCGGCCAGCGCCGCGTCCTTTCTGACGTGTCGCTGAATCTGAAGCCCGGCAAAATACTCACCCTGCTCGGCCCTAACGGTGCAGGCAAGTCGACGCTGGTACGCGTCGTATTAGGCCTGGTAGCCCCTGACGCAGGTGTTATCGTCCGCGAAGACAAATTGCGTATCGGCTATGTGCCGCAAAAATTACACCTCGATGCCACCCTGCCCCTGACGGTGAGCCGCTTCCTGCGCCTCCGCCCCGGTACGCGTAAAGCGGATATCCTCCCGGCGCTGAAACGCGTTCAGGCGGGACATCTTGTTGAGGAGCCCTTGCAAAAGCTGTCGGGCGGTGAAACCCAGCGCGTATTGCTTGCCCGCGCCCTGCTCAGCAGCCCTCAGCTGTTGGTCCTGGATGAGCCGACGCAGGGTGTTGACGTCAACGGCCAGGTTGCGCTGTACGATCTGATTGACCAGCTCCGTCGGGAGCTAAACTGCGCAGTGCTGATGGTGTCCCATGATCTGCATCTGGTGATGGCCAAAACCGACGAAGTGCTGTGCCTGAACCATCACATTTGTTGTTCCGGCACGCCGGAAGTGGTGTCAATGCATCCGGAATTTATCTCTATGTTTGGCCATCGCGGCGCCGAGCAACTGGGCATCTATCGTCATAATCACAATCACCGCCATGATTTACAGGGACGAATTGTCCTGCGTCGGGGAAATGGACACTCATGATTGAACTGTTACTGCCCGGCTGGCTGGCCGGGATTATGCTTGCCTGCGCCGCGGGTCCACTCGGCTCGTTTGTCGTCTGGCGCAGAATGTCCTATTTCGGCGATACGCTGGCCCATGCTTCATTGCTGGGTGTGGCGTTTGGTTTGTTACTGGACGTGAACCCGTTTTATGCGGTGATTGTCGTCACGCTGCTGCTGGCTGCCGGTCTGGTCTGGCTGGAAAAACGCCCTCACCTGGCAATTGATACCCTGCTCGGCATTATGGCGCACAGCGCCCTGTCGCTGGGCCTGGTGGTAGTGAGCCTGATGTCAAACATCCGCGTGGACCTGATGGCCTACCTGTTTGGCGATCTGCTGGCCGTCACGCCCGAAGATCTCATTTCCATTGCCATTGGCGTGGCGGTGGTGCTCGGGATCCTGCTGTGGCAGTGGCGGAATTTACTGGCAATGACCGTCAGCCCGGATCTGGCCTTTGTCGACGGCGTGAAGCTTCAGCGCGTGAAGCTGCTGTTGATGCTGGTGACGGCGTTAACCATCGGCGTGGCGATGAAATTTGTTGGCGCGCTGATCATCACGTCGCTGCTGATAATCCCTGCCGCCACGGCGCGCCGTTTTGCACGTACGCCGGAGCAAATGGCCGGTATCGCGGTGATTATCGGAATGATTGCGGTGACGGGCGGGTTAACCTTCTCGGCGTTTTATGACACGCCAGCAGGGCCGTCGGTGGTACTGTGCGCGGCGGTGTTGTTTATTTTCAGTATGATGAAGAAGACCGCAAATTAACATCGAGGGCGCTGATGCCCTCACCCTGGCCCTCTCCCACAGGGAGAGGGAACAATGCATTACGGCATTGCCGGTGGCGTAATGCCGAAATGGTTCCACGCCCGCACCGTCGCCATACGACCACGCGGGGTACGCTGCAAAAAGCCCTGCTGGATCAGATACGGCTCCAGCACGTCCTCGATAGTCTCACGCTCTTCGCCAATTGCCGCCGCCAGGTTATCCAGCCCTACCGGCCCGCCAAAGAACTTATCCAGCACCGCCAGCAGCAGCTTACGGTCCATATAGTCAAAACCTTCAGCATCGACGTTCAGCATATCCAGCGCCTGGGCGGCGATCTCGGCCGATATAGTGCCGTCGTGCTTCACCTCGGCAAAGTCACGCACCCGGCGCAGCAGGCGGTTGGCGATACGCGGCGTACCGCGGGAGCGCTTCGCTACTTCAAACGCCCCCTCTTCGCTCATATCCAGCCCCATGTAGCGCGCGCTGCGCCCTACAATATGCTGAAGGTCGGGCACCTGATAAAACTCCAGACGCTGCACGATACCAAACCGGTCGCGTAGCGGTGAGGTCAGCGAGCCGGCGCGGGTCGTGGCGCCAATCAGGGTAAACGGCGGCAGATCGATTTTGATCGAGCGCGCGGCCGGGCCTTCACCGATCATGATATCCAGCTGGTAATCCTCCATTGCCGGATAGAGCACTTCCTCCACCACCGGCGACAGGCGGTGGATCTCGTCGATAAACAGCACGTCATGCGGTTCGAGGTTGGTCAGCATCGCCGCCAGGTCCCCTGCTTTCTCCAGTACCGGGCCGGAGGTGGTACGCAGATTAACGCCCATTTCGTTGGCGACGATATTCGCCAGGGTGGTTTTACCTAACCCCGGCGGACCAAAAATCAGCAGGTGATCGAGCGCATCGCCGCGCAGCTTTGCCGCCTGGATGAAAATCTCCATCTGAGAACGAACCTGCGGCTGGCCGATGTACTCATCCAGCAGTTTGGGACGGATCGCGCGATCCACCACGTCATCTGGCTGAATAGTGCCTGCCGATACCAGGCGGTCTGCTTCAATCATCCTTTACCTCACAATGCAGCGCGCAGCGCTTCACGAATCAGAGTTTCACTGCTGGCATCCGGTTTAGCAATTTTGCTCACCATCCGGCTGGCCTCCTGAGGTTTATAGCCCAGCGCCACCAGCGCGGCAACCGCTTCCTGCTCGGCATCATCATCCGATGCAGGCGCGCCCGGGGAAGTCAGCACCAGATCGGCTGCCGGAGTGAACAGATCGCCATGCAGACCTTTGAAGCGGTCCTTCATCTCGACAATCAAACGCTCGGCGGTTTTCTTCCCGATGCCCGGAAGTTTAATTAACGCAGCCGGATCTTCACGCTCAACGGCATTCACAAACTGTGGCGCTGACATACCGGACAGAATCGCCAGCGCCAGCTTCGGCCCGACGCCGTTGGTTTTGATCAATTCGCGGAACAGGGTGCGTTCCTGTTTGTTATTGAATCCGTACAGCAGCTGAGCGTCTTCACGCACCACAAACTGGGTAAAGACAACCGCCTCTTTGCCCGCCTCCGGCAGCTCGTAGAAGCAGGTCATCGGCATATGGACTTCATAGCCCACGCCACCCACTTCCAGCAGCACTAACGGGGGTTGTTTTTCAATGATGATGCCTCTGAGTCTGCCTATCACGTGACGCTCCTGCGTTCTGGAAGAAATTATCTGCCGACATAATAAAAAAAGGCTGGATAAACATCCAGCCTGATTTATCATTATCGTAACCTGCCTCGCGCCAGATTGAGCCGCGACTCGCTCATTTGCATCGCATTCTGGCTGACGTGACAGTGGGTAATCGCAATGGCCAGCGCATCCGCGGCGTCGGCCTGCGGGTTCGCAGGGAGCTTCAGCAGGGTACGCACCATGTGCTGTACCTGGCTTTTCTCCGCGCTACCAATGCCCACCACCGTCTGCTTAACCTGACGGGCCGCGTACTCAAACACCGGCAGATCCTGGTTCACGGCGGCAACAATCGCCACGCCGCGCGCCTGACCGAGCTTTAACGCCGAGTCAGCGTTTTTCGCCATAAAGACCTGCTCGATGGCGAAAAAGTCCGGCTGAAACTGGGTGATGATCTCCGACACGCCCGCATAGATGAGCTTCAGGCGCGACGGCAGATCGTCCACTTTGGTGCGAATACAGCCGCTGCCGAGGTAGGTTAGCTGGCGTCCCACCTGACGGATAACGCCATAGCCGGTGACGCGTGAGCCGGGGTCAATCCCGAGAATAATCGACATCACGCGTCTCCCGTAAACGGTTTACAGGCTCTCATCAGAGAGTCGCTGCAACCTCATCAGAGATTTCACCGTTGTGATAAACTTCCTGCACGTCGTCGCAGTCTTCGAGCATGTCGATCAGACGCAGCAGTTTCGGTGCGGTTTCCGCGTCCATGTCCGCTTTGGTAGACGGGATCATGGAGACTTCAGCGTTATCCGCCTTCAGGCCAGCCGCTTCCAGCGCATCGCGCACGGCACCCATCTCTTCCCATGCGGTGTAAACATCAATAGCGCCGTCGTCGTAGGTCACTACGTCTTCCGCACCGGCTTCCAGCGCCGCTTCCATGATCGCATCTTCGTCGCCTTTCTCGAAGGAGATGACGCCTTTTTTGCTGAACAGGTACGCTACAGAACCGTCAGTGCCCAGGTTGCCGCCAGTTTTGGTGAACGCGTGGCGCACTTCCGCAACGGTACGGTTACGGTTATCGGACAGGCACTCAACCATTACCGCCGTACCGCCAGGACCGTAACCTTCATAAATGATGGTTTCCATGTTCGCGTCTTCATCACCGCCCACGCCACGTGCGATGGCACGGTTCAGGGTGTCACGCGTCATGTTGTTGGACAGGGCTTTATCCACCGCTGCGCGCAGACGTGGGTTAGAGGCCGGATCGCCGCCGCCCAGACGCGCCGCTGTCACCAGCTCACGAATGATTTTGGTAAAGATTTTACCGCGTTTGGCATCCTGTGCCGCTTTGC
This sequence comes from Enterobacter cloacae complex sp. IR5403, assembly GCF_049238705.1. Lineage (NCBI taxonomy): Bacteria > Pseudomonadati > Pseudomonadota > Gammaproteobacteria > Enterobacterales > Enterobacteriaceae > Enterobacter > Enterobacter cloacae complex sp. IR5403. The sequence continues at coordinate 188,746 of NZ_JBMKHP010000006.1, read as the reverse complement.
GGTGTTTGGTGTTGGCCCACTTACTATGACCTGCCATAAAAGTTCTCCAAAAATCGCGCCTTCTCAGGCAGCGTTAATTACAAATTCTTCAATCGCCTGCCGGTTGCTCCACGACTTGGTCAGTGCGGCGGCATCCGCCGCATCCACCCAGCGGTAGGTCAGGTGTTCCGTGAACACGATCTCCCGCTCATGGGGAAGCGCAAGGCAGAACCACGATTCCGTATTGCGCTCAATTCCCGGTGCATAGCGATGACGTAAATGGCTAAAAATTTCAAACTCCACCGTGCGCTGACAGTCCTTCAGGGTCAGTTGCTCGCGAGCAACATCAATGGCGACCTCTTCCTTTACTTCACGCGCGGCGGCCTGCGGCGCGGTCTCCCCCTCTTCCAGGCTGCCGGTAACCGACTGCCAGAAATCCGGATCGTCGCGCCGCTGCAACATCAGCACCCGCTTCGTGTCTTCTGCATAAATGACCACCAGAACCGAAACGGGACGCTTATATGCCATATCAGTTTTTCTCTTCCTTCTTCACCACCTCAATGCCCAGCTCAGCCAGCGCGGCCGGGTTGGCAAAGCTTGGCGCTTCAGTCATCAGACACGCCGCTGCGGTGGTTTTCGGGAAGGCGATCACATCACGGATGTTGTCGGTGCCGGTCAGCAGCATGGTCAGACGGTCAAGACCGAATGCCAGACCCGCGTGCGGAGGGGTACCGTACTTCAGGGCGTCCAGCAGGAAGCCAAACTTCTCGCGCTGCTCCTGCTCGTTAATGCCCAGAATGCCGAACACGGTCTGCTGCATTTCACCGCTGTGAATACGCACGGAGCCGCCGCCCACTTCGTAGCCGTTGATGACCATATCGTAGGCGTTTGCCACCGCGTTTTCCGGCGCCGCTTTCAGCTCTGCCGCCGTCATCTCTTTTGGCGAGGTGAACGGGTGGTGCATCGCGGTCAGGCCGCCTTCACCGTCGTCTTCAAACATCGGGAAGTCGATTACCCACAGCGGCGCCCATTTGCTTTCGTCGGTCAGGTTCAGGTCTTTGCCGAGCTTCAGACGCAGCGCGCCCATCGCATCCGCAACCACTTTCTTGTTGTCTGCGCCGAAGAAGATCATGTCGCCGTCCTGCGCGCCGGTGCGCTCAAGGATCGCTTCCACGATGTCCGCATTCAGGAATTTCGCCACCGGGCTGGTGATGCCTTCCAGACCTTTTGCACGCTCGGTTACTTTAATATAGGCCAGACCTTTCGCGCCGTAGATCTTGATGAAGTTGCCGTAGTCGTCAATCTGCTTACGGCTCAGGGCAGCACCGCCCGGAACGCGCAGGGCAGCCACGCGGCCTTTCGGATCGTTAGCCGGGCCAGCAAAGACCGCGAACTCAACGGCTTTCACCAGGTCTGCCACGTCCACCAGCTCCATCGGGTTACGCAGGTCTGGTTTGTCGGAGCCGTAGCGACGCTCGGCTTCCGCGAAGGTCATGACAGGGAAATCGCCCAGCTCAACGCCTTTCACGTCGTTCCACAGGCTACGCACCAGGGCTTCCATCACCTCACGCACCTGCTCGGCGGTCATGAAGGAGGTTTCCACATCGATCTGGGTAAATTCTGGCTGACGGTCAGCGCGCAGGTCTTCGTCGCGGAAGCATTTCACGATCTGATAGTAGCGATCGAAGCCGGACATCATCAGCAGCTGTTTGAACAGCTGTGGTGACTGCGGCAGCGCGTAGAATTTGCCTTTATGGACGCGGGATGGCACCAGATAGTCGCGCGCGCCTTCCGGCGTGGCTTTGGTCAGCATCGGGGTTTCGATATCGAGGAAACCGTGATCATCCATAAAACGGCGCACCAGGCTGGTGATTTTCGCACGGGTTTTCAGGCGCTGAGCCATTTCCGGACGACGCAGATCCAGGTAGCGGTATTTCAGACGCGCTTCTTCGGTATTGACGTGGTTGGAGTCCAGCGGCAGCGCTTCCGCGCGGTTGATGATCGTCAGATCGGACGCCAGCACTTCGATAGCGCCGGTCGCCATGTCGGCGTTGACGTTTTTCTCGTCACGCGCACGCACGGTGCCCGTCACCTGAATGCAGAACTCATTGCGCAGCTCAGAAGCCAGCTTCAACGCATCAGCGCGATCCGGATCGAAGAACACCTGAACGATACCTTCGCGGTCACGCATATCAATAAAGATAAGGCTACCAAGATCGCGACGACGATTGACCCAACCACACAGGGTGACCTGCTGCCCGACGTGGGACTGACGCAGCTGCCCGCAATATTCTGTACGCATGAGATATCCCTTAATTAGCCGCAGGCTGATTGTCGCCTGTCTCGCAGGCTACGATGTCGCAGCTTTCTGTATGTCACAACTGGATGAAAAAAGGCGGCTATTATACTGGAAATTCTGCCGCACGATAAGAGCGAAGCACGGCCTGACGCGCGTTTGCTGAACTCTTATTGCCTATTCTCACAAAAATTAACAAAATTATCCGACCGATAACAGGCCATCACGTCGTAAGGTGTAGAAAAGCAATTCATTTGACGGGAGTGACGATGTTTACACTAGATGCCACCAAAACCGCCCTTGTGGTCATTGATTTACAGGAAGGCATTCTGCCTTTTGCCGGTGGACCGCACACCGCTGACGATGTGGTCAGCCGCGCTGCGCGCCTGGCAGAAAAATGCCGCGCCAGCGGCTCGCCTGTTGTTATGGTGCGCGTCGGCTGGTCCGCTGATTTCGCCGAAGCGCTAAAACAGCCGGTTGATGCCCAGGCCCCGGCGCAGGCGCTGCCGGACAACTGGTGGACATATCCTGTCTCGCTCGGTAAACGCGACAGCGATATAGAAGTCACCAAACGCCAGTGGGGCGCATTCTACGGCACCGACCTGGAGCTCCAGCTGCGCCGTCGCGGGATCGACACGATTATTCTGTGCGGGATCTCCACCAACATTGGTGTGGAATCCACCGCCCGTAACGCCTGGGAGCTGGGCTTTAACCTGGTGATCGCGGAAGATGCGTGCAGCGCAGCCTCTGCGGATCAGCATCAGGGCAGCATGACCCATATCTTCCCGCGTATCGGTCGCGTGCGCAGCACGGATGAGATCCTCAGCGCGCTATGATGTACGTGGGCCTGCCCCAGTGGTCGCACCCGAAATGGGTGCGCCTGGGTATTACCAGCATTGAAGAGTATGCCCGACACTTTAACTGCGTGGAGGGCAATACCACGCTGTACGCCCTGCCCCGCGCGGAGATCGTCGAACGCTGGCGCGAGCAAACCAGCGACGACTTCCGCTTTTGCTTTAAATTCCCGGCGACCATCTCCCACAACGCCGCGCTGCGCAACTGCGATGATTTAACCCACGAATTTTTCACCCGCATGTCGCCTCTGGCCAACCGTATTGGCCAGTACTGGCTCCAGCTTCCCGCCACGTTTGGCCCGCGCGACCTGCCCGCCCTCTGGCAGTTTCTCGACGCCCTGCCACAGGGCTTCACCTACGGCGTAGAAGTGAGGCATCCGGAATTCTTTGCCAAGGGCGACGCGGAGAAAGCGCTCAATCGCGGCCTGCATGAACGATCGGTCAACCGCGTGATCCTCGACAGCCGCCCTGTGCACAGCGCAATCCCGCACAGCGAAGCGGTTGTTGATGCCCAGCGCAAAAAACCGAAAGTGCCCGTCCACGCGATCGTAACGGCGCAGAACCCGATGGTCCGGTTTATCGGCAGCGATAACATGCAGCAAAATGAGGAGATGTTCGCCGTCTGGCTGCAAACGCTGGCGAAATGGGAGCACACCACCACGCCGTACCTTTTTTTACATACGCCGGATATCGCGCAGGCGCCTGAACTGGTCGATGCTCTCTGGCAGGCCTTGCAGCAGGCGGTTCCGTCGGTTGGCCCCGCGCCGTCCATCCCACAACAATCTTCTCTTTTCTGAAATCACCCCCTATCATAGAGACGTGCCATCTGCCAAAAACAGGGAGTTAGTATGGTCAGCGCGCTGTATGCGGTGTTAGGTGCATTACTGCTGATTAAATTTTCATTTGATGTTGTGCGCCTGAGAATGCAGTACCGCGTCTCGTACGGTGACGGGGGCTTTTCTGAGCTGCAAAGCGCAATCCGGATCCACGGCAACGCGGTCGAGTACATTCCCGTCGCGTTAATTTTACTGCTGTTAATGGAGATGGATGGCGCTGAAACCTGGATGGTGCACGTCTGTGGGCTGCTGCTGATCGCAGGGCGTTTGATGCATTATTATGGTTTTCACCACCGCCTGATCCGCTGGCGTCGTTCCGGCATGAGCGCGACCTGGTGCTCGCTTTTGCTGATGGTGCTGGCTAACCTTTGGTATATGCCGTGGGAGTTGGTTTTCTCCTTCCATTAGCGCACAATATGCCCCTTTATTTTTCCCGGATTTTTACGTTATGTCAGATCGCGACACGCTTTTTTCCGCGCCTATCGCCAGCCTGGGCGACTGGACCTTTGATGAACGGGTAGCCGAAGTCTTCCCGGATATGATCCAGCGCTCTGTTCCCGGTTATTCCAATATTATCTCCATGATCGGCATGCTGGCGGAGCGTTTTGTTCAACCCGGTACGCAGGTCTATGACCTGGGCTGTTCGCTGGGAGCGGCAACGCTGTCCATTCGTCGTAACGTTCATCACGAAGGCTGCAAGATTGTGGCTGTCGATAACTCACCGGCCATGGTCGAACGCTGCCGTCGCCACATTGACGCGTATAAAGCCCCTACGCCTGTGGAGGTGGTAGAAGGCGATATCCGCGATATCGACATCCAGAACGCCTCGATGGTGGTCCTGAACTTTACCCTTCAGTTCCTGGTGCCGGACGATCGTCAGCGGTTGCTGGATAAAATTTATCAGGGCCTGAACCCGGGCGGCGCGCTGGTGTTGTCTGAGAAATTCAGCTTTGAAGACGCCAGCGTGGGCGAACTGCTGTTCAACATGCACCATGATTTCAAGCGTGCGAACGGCTACAGCGAGCTGGAGATCAGCCAGAAGCGCAGCATGCTTGAAAACGTCATGCTGACGGATTCCGTAGAAACCCACAAAGCGCGCCTGCGTAAAGCCGGATTTGAACACAGCGAACTGTGGTTCCAGTGCTTTAACTTTGGTTCTCTGGTGGCGCTGAAAGCCGGAGACGCAGCATGATCGAGTTCGGTAATTTCTATCAACTGATTGCCAAAAACCACCTTTCCCACTGGCTGGAAACCCTGCCTGCGCAAATTGCCACCTGGCAGCGCGATCAGCAGCATGGTCTGTTGAAGCAGTGGTCCAACGCCGTGGAGTTTCTGCCTGAACTGACGCCTCATCGTCTGGATTTACTGCACAGCGTGACGGCAGAGAGCGAAGAGCCGCTCCCGGCCGGGCAGCTCAACCGCATCGAAACGCTGATGCGTAACCTGATGCCGTGGCGCAAAGGGCCGTTCTCGCTGTACGGCGTAAACATCAACACCGAGTGGCGCTCTGACTGGAAGTGGGATCGCGTTCTGCCGCATTTATCCGACCTGACCGGGCGCACTATTCTGGACGTGGGCTGCGGTAGCGGCTATCACATGTGGCGCATGATCGGCGCAGACGCGCATCTGGTCGTCGGTATCGATCCGATGCAGCTGTTCCTGTGCCAGTTTGAAGCGGTGCGTAAGCTGCTGGGTAACGACCAGCGCGCGCACCTGCTGCCGCTGGGTATCGAGCAACTCCCTGCCCTGAAAGCGTTTGATACCGTTTTCTCAATGGGCGTGCTGTACCACCGTCGTTCCCCGCTGGAGCATCTCTGGCAGTTGAAAGATCAGCTGGTCAGCGGCGGCGAACTGGTGCTGGAAACGCTGGTCATCGAAGGCGATGAACATGCCGTTCTGGTGCCGGGCGATCGCTATGCGCAGATGCGCAACGTTTACTTCATCCCTTCCGCGCTGGCGCTGAAGAACTGGCTGGAGAAATGTGGGTTTGTCGATGTACGCATCGCCGATGTGTGCGTGACGTCAGTTGAGGAACAGCGCCGCACCGACTGGATGATCACCGAATCGCTGGAGCAATTCCTCGACCCGGACGATCACAGTAAAACCATCGAAGGCTATCCGGCCCCGATGCGTGCGGTATTGATTGCGACCAAGCCGTAGCCTTTAGCCGGGTGGCGGCTGCGCCTTACCCGGCCTACGCGTGATTTCGTAGGCCCGGTAAGCGCAGCGCCACCGGGCAAAAAAGAAAAAAAGGCCCCTGTGTAATTTGCAGGGGCCTGGTACAAGCAAGCATCATATTGGGCGACATGATGCGCGGTAAAAATCGGTACGTTGCTACACGTGATGACGTTCAATCAACGATTTCATTACCGCAACCGACTCTCCATCCACACCGTAGCGCGAGTACTCATCCGCTTCAGCATCCGTCGACATTGACAACCCTGTATTGCGATAACGCATGGGTGAAGGTATCCATTTACCCGCCGAGCTGTGCAGCTCTTCCACCCCTGCGTTTAAAAACAGTTCCAGATTGCTGGCGCGTACTCCTGCGCCCGCCATGATTATTGGAACACCGGAATGTGCTTTTAGTTCCGTAATTAATTTCAGTCCTTTTTCAGCCGAGGACTGCTGGCCCGACGTCAGAACGCGCGCCACGCCCAGTTCTGCCAGCGTATCAAAGGCTTGTATCGGATCCTTACACATATCGAACGCACGATGAAAAGTGACCGCCATCCCCCGGGCGGCGCGCATGACCTGACGCATACGCGGAAGATCGATGTTGCCGTCTTCGTCCAGCACACCGATCACCAGCCCCGGAAAACCGGAATCACGGACGAGGGCGATATCCTCAAGCATGGCACTGAACTCACCCGCCGTATAACAAAAATCACCGCCGCGCGGGCGAATAATCGGGTGCACCGGAATAGTGATGGCCTGACGGGCTGATTTCAGCACGCCAAAGGACGGGGTTAATCCTCCTTCTTTCGGTGCCGCGCAAAGCTCAATGCGATCGGCCCCCTGCCGTTGCGCAGTGACGGCACACTCCACGCTGTAACAACAAATTTCCAGCAGCGCCATGTCATCCTCCTTAAATTTCACTCAACGTACCATCGTGGCACGTTACCCGATTGGTGTCTGGATCGACGCTCACAATGCTTACGCTTCGCTGGCGACGATCTGCTCGATAGTCCAGGGATGGAATTTCACCGTCACGTTGCCGTCCGTTACGGCAAGCGTAGGGTTCGGTAAGCGTTCGCGCTCCCCTTTTGGCGAGCTGGTTTTGACGAAAATACCCGGCTGGCTTAACCCCTCGTCGGAAAGCAGCGCCAGCGCACGGGCGTTCAGCGTCTCGGGCTCCCCAGGCAGAACAATTTCGATATGCTCCCAGCCTTCGTGCGGATAACGCTTCTCTCCTGGCCAGGGCAGTTCCACAACGGTGAATTGCCAGTGCGCCACCGTTACCGGCGCGTGAAGTTTGAACAGGCAGATCGGGCGACCGTTAATGATATTCTCCGACAGCAGTTCTCCGCACTGCTCAAAGCCACGCCGCCAACGTTCGGCGGTGGCATTCTGGTGGCAGCGCAAAGAGATGTGATCGGCCTCAAGCGGCGCGATATCCAGCCCGAGACGGGTGGCAAGTTCTGTGAACGCCTGAGTGAAGCGCGGTAAATCTGCGGAAATATCATGCAGTTCGTCAATGGTGTGCCAGTTCGCCATAGGTCAGTCTCGTTTCGTGTCGCAAAGCCGCTAATTTACTCTGTTGCCCTCTGTCGACCAACCGCAGAATCACGGTTTTTTCGACTGCATGATTATGCATACCGTCTTCGCCTGGATTCTGAGCGATCTTCGCCCCCCGCAGGGCTGACGCCCGCAGGCATTTGCAGTATACTCCCGCCCTAAATTCTTAAACTGGCGTGGGTGTTTTTTACCCGCATCAAAAACGTAAGGTATCCAGGTGAATATTCAGGCTCTTCTCTCAGAAAAAGTCAGTCAGGCACTGATTGCCGCAGGTGCGCCTGCGGATTGCGAACCACAGGTTCGTCAGTCAGCGAAAGTACAGTTTGGCGACTATCAGGCTAATGGCGTGATGGCAGTGGCTAAAAAACTGGGCATGCCGCCGCGACAGCTCGCTGAGCAGGTACTGACGCATCTGGATCTTACCGGCATCGCCAGCAAAACCGAAATCGCCGGTCCGGGCTTTATCAACATTTTCCTTGAGCCTGCGTTCCTGGCAAGCCACGTTGACGCGGCGCTGAAGTCTGACCGTCTGGGCGTGGCTCAGCCAGAAGCGCAGACCGTGGTGGTTGACTACTCCGCGCCAAACGTGGCGAAAGAGATGCACGTCGGTCACCTGCGCTCCACCATCATCGGTGACGCGGCGGTACGTACCCTGGAGTTCCTTGGTCACAAGGTGATCCGCGCTAACCACGTAGGCGACTGGGGCACGCAGTTCGGCATGCTGATCGCGTATCTGGAAAAGCAGCAGCAGGAAAACGCAGGCGAAATGGCGCTGGCAGACCTGGAAGGTTTCTACCGTGAAGCCAAAAAGCACTATGACGAAGATGAAGCCTTCGCCGAGCGCGCGCGCAGCTACGTGGTAAAACTTCAAGGTGGCGACCCGTACTTCCTCGAGATGTGGCGCAAGCTGGTGGACATTACCATGTCCCAGAACCAGCTTACCTATAACCGTCTGAACGTGACCCTGACCCGTGACGACGTGATGGGTGAAAGCCTGTATAACCCGATGCTGCCAGGCATTGTGGCGGACCTGAAAGCTAAACATCTGGCGGTGGAAAGCGAAGGCGCAACGGTGGTGTTCCTTGATGAGTATAAAAACAAGGAAGGCGAACCGATGGGCGTGATCGTCCAGAAAAAAGATGGCGGCTATCTGTACACCACCACCGACATCGCCTGTGCGAAATACCGTTACGAAACCCTGCATGCGGACCGCGTGCTGTACTACATCGACTCCCGCCAGCACCAGCACCTGATGCAGGCGTGGACTATCGTGCGTAAAGCAGGTTATGTGCCGGATTCCGTGCCGCTGGAACACCACATGTTCGGCATGATGCTGGGTAAAGACGGTAAGCCGTTCAAAACCCGTGCGGGCGGCACCGTGAAGCTTTCCGATCTGCTGGATGAAGCGCTGGAGCGCGCCCGTCGCCTGGTGGCCGAGAAGAACCCGGATATGCCTGCTGACGAGCTGGAAAAACTGGCTAACGCGGTGGGGATCGGCGCGGTGAAATACGCGGATCTCTCCAAGAACCGAACCACCGACTATATCTTCGACTGGGACAACATGCTGGCGTTCGAAGGCAACACCGCGCCATACATGCAGTACGCTTATACCCGCGTACTCTCCGTCTTCCGTAAAGCCAATATCGACGAAAGCGTGCTGGCGAACGCCACGGTGTCTATTACCGAAGATCGTGAAGCACAGCTGGCTGCCCGCCTGCTTCAGTTCGAAGAGACGCTCTCCGTGGTCGCGCGTGACGGTACGCCGCACGTTATGTGTGCATACCTGTACGATCTGGCCGGTCTGTTCTCTGGCTTCTACGAACACTGCCCTATCCTCTCTGCCGAGAGCGAAGCGGTGCGCCACAGCCGCCTGAAGCTGGCGCAGCTGACGGCGAAGACCCTGAAGCTGGGTCTGGATACCCTGGGTATCGAAACCGTAGAACGTATGTAAAAAAGAAACCCGGCGAGCGCCGGGTTTTTTATTATCAGAAATATTTCCGCAAATATTCCGTCAGACACAGAATCGCCATGGCCTGTCCATACGGCATTGAGGTCAGCGGTATCTGGCGGTAAAACGCCAGATCGCTGCCCATCCCCGTCCCGAAGGACGTTTGCAGCAGCTCCCCTTCCGGCGAGATGTTTTGCACGATACCGCGAATCGCTTTCTCCGCCACCTCTGCGTACTCTGCGCCGACATAACGCTTGCGCACGGCTTTCAGAATGCCGTAGGCAAACCCTGCCGTGGCCGACGCCTCCAGATAAGAATCAGGATCGTCCAGCAGCGTATGCCACAATCCACTCTCGTCCTGACATTTTGCCAGCGCGGCGATCTGCGCGTTCAGTACCTGCACCAGATAGCGGCGTACGGCGTTGTTTTCCGGCAGATCCACCAGCTCGAGGAAATCCGGGATCACGATGGTCAGCCAGCTGTTGCCGCGCGCCCAGCGGGCCCGGGCAAAATTGTGATTGCCGTCGTAATTCCAGCCGTGGAACCACAGCCCCGTCTCCCGATCCATCAGGTTCTGTACGTGGAGCAGGAACTGATAGATCGCCTCCTCGACGTACTCCGGCTTGTTCAGCAGCTTGCCGATTTTCGCCAGCGGCAGCACCGTCATCATCAGCGTGTCATCCCACATCTGCTGATGGTTCTCTTCCGCCAGGGTGATGTGCTGCATGCCGCCATGTTCGGTGCGCGGCATCTCATTCATCGCCCATTCCGCCCAGCTTTCCAGCCACGGCAGCCAGGCCGGGTTTTTGGTCTCTTCGTAGCGATACGCCAGCGTCAGGAACGGCGACATGGTATTCACGTTTTTGGTGGTTGCGCCTTCAGCGAAACGGTCAGCAAACCAGCTGTCGATAATCTCGCGCATGCCTTCGTCACCGGTCTGGCAGTAATACTGCCAGATACCGTATAAACCGACGCCGTGGGTCCATTCCCATCCGGCCCAGCCTTTGGTGTCGATCACGCGCCCGTCGTCCAGCCGCAGCAAAAACTCACCCGTTTTGTCGTGGATATTGACCAGGTTATGCGTCACCTTTTGAATCAGCGATTTCAGCTCATCCCTGGCGATAAAGCGCTCAGGCTGACGCAGTAACGGGCTATGTTTGACAGGCCAAACTTTCATCATCTTAACCTCTGTTGTATGTCGAATTCAGTACCGCGCGATCCTTCAGCGAAGGGGCCGCCGGCTTATTGCGATTCAGATAACCGATATTGTTGTTGCCCCACAGGGATTCATACGGCATCCCGGCCAGCATCTCCACGGTGGCGCGGGCCTGCGGGGTCACCGCCTCTGGCATCGCATGGCCGGACTCGCGCATTTTCGCGGTCTCTTCACGCAGGGTGCTGTGGGTCTGCAAATTGAGTTTGAAGCGCAGGGAGACAAGGAAGCCGCAGAACAGCACCAGAATAGTGCCAACGCTCAGGATCATCAGAATGGTGTGGCTCACTTCCGCAGGCTGCACTTTTTGCCCGCTGACAAAGCCCGACATCTGCATCACGATCCCCACCAGCATCACCGCACCGGCCTGAGACGCTTTACGGGTCAGCGTCATGATGCCCGCGAAGATCCCTTCGCGACGCTGACCGGTGATCACTTCGTCCACGTCAGCAATATAGGTATAGGTATTCCACGGTACGTAGTTGATCCCCCCGCGGCCAAGACCGGCAACCGCAGAGATCAGCAGCAGCAGAGCGTAAACGTCGCTCAGGCCCGCGTAATAAAGCACCGCGTAAGAGAGCGAAGCCAGACCAAACAGCACGACCACCATGCGGTAAGACGGCGCAGGTCCGAAGCGAATGCACAGCGGGATCATGCCGATCACGGCGAGGAACTGGAAGATGGCCATCGTGCCCAGCAGGTTGGACGCCATTGACGCCTCCTGCATCAGCACAAATACCACGTAATAGGTGAACACCGCATTAAAGACGTCCTGGGCGATGTAGCCGCCAAGGTACATCCCCAGATGCTGGCGGAAAATCTTGATACGCAGCGTCGAACTTAATTCGACAAAAAGACGGTTCAGGCTCTGGCCCAGGGTCAGCTTTTTCTTCTCTTCCTCGGCACGCAGGGCCGCTTCAGACCACTCTTCCCGCGGACGCTCCCAGGTGAAGAACCAGACGAAAGTAAGCATCAGCGCGCAGAGTACGGAGAAGACCAGGCTTGCATAGAAGAAGGAGATCGCGTTGTCTTTGCCGAAATGCGTGAGCAGGATCCCCGGCAGGAAGGAGGCCAGAATGGCGGACATCTGCGCCATAGAGATACGCGCCCCGGAGAATTTGGTTTTCTGTTTGAAATCGTCCGTCATCTCCGGCACCAGCGTTTCGTACGGCACCAGGATCATGGTGTAGACGATATCAAAGATCAGATAGGTCAGCAGGTAGTACCAGAAACTCATGTCCCCTACCCACATCAGCGAGTAGCTGAAAACGCAGGGAATACCGAGCAGGATAAAGAACTTACGACGGCCAAAACGCTTGCCCAGCCAGGTGGTGCCAAAGTTATCGGTTAAAAAGCCCATTAACGGGCTGACAACCGCATCCAGCACCCTTGCGGCGGCGAAGATAAAGGTTGCTTCAATCGGTGTGAGTCCACAGAAGGTGGTATAAAAATACAAAAGCCAGGCGGCCGTCAGGGCGGTGGTTCCCGCCCCGAGGAAGTCCCCTGACCCGTAAGCAAGATAATTTGCGAGTCCAATTTTACGTGTTTTCATTGCCGTCAACCCTAATCAGTTTTGGGAGACTCCCTGAAAGCAAACCTCGTCCGGGAGTTTTTACACGGCTACAGTAAAAGTATCGACCTGTTGATACCTTTCTGTTTCTGCCATCACAAAGGGGTGAATGGCAAAAATGCAAAGAGTGTCAATACGCGTGTCACTGATTTATAAAACAGCGTTTCTTTTGTATCAAAAGGGAAGGTCATTTTTGCGAGCCAGCCTTCAGAAATGCCTGAAGACTGGCGAAAAGGCGGGCAGTTAGCGGTAGTTGACGAGCACCTCGTTGCGCTGAACTTTCAGCGCCGGGATCAGACGTCCACCGCCTGGCACTTCCCAGATAAAGCGTAAAGGCTCCTGAGCAGACACCCCGTTGAAGGCCTGGGTGGTGCCACTTTGTCCCTCGATTTCCGCGCAGCGGGTCAGCGAGCACAGCCGCACCCGCAACCCGGCCGGTGAAGGTCCCGTCAGGGTGTAATTCCAGGCCACCAGCGTCATCTGCCCGGACACGGGCTCAGCGGCGGACAGCGGACGGGAGGAGATCGACTCCCCCCGATGGTTGAGCGTTAAGCCGATACTGCTGGCCTGCCATGCCCCCTCGCCTGCGGCCTGCGCCGCCAGCGGGAAAAGTAAGATCCACAGCCACTTACGCATTATTTCCCTCCTATGGTCGCCGTCATGCGAATATTGCGGTTATCGGACAGCTCCATATTCGACAGCACCACCAGCTGGTTCAGGCTCCGGCGCAGGAAGCGCGACAGCAGCGGACGCAGCGCGTGATTCACCAGCAGCACCGGCGGCGCGCCCAGCATCTCCTGACGCGCCAGCGCCTCCTGGGTTTGCGCCAGTAATCTGTCCGCCAGACCCGGCTCCAGCCCGCCACCGCCCTGCAACGCCTGAAGCAGCAGACGTTCCAGCGGCGTATCCAGGCCAATAACCTGCACTTCGCCGGTTCCCGGGAACCATTGCTGGGTAATGGCGCGTCCGAGCGCCACGCGCACCACCGCCGTCAGTTCGTGCGGATCGCTTTGCAGCGGCGCATGTTCGGCCAGCGTCTCAAGGATGGTACGCATATCGCGAATGGGCACCTTCTCATCGAGCAGATTTTGCAGCACTTTGTGCAGGGTGGTTAAGGTCAGTACGCCCGGCACCAAATCTTCGGTCAGCTTCGGCATCTCCTGCGTTACGCGGTCGAGCAGTTGCTGCGCCTCCTGACGACCAAACAGTTCCGCAGAGAACTGGCCAATCAGATGGTTGAGGTGCGTCGCCACCACGGTACTGGCCTCAACGACCGTGTAACCCTGGATCTGCGCCTGCTCTTTCAGGGCGCTCTCAATCCAGATTGCCGCCAGACCAAAGGCCGGATCGGTCGTCTGCTCACCCGGCAACGTGCCTGCGGCGGTGCCCGGATTAATCGCCAGCCAGCGACCGGGGTACGCATCACCGCTGCCGATTTCCACCCCTTTCATCAGGATGCGGTAGCGCGCGGGCGGGAGATCCATATTGTCCCGGATGTGGACCACCGGCGGCAGGAAGCCCATATCCTGGGCGAATTTTTTACGAATGCTGCGGATACGGCCAAGCAGCTCACCATCCTGCTGGAAATCCACCATCGGGATCAGGCGGTACCCCACTTCCATCCCCAGCGAATCTTCGAGCTGTACGTCGTTCCAGGTGGCCTCCACCGCCTGGGTGTTCTCAGGCATTTTGACCGGCGCTGGCTCTGCTTTAGGCTGCGTTTCACGGCCACGCATCCACCAGGCAAGCCCCAGCAGCGCGGCGGTGAACAGCAGGAATACCAGGTTTGGCATGCCAGGCACCATACCGAGCAGGCCCAGCACCGCCGCAGAGAGCAGCATAACGCGCGGGTTGCTGAACAACTGCCCCACCATCTGCTCGCCCACGTCCTGATCGGTGCTGACGCGGGTCACAATCACGCCCGCCGCGGTGGAGATCACCAGCGCCGGGATCTGCGCCACCAGACCGTCACCAATGGTCAGCAGCGTATAGCTTTCCGCCGCGTGGCCCATGTCCATGCCGTGTTGCAGCACGCCGACGAGCAGGCCGCCGACGACGTTAATCACCATGATCAGAATGCCCGCGATGGCGTCACCGCGCACAAACTTACTCGCACCGTCCATAGAGCCGTAGAAATCTGCCTCCTGGGTCACTTCGGCACGGCGTTTTTTCGCTTCATCTTCCGCGATCAGCCCGGCATTCAGGTCGGCGTCGATGGCCATCTGCTTACCCGGCATCCCGTCGAGCACGAAGCGCGCGCCCACTTCTGCGATACGCCCCGCCCCTTTAGTGATAACCATGAAGTTGATAATCACCAGAATGACGAACACCACGATACCGATGGCGAAGTTGCCGCCCACCAGGAAGTGACCGAAGGCTTCGACCACCTTGCCCGCCGCCGCCGCGCCGGTGTGCCCTTCCATCAGGATGATACGCGTGGAGGCAACGTTCAGCGCCAGGCGCAGCAGCGTGGTGAACAGCAGGATCGTTGGAAACGCGGCGAACTCCAGCGTGCGCTGGGTGAACATCGCCACCAGCAACACCATGATGGACAACGCAATGTTGAAGGTGAAAAGCAGGTCGAGGATAAATGCCGGTAACGGCAGCACCATCATCGACAGAATTAGCAGGATCAGAATCGGTCCGGCAAGGATCTGCCATTGCGTCGATTTCAGGTTGCCGGGCAGGCGCAACATTGCCACCAGATTAGCCATCAGTGTCCTTCTCGTTCAAAAAATCCAGTGCTTCAGGCACCGGAAGGTTCTCAGGTTTTACAGGTCGTTGACCGCCCGCTAAACGCCAGCGTTTAAGTTGCCACACCCAGGCCAGCACCTCTGCGACAGCGGCGTAGAGCTGGCCCGGGATCTGTTGTCCAATTTCCGCGTGGCGATACAGCGCACGGGCCAGCGGCGGTGCTTCGAGGATCGGCACACGGTTTTCCGTCGCGATTTCACGAATGCGCAGCGCAATCAGCCCGGCCCCTTTCGCCACCACTTTCGGCGCGCTCATTTTGTTTTCGTCGTACTGAAGCGCCACGGAGTAGTGGGTCGGGTTGGTGACGATGATGTCGGCTTTCGGCACATCTTCCATCATGCGCCGACGCGCGGCGGCACGCTGCATCTGGCGGATACGGCCCTTAACGTGCGGGTCGCCTTCCATCTGTTTATATTCATCGCGGATGTCCTGACGCGACATTCGCAGCTTTTTGATATGGGAATAGATCTGGAAGATAACGTCGAACGCCACCATCGGAATAATGCTCAGTACCACCAGCAGCGAGCATAACCCGACCAGGTTCAGGGCATTTTTCATCGCCGTCATCGGGGATTCGCTGATCAGGCGCATCATCTCCGGCCAGTGGTGCCACAGAAAAAACCCGGCGGTACTGCCCATAAGAAGCGATTTCAGGATCGCTTTAATAAGCTCTGCCCCGGTTTGCGCGGAAAACATTTTCGCAATACCGGGTAACGGGTTGAGCTTGGAAAATTTCGGTTGCAGCGATTTTCCGCTGAACACCAGGCCACCGAGCATGACCGGCGAAACAAGGGCCACGATGACTACCCCCGCGATCAGCGGCAGCAAGGCGATCATCGCGCTTTTCACAAGGTTGATGATCTGAATGAGGATCAGGTTGGGGTCATTGACCATGCTGTGATCAAAACGTAAGCCAGCCGAGAGCATTCCCGCCAGTCTGCGGGCGAGCAGCTCCCCGCCCCACCAGATTATGCAGACGCCCACCACCAGGATCAGCAGGGATGTCAGCTCTCGGGATCGGGGGATCTGCCCATCCTCACGGGCTTTTTCAAGTCGGTGGGGTGTGGGGGCTTCTGTTTTGTCGTCGTTCTCTTCTGCCACTGTGCCTGCTCGCAGCCCATTAATTCACGGGTATCATGCCAGCGCAGAGAAAATCCAATGGCGGGAAAAGCCCGTTTATTCGGGCTCTTTTCGCTGTTTTTGTTCTGAGCTGCCTCAGGCCGCGTTAACGACCTGAGGCAAAACGGGCAATCAGAAACCAAGACTGTCCAGCAGATCGTCCACTTGATCCTGGCTTGCCACCACGCCCGCTTTGCTGGTGTCAAGCTGTGGACCATTGAGCAGGCTTTCGTTCTCGCGTTTCGGACGGGCAGCAGGTTCCGGAATGTTCTCCAGCAGTACCATCAGCAGCTGACGTTCAATCTCCTGAATCACATCCATCATGCGCTTGATCACCTGGCCGGTGAGGTCCTGGAAATCCTGCGCCATCATGATGTCCAGCAGCTGGGCGTTAGTGAAGCTGGTGTGGCCCGGCACGTCACCCAGGTACTGACGGGTATCCGTTACCAGTTCGCGAGCATCCGCCAGCTCAATAGGGTTCTCAAACCACTCATCCCAGCGTTTGCTCAGCGCTTTCGCCCCCTTCTCCATCGCATCCTGGTGCGGCTGCGAGGCTTCAACGCTGTTCAGCGCACGCTCGGCCGCCTGCGCAGTCATCTGCACAACGTAGTCCAGACGGTCGCGCGCGTCAGGGATGGCTTCCGCCGCTTCGGCGATAGCCTGGTCCAGCCCCAGTTCACGCAGGCTGTCGCGCAGCATGCGGGTCAGGCTACCAATGCGGGCAATAATGTCGCTCGGCGAATGTTCTTCAACGGGTTTCATAGCAGGTTGCAACATATCCATCACCTCACATGCCGAGTTTCTCGAAGATCTTCCCGAGCTTCTCTTCCAGAGTCGCCGCGGTGAATGGCTTCACCACGTAGCCGCTTGCGCCCGCCTGTGCAGCGGCAATAATGTTCTCTTTCTTCGCTTCTGCGGTCACCATCAGCACCGGCAGAGAGGCCATGCCCGCATCCGCGCGGATGGTTTTCAGCAGTTCGAGACCGTCCATGTTCGGCATGTTCCAGTCGGAAATCACAAAACCAAACCCGCCAGCCTGGAGTTTGTTCAGCGCATCCACCCCGTCTTCTGCTTCTTCAACATTGTTGAAGCCCAGCTCTTTCAGCAGGTTGCGCACAATGCGACGCATGGTGGAAAAGTCATCCACAACCAAAAACTTAAGCTCTTTATCCGCCATAAAATAATACTCCTGAGTCAAATACGTATTGCCTGTCCGGCACTGATTTTCGCCAGCATCTGCTGGCTTACCTGGCTAAGATCGACCACTTCGCTTACGCCACCCATATTGATGGCCTCGCGCGGCATGCCGAACACCACACAACTTGCTTCATTCTGCGCAATCGTCCAGGCGCCAGCCTGGTGCATCGCAAGCATTCCGGCGGCGCCGTCGTTGCCCATCCCCGTCAGGATCACCCCAACGGCGTTGCGCCCCGCATGTTTCGCCACCGAATGAAACAGCACATCCACCGACGGACGGTGCCGGTTAATCGGCGGCCCGTCATGAATTTTGATTTGATAGTTCGCCCCGCTGCGCGCCAGCTCCATGTGCTTGTCACCCGGGGCGATATAGGCGTGACCTGGCAGTACGCGCTCGCCGTCTTCCGCCTCTTTCACGCTAATCTGGCACAGCTTATTCAGGCGCTCCGCGAACGAGCGGGTAAAGCCCGGCGGCATATGTTGCGTGATCAGAATACCCGGGCTTGAGAGCGGCAATGGCTGGAGTACATGGCGAATTGCCTCTGTTCCTCCGGTTGATGCGCCAATGACCAGCAACTTTTCCGAGCTGAGTAACGGCCCCGCCTTCAGGGTTGCCGGGGCTGCCGTCGGTTTATGCGCGGCAAGCTTCGCCCGGGACGCGGTGCGGATCTTCTCGGCGATCATCTCGCTGTACGCCAGCATCCCCTCGCGAATGCCGAGCTGCGGCTTGGTGACAAAATCTACCGCCCCCAGCTCCAGCGCGCGCAGGGTGATTTCTGAACCTTTACCGGTCAGAGATGACACCATCACCACCGGCATCGGGCGCAGGCGCATTAATTTTTCCAGGAAATCGATGCCATCCATGCGCGGCATTTCAACATCCAGCGTCAGCACGTCGGGGTTATATTTTTTGATTAAATCCCGCGCGACCAGCGGATCGGGCGCTGTCGCCACCATCTCCATATCGCTGTGGCTATTGATGATTTCGGTCATGATCTGACGCATCAGCGCCGAATCATCGACAGACAATACCCTGATTTTACTCATGCTTTTTCCTTACTCAGCGCATATACCGTTTGCCCACGCAGGCTAAACTCACGCACGAGGTTGCTGAAGTTTTCCGAGTGCCCGGCAAACAGTAAACCGTCAGGCTTGAGCAACGGAACAAAGCGACGCAATATGTCCTGTTGCGTCGTTTTATCAAAATAAATCATCACGTTACGGCAAAAAATGGCGTCGAATGGCCCCGGCACGTTGTACTGCTTATCCAGTAAATTAACGGGGGCAAATTCCACGCAGTTCGCCAGCTCCTGGCGTACGCGCACCAGTCCTTCATGCGGGCCGGTACCGCGCATGAAGTAACGCTGTAGCTGCTGGGGAGACAGCGTTTTCAGCTCATCCTGGCGATAAACGCCGTTACGGGCTTTTTCCAGCACCTCGGTGTCGATGTCGCTGGCGTACACTTTCCAGCGGCCCGGCGCCATGCCCAGGGTGTCCGCCAGGGTGATGGCCAGCGAGTACGGCTCTTCCCCGGTAGAGGCCGCCGCGCTCCAGACGCGATACTCTCCGCTACGGCGACGGGCGTGTTCCGCCAGCACCGGGAAGTGATGCGCCTCGCGGAAAAACGCGGTCAGGTTGGTGGTTAATGAGTTGATAAATGCCTGCCATTCGGCGCTGTTCTGGTTCGCTTCGAGCATGCTCAGATAGCGGCCAAAATCGTCCAGCCCCAGCGTGCGCAAGCGCCGCACCAGCCGGTTGTAGACCATGTCTCGCTTATGGTCCGCAAGCACGATCCCCGCACGCTGGTAGATTAACTGACATATCCGACGAAAATGCGCGTCGGACAGCGCGAGGCGCTGTGTCATCTGCAACAATAATGACGTTTGCCCTGAGGGCATGGGTGATGTCATAGCGCCTTCTCAATCACATTCAGGATACAACGGGCACGGCCTGTGACCGTCCGACTTCTGTTACTGCTTCAACGTGCTCTTTCACATTAAATACGGCGACTAACCCGGTAAGGTGATCCGCCTGGTTTGCCAGCTGATCGGTCGCCGCCGCCGCCTCTTCCACCAGTGAGGCGTTCTGCTGCGTAACCTGATCCATCTGTGTAACGGCCTGCGCCACCTGCTCAATACCACGGCGTTGTTCATCAGACGCCGAGGCAATCTCGCCCATAATGTCGTTAACCCGCGTCACGGAGGTGACAATCTCGTGCATGGTCTGCGCGGCGGTATCCACCAGCGCGGAGCCCTGCTGAACGCGGGAGACCGACTCTTCTATCAGCCCTTTGATCTCTTTCGCCGCATTGGCGCTGCGGCTGGCGAGGTTACGGACTTCACCGGCAACCACCGCAAACCCGCGCCCCTGCTCCCCGGCACGCGCCGCTTCAACGGCCGCGTTCAGCGCCAGGATATTGGTCTGGAACGCGATCCCGTCGATGACGCTGATAATGTCGCCAATTTTCTGCGAGCTGGCGGCAATCTCCTGCATCGTACTGGCGACATGAGAAGCCTGATCGCCCCCACGTTTCGCCGTCATCGCTGCCTGTTTTGACAAGTCGGACGCCTGACGCGCGTTATCGGCGTTCTGGCTTACCGTCGCGGTCAGTTGCTCCATGCTGGCCGCCGTCTGCGCCAGCGATGCCGCCTGCTGTTCGGTGCGGGATGAGAGATCGTTATTGCCTGCCGCAATCTCGGAGATCCCGGTATGCATGGCGTAACTGCCCTGGCGAACGTTGCTTACCGTTTCCCGCAGCGACCCCTGCATCGCCTTCAGGCTGGCGAAAATCGCTGATATTTCATTCCTGCCATACACGGCCACCGGACGCGCCAGGTCGCCCTTCGCAATACTGTCGAAGTGGCTGCTGACGATGGCCAGCGGCTGGACGATCATTTTGCGCGACCACCACAGCGAGCCGCCGGTCAGCAGGGCGGCCAGGATCACCATGGTCAGGAATATCGCCCCTGACATGCGGTAGCTGGTACGGCTGTCCGCACCGGCACGCGCCACAAACTGGTTAATATCCTGCTGCCACGCGTTAAAGCTGCCGTCAAACGCCGCCTGAGACGCCTGCACCGGCGCGGTCAGGAAATCTGAAAGCTGGTTGTTCTCCAGCCACGTCGCCTGATGGTCGAGATCGCCGTACCACACATCAAAGGTCTTTTTCATGGCGACTTTCAGCGCTTTCTCTTTCTCACTGACCGCCTCCTGCGCCGTAAAGGCCTTAAACTGCGCGTCGGCCTGCTTCAGGCTGCTGCGGGCCACGACCATCAGCGCCTTAATATCCTCCGGCGGATAGCTCAGCGCGGTTAACGTCCCCGCTTTGTTCAGCGCAGTGCTTGCCTGCAACAGCACGGCACGCGTTTGTGCCAGTGCGGAGCGCTGCTGATTACTCGTCTCAACTTCCTGCAAATTCTGATAGCCATCGCGAAACGCCCAGAAAGACAACCCGTTACTGCCAACCTGCAAAACCCCACACAGGATCAGAATCAAAAACAGTGTGGTCGAGATACGAATACGATTTAACATCCACGCTCCCATCAAGCGGCAAGCAGCCGCGGTTTAATTGTCAGTCAAAATGTTTCCCAGTTTTCATCTTGTCCGGTCACCGCTGCGCGCGTACGTGCTGTCACGGGCGCCGGGGTTGCTTCGCTGTACGCCGACCGCGAGCTGACCGTATGTGTCGTTTTTGAAGTAAGACGGAACGCCGAGACGGCCATTTTCAGGCGGCTCGCCTGGTCCTCCAGCGCAGCGGCCGCGGCAGCGGACTCCTGCACCAGGGCGGCGTTTTGCTGCGTCACACGATCCATTTCCGATACCGCCAGGGCGACCTGGTCAATACCACGACTCTGCTCATCCGATGCAGAGGCGATTTCACCCATGATGTCCGTCACGCGCGTCACGGCATTCACGATGTCATTCATGGTTTCACCCGCACTTTCCACCAGCACCGAGCCGGTATCCACGCGTGAAACAGAGTCTTCAATCAGGGCTTTGATCTCTTTCGCCGCATTGGCGCTGCGGCTGGCGAGGTTACGTACTTCGCCAGCGACCACGGCAAACCCGCGCCCCTGCTCGCCCGCACGCGCCGCTTCAACGGCCGCGTTCAGCGCCAGGATGTTGGTCTGGAAAGCGATGCCGTCGATAACGCTGATGATGTCGGCGATTTTCTTCGAGCTGTCGGCAATGTCATGCATGGTTTTCACCACGCCGTCGACCACCCGCCCTCCGCGCTGGGCGGTGTCGGACGCGCTTTCTGCAAGCTGCGACGCCTGGCGGGCGTTGTCGGCATTCTGCTTCACGGTCGCGGTGAGCTGCTCCATGCTGGCCGCCGTCTCTTCCAGAGCGGACGCCTGCTGTTCGGTACGGGACGAGAGATCGTTGTTGCCCATCGCGATTTCACTCGTGCCGGTATAGATGGCATCCGCCCCCTCGCGCACGTTGGCGACGGTATCAATCAGCGAACGCTGCATATGGTCGACGCTGGTTGCCAGCTCGGTGATCTCATTGCGGCCAGAAACGGTCAGCGTTTTCGTGAGATCGCCCCGGCCAATATCACGGATATGGGCAATGACGCGGCCAAGCGGGTTAAGCAGGATATGACGAATGCCGTACCACACGGCCACCAGCACGATGACCAGCGCGAGGGCGAGAACCGCCATCTGCCATTTCGCGAAACGGTAGTCGTTCTGGCTTTGCGTAAAGGCGGAGTGATAAAGCTCGCCGCTGGCTTTGGCGTACTCGCCGAGCGCCGCGCCGAGGGCGTTCTGCATTCCCTGGGTCGGCTGCGCGAAATAGGCGTCCATATTGCCCTGCTCCAGGAACTGCACCAGCTCCGTGAGGCCAGCGAAGTAGGCCTGATATTTTTCATCTATGTTCGCGCTCACCTGCGCCATTGCCGGCTGAGGGGCGATTTTTTTGAAGGCGTCGTAATGTTTCGCCGCGTCTGCCAGCGTGGCGCGCGCATTCTTCAGCAGTTCCGTTTTTGCGCTGCTCTGCTGGTTATTTGGGTCCATCATCATGCGGGCAGACGAGCGGCTCAGGTTGATACGCGTCTGCAACATCAGATCCCAGGTCGTGGTCAGTTCGCTTTGCTGCATTCGCAAATCGTTCGAGGCCGCGAAGCTGTCCTGGTTCTGTTTTAACGACGAGAAAAAGAGGCCGCCAGAAATAAGCTGAAGAAGTGCGAAAATGACCAGCACCATCATAAGCATTGTGACAACGCGGATACGGTTCAACATACAACACCTTCTCATAGATTTATTAACGGTGTTATCGGCACAGGCCACAGGAACTTTACATTTGCGAAAGGGAAAAGCGCGGAGGGTCAGAACGCGACGTCGACAATCAGCGTGTCGGTGTAGGTTCCGGCAGGCGGCGTGGCCTGGCTGGTCAGAACTTTGGCGGTGTAGTTATAGGTACGTAAAAGCCCGTCCGTACTGACCTGCGATGAGCTGGCGCTGGCCCAGCGCTCGCTGCCGCTGCCGCCCCAGCGGTTGCTGGTCGCCTCTTTATAGATGTCGTAACTCATAAAGTTGCTGCCGCTGACCATACGACGCACGTTGTTCAGGGCATTAGCCCCATTATTAATGCCTATGGTGTAGGTGCTGCCCTTGGTGCAGGTGACGGCGACCGACTGTGAAACGGTAGGAAAATTTTGCACCAGCGGCGCGCTGTTAAAATTCACGTCCGGCGTGGTCATGGTGCTGCAATCGTTGGTGACGGTCATGTTGAGGAGGATAGAGGTGGTTGCCGTGCCGGTTTGCGGGGTCAGGCACGCTCCGACCGCGCCAACGGCGCACACGTTGTAGTTAATGCTGAACGTTAACAACACCTGATACGGCCCGGCGGTGACGTTCTGCCCCATTACGGTCCGGAAATAAAGGGGAATGTTGTAGCGCCTTGAACCCAGCAGCCCGAGCAGCGTGTTTCCGCTCCAGGTATAGGCTTTGCTGATTTGTACTTCACTGTTTCCGCCGCAGCCGGATGCCCCGCACAGGCGCACAGGGATGACATCGGTAATAGCCGCGTTGTCCGTACGCTTCATGGTCGCCCGGCTATTCGCGAAGACGGATGCCGAGGTGTAATTCAGCGTCACCGAGTCGTTGGTTAACAGGTTGAGAACGGTATCGCAGGTCACCACCAGCGTGCCCGTCGTTTCCACTTCCCCGGTACCGCTGAGTGCGAACGAGGTGACGCTGCCAAACGAGGCATTCACCGTACTGACGGTGCAGGCCGCCCAACTGCCGCCGGAGCACAGCAGCAGGAGCGCGATTAACAGGCGTTTCACGGCGCCTCCCGACAGGTCAGCGGACCGTAGGTTTGCAGTTTATGCTCAGGGTTTGCGCCAACGGTCAGCGTTGCCGTACAGCGTTTACCCTCCGGGGTGATGACCTCGAGCGGATTCACATCGTAGAGGTTTTCCAGCCAGGCGAGGCCGTCGTAGCCGACAACCGCGCTGCTGCGGGATGCGCGTCTGACCTGGCTTCCCACCGGGATCGCATTGCCCTGCGCATCGTGCAGGATCACGCTGGCAACCCGCTCCTGCTCCATCGGGAAATCCACCAGATAACCGTTATGCCGACGAATCGCCACCCGACGCTCGGTCTCTTTCAGCCGGGTATCCGCGGGTAAGTTCAGGGTATCGATGCGGTAACTTGCCGGGTAATAGGCGGAAACGCCGCTCACCAGCAGATAGCCTTTGTTATTGGTTTTTCCGACCGGCTGGTTTTCGTAGCTGACGGGAACATCCGGATGACCGTCGGTGCTGATCACCACAAACGCATCGTTGATTTTGTTCGCCGCAAACAGCTCACCGTCCATCAGCACGACAGAGCCCATCGCCTCGCCCCACCAGGTCATCATGCCCTTCTCACCATAGCCGCCGCCCTGTAGCTCCACGTTGTTATTCCGCCAGCCGAGCGTGGCCTGCTGATAGTTACTCGACCGCGACTGGTTGGCCCAGGCCATGTTCCAGCTAAAGCCGCCGTCTGAAGGCATCGAGTGGTTGTAGTTAATGCGTTGAGTGCTGCCTGCGTCAGGGGTGTTTTCAAAGGTGACGGCGGCGCTGTCACGTTCGCCGAGGGGGACCTGCAACGACAGCGCAACCGTCCAGTCGCCTCGCTGCTGGTCACGGCTGGCAGCCAGATAAATACTGCTTGAGCCCCACAGATTACGGCTCCAGGAGAGGTTGAGCAGCTCAGTTTTCTGGCTGTCAAAACTCTCAACCCCGATCCACGCCGCGCCGATGTTGCCGTAACCGCCAAGGTTAAAGGTTAAGGAATACTGGTCGGTATTGCGGCTCAGGCTGGCAACGGGATTATCATTTTCATCATAAACGGTGGGCTGATCGTACAGAGCGAGGTTGCCGAAGCCACGGTCGCGTCGGGTATGCTGGGTCGCTACGCTAAACTCGCTGGTGTTGTACTGATAGCCCCAGTTTATCTGGCCGCCGCTATCGCCGCGCATGCGGCTTTGGGTCCACGAGGTATTGACCACGTCAAAACGCCCAAGCTTCAGCACCGTGCCCGCGCCGCCAAGCGCCAGCGACTCCGCCCCTTCCGCATGCCCCTCCAGCGTCAGCCAGTCGGTCACCCCGTAGCGGTACGATCCGCTGCCCGCCGCCGGGCCATAGTCAAAATTCTCAATACCGTAGTTACGCCGCAGGCTGCCCAGCGTCACGGCGCCGTCGCTTAACCCCTGCTTAAGCAGATCGCTGCTGACATAAAACGGCAGCGTGGTACTCACCTGACGTCCCAGCGCATCCGTGGTAACCAGTACCGCATCCCCGGCACCGTTGATATACGGCAGATTGGTGAGGGTAAACGGCCCCGGCTGAAGGCGGGTGGAGCCGGAACGGTAGCCATTAATAAAGAGATCGACCGAGGTCGGGACGGCCGCCTCGCCGGAAAACGCGGGCAGCGGCCAGGTCACCAGATCTGGACGCAGGGAGAAGTCGCGCCCGTAGCTGATCCCGCCCATGCGCACGCTGGTGCTCCAGCTCAGCGCATCGCTGATGACGTCCCCGGCGGACCAGGTGGTGGCATCCTCTTCGTTGATGATCAGTAACGTAGAGTCATAACGCACATACCCTTCCTGCTGCCCGCTGTTACCGGTGAAATTCTGCCGGGCGTAACCCGTCGATGAAAATGAATAATCCTCATTGAAATAACGGAACTCGTGCCAGACCGACGCCTGGCCGCCCGTGTGTTCGGAATGGTTGGTATAAACGTCGTAATTGAGCAGCGCGCCGCGGCCATAGTGCGGTTTGCTTTGCGTGCTCTGCTCACTGAAAGGCGTGACCCGCGCCGCGACCCAGTCCCGGGGGACCGTCAGCAACAGGCGCTGGGCCGTGCTGTCGTACTCTGCGCGTACCGACGTAAGCGTCGAGAGATTCACCTCACCGGCTGGCACATGCGCGGGCGGCAGCCCGGCGCGGAGCAAATCCGCGCCCGAAATAAACCAGGCGCCCTCACGCTGCGTCACCGGCACCACCAGACCCGTGTCATAGTGGTTCAGCACCAGGGCGAGCTGGAATACTGCTTCGCCGTTCATCGTCCGTGCATCCGGCGGCGGCGGTAAACTGTCGTCGCCGGTTTCGGCAAAGGCGCTGGTACTGACGCAAAGCAGGATCATCATCGCCGGTTTCAGTTGACGGGCGTCGATTGCCATTGCGTATCCCTGGCATTAATTTGCGCGCTCATCCGGTTCGGCTGATAAATCCCTGCCGGAAGCGGCCAGCTTCGGGTGCTGCCTGGCAGCACATAACCCAGCAGCCCCTCGGCAACCGTGCGTTTTTGCCCGCCCTGCTCAACCGCAACCTGGCTGAGCCGGACGTGTACATCCCCCTGATTGCGGACCTGAAGCGCGGGTTCCCCCCCCTCCTGAACGACCCGCCAGCTCAGCTGTTGAGTGTTCGCCAGCGCGTGGTGCGCCCCTTCGTTGAGGGTGGGGATCCCCTGCCCATAAACAAATAAGGGAATGGAATAGCGCATTTGCAGTTTGAGGCCCATGGACGGTTCCGCTTTGGCATCCGGCTGGGGAATTTCATCCACAATAATGCGGTAGGCCTGCTCAACCCCCGACGGGATCGTCCCCTGCTTGATGAGGCGAATAAGCTGTTTACTGCCTTTGGCGATGGTCACGATCGGCGGGCTGGCAACCACATCCTGCTGGGCGGTGTAACGCTCATATCCTCCCTCCTGCTTCCAGCGCACAATACGCACCTGCATTGTCGTGGCGCTGTTGCCCTGATTCTGGATCCACAATTCAGTTGCTCTGGCCTCTGCCGACAGCCACGGATCGATGGGCCACAGAAGAATGGTTGCCGCTGCCTGCGCCTGGCCCGCTGCCAGAGCCGTTGCCCCCAACAGACCCACCAGGCCCGATCGCCTGAAAAATGGCTTCATCGATGTTCTCCCTTTCCTACCATGACAAGGTCACGGTGAGTTGATCTGAATATGTTCCCGGCAGGCTAAACCCCGTCAGGAGCGCGACGCCAAAAAGAGGCAGCGCGATGTTATTGCTGTTGGTATAGGTAATCGGTATGGCCTGGTTAACCCCAATTTCGCTGTTC
Source organism: Enterobacter cloacae complex sp. IR5403 (assembly GCF_049238705.1). NCBI lineage: Bacteria > Pseudomonadati > Pseudomonadota > Gammaproteobacteria > Enterobacterales > Enterobacteriaceae > Enterobacter > Enterobacter cloacae complex sp. IR5403. Next base: position 161,665 of record NZ_JBMKHP010000006.1, on the reverse strand, counting down.
GCCGCCAGAGAGCTGCTGCTGTAGAGCCGGTAACCAACAACTTCGGTCCCGCCTGAACGCGTCATCCGTCGCACGGAGCTGTAATTCTGGCCGCCGTCAATGCTCATGCTCAGCGCCACGCCCGGCGTGCAGGCGATGGACAACGCGCCGTCGGCGACAAAGCTGGTGCTGACCGGCGTGTTGTCCACGCCATTGCGGGTTCCAAAATCCAGCGTCCCAAAGCGCCCGCCCGTGCCGGTACTCACCGAGCACCCTGGTACTACCGTCGCGCTCACCCTGAAGGACTGGGAGGTCACCGCCCCGGCGTCGCAGATCATCATCAGCGCGACGATCAGGGCCAAAAAAGGGTGCACGACGCCCTCTGCGCTTTCGCGCAGACATAAACACAATGCCTTCATGGCTGAATCAGTAGGTGACGCTGACGTTAATCGTGTCGGTATAGGTTCCCGGTACAACCGTTACGCTATTGCCGCCGCCCGTTATGCGCCCGTAGAGGGTATAGCTGTTCACCCCGCCCGCTGTGGAAGCTACGGGCAACGCGGCGTTGTTAGCGATCACGTTGTTGTACCCGCTGTCGCTATAGAGGCTGTATGCCACGCCCTGTGCCGCATTGGCGGTGTTCACCAGATAGCGGGCGGGTGTGCCTGGGGTGCCGACAACGGTTCCGGGTGCGGTCGCGTTGGTGTTGCCGGTGATCGCCACCGTGTAACTGGCAGTGGTACATTGAATGGTAAAGGTGTTTCCGCCGCTGGCTCCGGTTAACTGGGTTGTCAGGGTGGAGAATGTCGCAGGATGGGTCCCAAAATCGAGAGTCCCGAAGTTAATGCCGTTTTGCGTTGGAGAGCCGTTGATCAAACAACCGTTCGTAAGCGTCAGCGTCGCCCCGATAGTACCGCTACTGGTGACTGCCAGCGCCTGACCGACAGTCGCCGCCGACAGCAGTGTACCCGCGCAGATAAAAAGAAGTTTTCTTTTCATTTACCACCCTCCAGAAGAAATAATGGTTCGCTTGCCCTATTTTATTCATACTGTTCAATATGTTAGCCCCGCTTAAACATTCCCCGGCGCGGTTACTGAGAATTTAGTTTATGGTTCACGCTTCAACCACTTTCAACGGAGAGGAGACACCCGCCCTTGAATTAACAGACTATTAACAAACATTACAAAGAGTTAGCAAAATAAAACGGGCATTATTCTTGCTTAGGCTGAGGATATATCGCCTGTAATGTGATCTGAATCACAATATATCGTCATGATAAAAACAACGAATTTCATAAAAATTAAAAACAAGTTGTAACTCACGCAGCTTTACTTCAATTTATGCCTCGAATATTTTCCTGCGCTTAAATAAAAATTTTGTATGCATCGACGCAGGAAACTCTTTTAGCGCATAGAGGATCTTTTTGTGGCAAGTGCAAACAAACTCACGCTCTTCATCGTGATTTTCATGCTGGCGGGTATTCTTTCAGGTGCGGCGATCCATGAGTATGCTTCGTCCGACGCGATACAGGCCTGGTCGGAGAACATTACGCTGCTGACCGATATTTTCCTGCGGCTGATTAAGATGGTGATTGCCCCGCTGGTATTCAGCACCCTGACGGTGGGCATTATGAAGCTGGGTGAAACGTCGACGATTGGGCGCGTCGGGGGTAAAGCGATGGTGTGGTTTATCAGCTCATCCGTGCTTTCCATTCTGGTAGGGCTGTTTATTGTCACCCTTGAACAACCCGGCAGCGGTCTGAACCTGAGCATTCCGACAGAGACAGTTGATACCGGCCTGGCCGTTAGCGGGATGTCGCTGAAAGCCTTCCTGTCACACACCATTCCAACCAGCATTGCCGGCGCGATGGCGAACAATGAGATCCTGCAAATTGTGGTCTTCTCGATGTTCTTCGGCATTGGCGGCGCGTCATTAGGTCAAAAATTCAACGCCCCGCTGGTGGCGGCGCTGGATGTGGTCTCCCACATTATGCTGAAAGTGACGGGCTACGTGATGTACGTTGCGCCGCTGGCCATTTTTGCCGCGATTTCGTCCGTGATTGCCACTCAGGGTCTGGGCATTTTGCTGAACTATGCCTCGTTTATTGGCGGTTACTATGTGGCGATCCTTCTGACCTGTCTGGTATTGCTGGCGGTAGGTTACATGGTGCTGAAAAAAGAGATTTTCCGTCTGGTGGCGATGCTGAAAGATCCGGTGCTGGTCGCGTTTACCACCAGCAGCTCAGAAGCGGCATACCCGAAAACGCTGGAGCAGTTAGCGCGCTTCGGCTGTTCACGTAATATCGCCTCTTTCGTCCTGCCGATCGGCTACTCGTTTAACCTGGTCGGCTCTATGGTGTACTGCTCGTTCGCCTCGATGTTTATTGCTCAGGCGTACAACATTCACCTGAGTTTCACCGAGGTGACGGTGCTGATGTTAACGCTGATGCTGGCCTCGAAGGGCATTGCGGGCGTACCGCGCTCGTCGCTGGTGGTGCTGGCGGCGACCATTCCGAGCTTTAACATTCCGGTGGCCGGGATCCTGCTGCTGATGGGGATTGACCATTTCCTGGATATGGGACGGTCCGCCATTAACGTGCTGGGGAACGGGATTGCGACGGCGATGCTGTCGCAGAATGAAGGGGCGCGGGAAGCGGAAGCAGCGCTGGTGGAGCAGGAGGCGTAAGGAAACAAAAGAGCCGGGTGGCGGCTTCGCCTTACCCGGCCTACGAATGGCTCGAACACGTAGGCCGGGTAAGCGTCAGCGCCACCCGGCTTTGTTTTATGCTACATGGTTCGCCGCAATATCCAGCAGCGCCATCTCTTCGCTGTTCAGCAGCTTCTCAATATTCACCAGAATCAGCATACGCTCGCCAAGCGCACCCAGCCCCGTCAGGTATTCCGTCGACAGCGTGACCGCAAACTCCGGCGCAGGACGAATTTGATCGGCGGTCAGCGACAGTACATCAGACACACCGTCCACCACGATCCCCACCACGCGCTGCCCCAGATTCAGGACGATCACCACCGTATTATCGTTGTACTCCACATCGCCCTGGCTGAACTTCACGCGCAGATCCACGATAGGCACAATCACACCGCGCAGGTTGGTCACACCCTTGATAAACGCTGGCGTGTTCGCAATGCGCGTTACCTGGTCGTAACCGCGAATTTCCTGCACTTTCAGGATGTCGATACCGTACTCTTCATCACCTAAAGTGAAAACCAGGAATTCCTGTCCAGATGGCTCGCCCGCCAGTTTCGTTACGTTACTCATACCGGTCATGTTATTACCTTTTACTTAATCAGGCGGCTGTGTTCGCCACACGTTGTTCACGATTTAATCCCTGAAGTGCCGATACATCGACGATCAGCGCGACGCTACCATCACCCAGGATGGTGGCAGCAGAGATCCCCGGCACTTTGCGGTAGTTACTTTCCAGGTTCTTAACCACCACCTGATGCTGACCAATCAGCTGATCGACCAGCAGCGCATAGCGGCGTCCGGCGCTTTGCAGGATCACAACGATACCCTGCGTGGCCTCGGTTTTTGCCCCGTCCACTTCGAACACTTTCCACAGTTCCACCAGCGGCAGGTACTCGCCGCGCACTTCGAGCACGCGCTCGCCGCCCGCCAGCGGATGCAGATCTTCTTCGCGCGGCTGGAGGGACTCCATCACCGCGTTCAGCGGCAGAATAAAGACTTCGTCCGCCACTTTAACGGACATGCCGTCAAGAATGGCCAGCGTCAGCGGCAGCAGGATACGAATCGTGGTGCCCGCGCCCTGCTTAGACTGGATCTCAACGTGACCGCCCATCTCCTGAATGTTACGTTTCACCACGTCCATGCCCACGCCGCGGCCGGAAACGTCGGTGACCTGCTCTGCGGTTGAGAAGCCCGGGGCAAAAATCAGCATGCCCACTTCTTCGTCGGTCATGTTTTCGTTGACCGCCATTCCCTGCGAGATCGCCTTCGCCAGAATGCGTTCGCGGTTCAGGCCCGCGCCGTCATCGGTCACTTCGATGCAGATGTTGCCGCCCTGATGTTCCGCTGACAGGATCAGGTTGCCCACGGGCGATTTTCCGGCTGCCACGCGGTTTTCCGGCAGCTCGATGCCGTGGTCGAGGCTGTTACGCACCAGGTGCGTTAACGGGTCGATAATGCGTTCAATCAGGCTCTTGTCCAGCTCGGTGGAGCTGCCCATCAGCGTGAGTTCGATCTGTTTATTGAGCTTGCCGGCCAGGTCGCGCACCAGGCGCGGGAAGCGGCTGAAGACATATTCCATCGGCATCATGCGGATGGACATCACCGATTCCTGCAAATCGCGGGCGTTACGTTGTAACTGGCCCATGCTGGTGATGAGATCGCCATGGGTCACCGGGTCCAGCTCGTTGGAGCGCTGGGCCAGCATCGACTGGGTGATCACCAGTTCACCCACCAGGTTGATCAGCTGATCCACTTTCTCCACCGCCACGCGAATGCTCGTGGACTCGCTGGAACGCGCCGCCGGTTTTTCACCACGGGACGGGGCAGCCGTCTCTTTTGGCACGGCTTTCAGGGCCGGGGCAGCGGCAACTACCGCAGGGGTATTCTCTGCCGGAGCTGGCGCTTCAACGGCCGCCGCCTCGGTTTCAAACGCAATCTGATCCGCTTCAATCACGAAGCAGAGCACCGCCACGATGTCATCCTGGCCGATCCCGCCGTCGAGCGTCGCGGCCAGGCTGTCTTTGCCCTTCACCACATTGCTGAGCGTCGCCAGGTTCCCCAACTCCTCTTCCAGCAGGTTGACCTCATTCTCTTTCAGACGTGACAGCACCACGCGCAGTTTTCCTGCGGGCGCGTCAGGCGCCGTATCGGGTTCGGCCACGGCGTCAACAACGCTCAGTTTTGCCGCAGGGACAGCGGGCGCAGACGCCTCACCTTTGGCTTCCAGCGCTAACTGACGCAGCGCGTTGCAGATGTATTCAAAGCTGGCGGCATCAGGCTCTGCCGAACTTTTATAGGCGTCGAGCTGTTCCTGCATAATATCTTTCGTTTCCAAAAACAGGTTGATAATGTCGGTATTGAGCTGCATCTCACCGCGTCGTGCTTCATCCAGCAGGTTTTCCATTAAATGGGTGGTTTCCTGCAAAATGGTAAATCCAAACGTTCCGGCTCCGCCTTTAATGGAATGCGCCGCACGGAAGATGGCATTGAGCTGTTCTGAGTCCGGTGCCTCGGGCACCAGATCCAGCAAATGTTGCTCCATATCGGCCAACAATTCGTCGGCTTCATCAAAAAATGTCTGGTAAAAATCGGTAATATCCATGCTCACGCTATCACCTCGGATTGGCTGGTGGCGATGTTGGAACGGCAGCCGAAGGGACGGCCCCAGGCTGTTTTAAATCGTCCAGTGACTCATTCTGACTTTCGGCGTTTTCATGCAGGATAGCCTGCTCCGCCTGCTGGTTCAGCACTAAAAGACTGATACGACGGTTGATGGCGTCATCCGGTCCGCGGTCGGTCAGGCGCATGGTTGCAGCCATGCCGACCACGCGCAGGACCTTGCCATCATCAAGCCCACCCGCCACCAGCTCGCGACGCGAGGCGTTGGCGCGATCGGCAGAAAGCTCCCAGTTGCTGTATCCCTTCTCTCCCGTGGCGTACGGAAAATCATCCGTGTGTCCGGACAGGCTAATGCGGTTAGGAATACCGTTCAGCACCGGTGCAATCGCACGCAGAATATCGCGCATGTAAGGCTCCACGTCGGCGCTGCCGGTTTTGAACATCGGCCTGTTCTGGCTGTCGATGATCTGAATACGCAGCCCTTCCTGCACCAGGTCAATTTTCAGATGCGGACGCAGCGCGCGCAGCTTAGGGTCCGCTTCAATCAGCTGATCCAGGTCACCGCGCAGTTTTTTCAGGCGCGCCTGCTCCATCCGTTTTTTCAGCTCGTCGATGTTCGGCTGTTTTTTCACTTCGCCCTGCTGCTGGGTGTAATCGTCACCGCCGCCGGGGATCGGGCTGTCGCTGTTCGAAATGCGCGGCCCGCCGGTGACCGCCGTCGCCAGCGGCGTCCTGAAATATTCCGCAATCTGGATTAGCTCCTTCGGGCTGGAGATGGAGATCAGCCACATCACCAGAAAGAAGGCCATCATGGCGGTCATAAAGTCGGCGTATGCGATCTTCCAGGAGCCATGAGAACCGTGACCGTGCCCCTTATGCTTGCGCTTTTTTACGATGACGATCGGATGGGACTGGTTTTTCATGCGTCCTCAGTTGTCGTCTGTTGGTTGGGGTTTTTCACCGCGCGCACGTGCTCTTCCAGTTCGATAAACGACGGACGTTCGCTGGAGTAGAGCGTCTTACGACCAAATTCGACGGCGATCGGCGGGGCATAACCGTTGAGGTTAGAGAGCAGCGTAATCTTCACACACTGCATCATTTTGGTGGTTTCGGCGCTCTTCTGGCGCAGCACGCTCGCCAGCGGGGAGATAAAGCCGTAGGCCAGTAAAATACCGAGGAACGTCCCCACCATCGCGTGGGCAATCAGCGCCCCCAGCTCAGCCGCCGGGCGATCCGCCGAGGCCAGGGCATGCACCACGCCCATGACCGCCGCCACGATGCCGAACGCCGGAAGCGAGTCGCCCACCAGCGCCAGGCTGTTGGCCGGGACTTCGGATTCGCTCTCGTGGGTTTCGATCTCTTCGTCCATCAGGGCTTCAATTTCGAAGGTGTTCATGTTGCCGCTGATGATCAGGCGCAGGTAATCGACGATAAAATCGAGCATCATCGCGTCGGCCAGAATACGCGGGTAGCTGGCGAAAATTTCGCTCTCTTTCGGGTTTTCGATGTCCCGCTCCAGCGAGAACATCCCCTGCTGACGTGACTTCGCCATCAGGCGATAGAGCAACGCCAGCAGATCCATATACATGCTTTTGGTGTATTTCGAGCGACGAAACAGCAGCGGAATCGCCTTCAGCGTGCCCTTGATCGATTTACCGTTGTTACCAACGATAAAAGCCCCTACCCCTGCACCGCCGATGATGACAAGTTCAGCCGGTTGATAGAGTGCTCCAAGGTGCCCGCCGGTCATCATGTAACCGCCGAAAACTGTACCGAGAACTACCAGGTAACCTAATAAGATAAGCACGACATCATCCTTCCGCTAGTGACTATGGCAGGACGTTCATTTCGAGCGCGAGACCTGAACGCAGGGTAAAAAAAAGCAGCGGTAATCGCTTACCGCTGCTGGAATCTTGCCCACAGGTTCGGGTTAAACAGCGTGTTCGATCTGTTCATCCAGCAGTTGTGGAATAATATCGGCAGCATCCCGGGAAAGTTTACGTCTTTTTACGGCTCGGGATGGAGGCTGGCACAAACTACAGGCGAAGCTGCCCGCAGGCTGGTGCGCGTGGGTAATAAAATTGCCGTCACAGCAGTTGCAGCGGGACAATTCAAGCATTCCGCTTTCAACAAAACGCACCAGCGTCCAGGCGCGGGTCAGCGCCAGCAGGGGTCCCTCTTCCTGCTGCGGGCATTGCTCAAGGTAAAGTTTGTAGGCTTTGATCACGGCATCAACGCCGCTGCATAAGCCCGTTTTAAGCAGGTACTGCCAGGCGTTACAGAACATGGAAGCATGGATGTTCTGCTCCCAGGTCATGAACCAGTCAGTCGAAAACGGCAGCATGACTTTTGGCGGCGGGCTGCCACGCAATTCTTTGTACAGCTTGATCAGACGACCACGGCTCAGCTGCGTCTCGCTTTCCAGCATTTGTAAACGCGCGCCGAGCGTGATGAGTTCCATCGCCAGCTGGATATCACGGGCTTCCTGAACAATGCTTTTTTCGCTCATTGTTAAGCCCTTTTCTTCCGGGCTACGTCATCAGGCTGGCTGATTTCGTTGAGCAGGCGGGTGGAGAGAAGAATACCGGTGTGGATCTGTTGCAGATCGTCCACGCGGGATTCCTGAGTCAGACGCGTAATGGTCTGCGGGTTATCAAAACGGAACTGGCAAACAAGTTGATTGGTTTCAGCCAGCTTGACCATTTGCGGGAGGGTTAATCCACCCAGCATGGTTGCCATCTCTTCGTTAACACCCAGACGAAACATCGCTGACGGTTTGTCCTGACTAATCAAACGCTGCGCGAGCAATAAATACGACAAATTGATGTCATAAATATGTTTTAGCAACTCGGATGTATGCATTTTTCCCATCCCGAATAACCAACTATTATTTTTATGCGGAAAGACCGCACCCCGTGATGTCGCCGGGAAATCACCCGGTATAAAAAGAAAAGGCCAAATGCATAGTTGAATTTAGGTTTGTACGTCGTAAAGCGCGTGACCGGTTAACATGGCCAAAATGTCGGTTACACATTTTATCTTTTCTTACAAATAACTAAGATTTTTCCTAATTCGACGCAAACTCTACTCGTCAGTTTTGACACATACAATGCAGCCCCCCCTGGAATTTAAAAAAAATGTGATCTTCGTCACATAATTTACGCGAATGTAACCCATAAATCCATCAGCGTGACTTGTAATTTGGCTATTTATTGAGCAACCGAAGCTTGGTTATATTCTTATGGAACGAATACTCATGCAGAGGGATCAGGGGATCGGGTATGAAAATTGCTACGTCGAAGAAGCATAGCCTTTCCGCGTCTGAACGGGCGCGAACGTCAGGGAACAGCCGGAGTTAATTAAGTAAAAACAGCAGGTTAAGTTTTCGATTCGAGAAACAAGTTTGCAGGGGTCAGCATCACGCTGGCGTTGACGATCGGTTAACGCGATTTAACAGCACGGAAGGCTAAATGTGTGATTTACGTTAAGTTGTTAATTACTTTCATTTAGCGCCCCCATTTCGTTATTCTTCTTATAAGAATAATTAATGAATAATTATGATAAGGTTCACACTATTGTCGCATGTACCTCTTGCAGAAGCGGCAGATTCGCGGTAAAGCTTGAGAAACGTGTCATTCTGACATAAAAGGAGTGTGTGATGAGTTACTCCCATCTTATTGTTTCTGTTGCGGTTTCCCCCGAAAGTCATCAACTCGTCGCCCGTGCCGTTTCCATTGCCCGCCCGAATAATGCCCGCATAAGTCTGATCACCCTGGCTGCTGAACCCGAAATGTATAATCAACTGGCAGCGCCAATGCTGGAAGATATTCGTGAGGTTCTTCAGGAGGAAACGCAGCAATTTCTGCGCGAGCTGGTTGAGCGGGCAAAATATCCTGTCCACCAGACGGTGATTGCCACCGGCGAGTTAAGTGGACATATTCTCGACATTTGTCAGAAACAGAATGTTGACCTGGTCATTTGCGGAAATCATAACCAGAGCTTTTTTTCCCGGGCGGCATGCTCGGCAAAATCCATCGTTTCGTCAAGCCAGGTGGATGTCCTGCTGGTGCCTCTCGGGGGCAATTAATGCCCCCGGAGAAAATCAGGCGAGTTTAGGGAAGGTCGCGATCTTTTTTTGCAGATCACCTTCCTGAGTTTGCGGCTGGATCGCGCGCAAATCGTCAATAAAACGCGCCTGCCAGCGGTTGATATCATTCTTAACGATGGTCTCCATCATTTCTGAATGACGTGAAATACGTTCCGCAAGCGGCATGGTTAACGCGCGGTTCAGGGCATTTGCCACGTCATCGCGATCGTAAGGGTTCACAATCAGCGCTGAGGTTAACTCATTTGCCGCACCGGCAAATTGGGACAACACCAGCACGCCCGGGTCAGCAGGATCTTGTGCTGCTACATACTCTTTTGCCACCAGATTCATCCCGTCGCGCAGCGGCGTGACCAGCCCGACGTCGGCATAGCGGAACACTTTCATCAGAATTTTGCGCTCAAAGTGCTGATTCAGATAGAAAAGTGGTGTCCAGCCGAGCTGACCATAGCGCCCGTTAATGCGCCCTGCTTCGGTCTCCAGCTGGTGACGAATATCCTGGTAGGCCTGAACCTCACCGCGCGAGGTCGGCGCTATCTGGGTGTAGCGGATCTTGCCGTGATGCTGCGGGAATTTATCCAGCAGGGTTTCATAGGCGAGGAATCGCTCCGGCAACCCTTTGGAATAATCCAGTCGTTCAACCGAAAAGATATTCTTAACGTGCTTAAGTTCGTCCTTGAGCTGGGCAAGCTTCGGCGGCAGCGGACCGGAGGCCTGCTCGGCGATTTCGTCTGGCTCAATACCAATCGGGTAGACTTCGGTATGGAAATTTCGTCCCCACGCGGTGTGAGATTTGCCGCCGTGAGTGACCAGCCGGGTTTTACCCGACACGCTGTCGAGGAAGGCCAGCCTGTCATTTTCCGTCTGGAAACCGAGCAGGTCGTAATCAGACAGCGCCTCCAGGATCTCTTCATGCTGCGGCAGCGCCGTAAAGATCTCAGGGGTCGGGAACGGAATATGCAGGAAGAAGCCGATCCGGTTCTTCACACCCCGTTTACGCAGCTCCCTGGCGAAGGGCAGCAGATGGTAATCGTGGATCCATAAAATATCGTCTTCTTCGATTAGCGGCAGCAGTTTATCTGCCAGCAGCGCGTTAACGCGCATGTAGCCTTCATAGGATTCACGCTGGAATTTCACCAGATCCAGACGATAGTGAAACGCTGGCCACAGCACGGCGTTTGAGAACTCGGAATAATATTCATCGTAGTCCTTCTCGCTAAGGGCGAAGGAGGCCCACGTGATATTGCCCCGTGACACCTTTTTTAGCGGTTTCTCATCATTACTGATTTCCCCGCTCCAGCCAAACCAGAGACCACCCGCGGCTTTGAGGGCACCTAATACCCCGACCGCCAGGCCACCGGCACTGGCTTTTTTATCATCCGGCGGTGCGATGCGATTAGAGACGACGACTAAGCGACCCATAATGATTTCTCCCGTTGTTTTGCGCTATTTGTTGTTGTTGCTGGTTAGCGACGTCAGATATCCACTGCCAGACGCTGGCGACATTTTCCAGCCGCCATCCGGCAATGGTTTCACCAGATCCAACCTTGACAGACATGCCCTGGGCCTGGTTTACCACCCTGAACCCGGCCTCGTCGGTCAGGTCATCCCCAAAAAAGACTGGCGTACGCCCTTTAAACGGCGCTTCCGCCATAAACGCTGCAATGGCAGCACCTTTGTTAATTCCTGCCGGTTTAATCTCGACCACACATTTACCCGGCTGTAACGCCAGCTCCGGATGGGCTTCCGCCACGCTTCTTGCCACCGCAAAGATCGCCGCCTCATGATGGGGCGCCTGACGGTAGTGCAGCGCAAAGGCCATGCCTTTGGCTTCCAGTTCCGTACCGGGAAGTATTTCCAGAGCCGAAGAGAGTTGCGCATGTAGCGCCTGAATCAGCGTGTCGGGGAGTGAAACTATATGCAGTTGATCATGGATATCGCGGCGCTCCGCTCCGTGCACACCGGCCAGCGGAAAGTGATAAGGACTGGCGAGCACGTCCAGCTCGGCCATTGAGCGCCCTGAAATCAATGCCAGTGCCCCCTCGTTCTGTCGGGAGAGCTGCTGCAAATTCTCTAACACCGTGTCCGGCACAACAACGTCATCCGGATGCGGTTCAATCCCGGCGAGCGTCCCGTCGAGGTCAAAAAAGAAAGCAAATTTTCCGGGCAGTACAGGCGGTGCGGTTAACAAGTCAGCCACCCTAATCCTCCTTACAGTGAACAAAACAGCCATGTAAGTATAGACAGTGTGACAGTGCTCGCCATTTGGCAACCGGCCCGTCAGCAAAACTGGCGGGCCGGTCAGGGGGTCAACTATGGTTAATAGTTGAGCATATTGATGGCTAAAAATAAATCAGACGGTACGCTTCGCTTTTTGCTTGTAACGGTCGAAGATCACCGCTGCCAGCAGGATCAGGCCGCGTACGACGTACTGAGAGAACGGAGAAATATTAAGCAGGTTCATGGCGTTCTCCACGGTCCCCAGAATCAGGATCCCCGCCACCACATATGAGATTTTTCCGATGCCGCCCTTGAGGGAAACGCCCCCTAAAACGCAGGCTGAGATGACGATCAGCTCATAACCGATAGAGGTCATTGGCTGGCCGCTGGTCATACGCGACGCCAGAATAATCCCCGCCGCCGCCGATACCAGCCCGGAAAGCACGAAGATAATGATCTTGGTCCGTACGACCGGAACACCCGCCAGACGCGCCGCCTCTTCATTGCCGCCAATCGCCAGCGTGTTACGGCCAAAGGTGGTGCGGTTAAGCAGGAAACCGAACAGGATCAAACAGCCTACCGTCAGCCAGATTGGCGCAGGCAGCCCCAGCCAGTTGGCATAGCCCAGCGTGAAGAAACGCTCGTCTTCAATCCCGACCGCTTTACCGTCGGAGATGATATAGGCCAGACCGCGCACGATTTGCATGGTCGCCAGCGTCGTAATCAGGGCGTTAATCTTCAGGCGCGCAATGACAAACCCGTTCACCAGGCCACTCAGCACGCCGAGCAGCAGCCCGGCCAGCACGCCGATCCACAGGCTTTCGGTCATGTTGATCACCACGGCAGTGGTGACGCCTGCACAGGCAATCACCGAGGCGACCGACAGGTCAAAATCGCCGGAGGCCAGGCAGAAAAGCATTCCGCAGGCCACCATGCCGGACATGGAGATAGCCAGCCCCAGCCCCTTCATATTGATGAACGTGGCGAAGTTCGGCACAAAAATCGCGCAGGCGACGAACAGGGCAGCAAAGACCACCAGCATGCCGTACTGGTCCCAGATGCGGCCAAAACTAAAAGCCGACTTCGGCGCTCCGGATGTAGTAACAGAGGACATCATTGACTCCTTACTCAGGCGACAGCCTGGCTAACTTTAGGCATGGCGAGACTCAACGCCTGTTGTTCATTCGCCTGTTCATGCAGCAATTCACCGGCAATTTCACCTTCACGCATCACAACAATGCGGTCGGCGACGCCCAGCACCTCGGGCAGATCGCTGGAGGCGAACAGGACCGCCACACCGCGTTTTGCCAGTTCATAGATGACGTTATAGATTTCGTGTTTCGCCCCCACGTCGATACCGCGCGTTGGCTCATCCAGCAAAATGACCTTCATATCTTCCGACAGCCAGCGCCCCAGTATGGCTTTTTGCTGATTGCCGCCGGACAGGTTCATGATCAGCTGTTCAGCGCCGGGGGTTTTAATGTTCAGCGAACGGATATGGTGATCCGCGTTGCTCGCCTCCCAGCCGTCGTTAATCAGACATCCCGCGCGGATGAACTTACGCCGGGCAGAGATGTTGATGTTGTCGCGCACCGAGTGCACCGGAATAATGCCTTCGGCCTTTCGATCCTCCGGGCAGAGCATAATCCCCGCGTTTATCGCCTGCGCAGGCTTCTGAATATCGACCTTTTTCCCGTCGACGAAAACCTGGCCCTGGGTTATGCGCGTCCCGCCAAACAGCCCTTTCATCAGCTCGCTGCGCCCTGCCCCCACAAGGCCAAACAGCCCGACGATTTCGCCGCTGCGCACCGAGAGTGAAATGGGCGTGCGCACGCCCGGGGCTTTGACGTTATCCAGACGCAGACGCTCCGGGCCATACTCGCGCGGTTTCCAGTGGTAAATGTCCCCCAGATCGCGTCCGACCATCGCCTGCACCAGTTGGTCATGATTGACCTGCTGCATATCGGTGAAGGTGCGCACGTAGCGGCCATCTTTAAACACGGTAATGGCATCGCTTAAGGCAAAAATCTCTTCCATACGGTGAGAAACGTACAGAATGATGCGGCCCTCTTTGCGCAGCTCGCGGATCACGCGAAAGAGATTTTCTATTTCACGCGCCGAGAGCGAACTGGTTGGCTCATCGAAAGCGATGATTTTGGCGTTACGCGCCAGCGCTTTGGCAATTTCCACCATCTGCCACTGGCCGATGGAGAGATACTTAAGGGGCGTTTGCGGATCGACATCCAGCCCAAGGTGCTTGAGCTGCAAGCCCGCTTCATAGTTGAGCAGCGAGCGGTTGACCACGCCGCTTTTATGCGGAAGCTGGCCCAGATAGATGTTCTCCGCCACGGTCATTTCAGGAATGAGATGCAGCTCCTGATAGATGATGGCGACGCCCGCGTTTAATGCTGCCGTAGTGTCGGCAAAGGCCACCTCTTCGCCGCGAATGGCCAGCGTGCCGGTGGTGGGCGTGTAGTTGCCGCTGAGAATTTTGAGTAGCGTGGATTTTCCCGCGCCGTTCTCCCCCATCAGGGCGTGAACCTGGCCGGCATAGCAGTCGAAGCTGATATCGGTCAGCGCGTTTACACCGGGGAACGTTTTACCGATGCCGCGGAAAGAGAGATACGGATCAGACTGTTGCATAACGACTCCGTGATTCCTGTAGTGTGTACGTCTGGCCCCTCACGGTGAGTAAGGGGCGCAATCACAGCGTATTACTTACCGCCCAGTCCTTTTTTCGCCAGCTCCTCTTTGAAGTTATCGCGGGTGATCAGCACCACATCGGTCACTTCAGTGAATTTCGGCGGTTCAACCCCTTTGGTCACCCAGTTGTAGAGCATTTCACTGGATTTATAGCCGTGGACATCCGGGCTTGGCAGCAGAGAGCCGTAGAAGCCGGTCGCCTGCGCTTTTGACAGTTCGCTCACTGCGTCAACGCCGTTGATGCCGATCCCGATCACGTCCGGTGCTTTAAAGCCCTGGCCTTCCGTTGCACGCACGCCGCCCAGTACGGTGTTGTCGTTCATCCCCACCACCAGCCAGTGCTTCACTTCCGGATGCTGGACGAGCATGGAGTTCGCCGCATCAAAGGCGCCCGGAATATCGTTGGATTTGGTCGGGACTTTGTAGATCTGTTTTTCCGGGAAGCCAGCCGCTTTCAGGGCGTCCATGGACCCGGTGGTACGACGACGGGCGGTGTCCAGCTCGTCAGCGGTAATGGCCATCACGGCGGTCTCTTTGACATCCCAGCCGCGTTTTTGCATCTCTTTATAGAGCTCCTGGCCCTGACGCTCACCGATTTTAGTGGCCGCCATCATTACCAGCGGAACGGTATCCATCGGTTTACCTTTGGCATTCACGAACTGATCGTCCACCGCAATCACTTTCATGTCGTAACCGCGCGCTTTCGCGGCAATCGCGGACCCCAGTTTTGGATCCGGCGTACAGATAACGAAACCTTTCGCGCCGCTGGCCGCCAGGCTGTCAATGGCGTTCAGCGTTTTCTCGCCGTCAGGTACGGCGATTTTAATTACCTCAAATCCCAAATCTTTCCCGGCTTTATCAGCAAATTTCCATTCGGTCTGGAACCACGGCTCTTCCGGCTGTTTAACCAGAAAACCGAGCTTTAAATTTTCAGCGATAGCGGATTGTGACATAACGGCAGCCAGGCCGATGGCCGCCAGCGCTTTAGTAAATTTGTGCATGGTAAACTCCAGCTTTAGCATTCTTATCTGTAGGGAATAATGGCGAACGACTTATTTAATCGGACTTAAAACAAGGCATTAGCGCTTACCTCGTCATAAGCGTTATTGCTGGAGATAGTTTTAGCGGGAAATTAATCATCCATAAGAGAGCAACATCACACCGCAGAATTACAGTAATTGCGTACATAAATTCAGCGGAAAATGACATAAAAAAGGACGTAATTGTCCTACAAATGGAAAGGTGTTAAGCAGGATTATCCATAAGGTCAGCTAAGAAATCCCTGTAACCCGGACGCCTTAGCGCCCGGCAGAAAAATTACCAGCGGTAATAGATGTGTTCAGCATGATCGCGCACGGGGGCGTCGTCACCCAACAGACGAGCAGAGAGCGTCAGCGCAAAGTCAAAAGCGTGCCCCAGCCCCTTGCCGCTGATGAGGTTATTATCCACCACGACCGGCGCATCCACATATACTCCATCATCAACGCTCTGCCAGAGATCGCCGGAACAGACGTAGCGACGCCCCTTCAGTAGCCCGTTACCGCCCAGCACCCGCACGGCCGCAGAGCAGATCGGGCAGATAAGTTTACCCTGCTCGTCATGGGCGGAAACAAAGCGGAGCACCTCCTGGTTAGCCGCAAGATTGACGCTCCCCTGCGGCCCACCGGGCAACACGACTGCGTCATACAGCGTATTAATGCGCTCCGTTAACGTACTGTCAGCCACCATTGGGATATTGTGGTAACTCACTACCGCACGGGACGCCGCGCAGGCCAGCGTCTCCACCTCAATCTGTAAACGCCGCAGAATATCAATCGTGATAATCGCTTCTGCTTCTTCAAAACCGGGTGCCAGCAGCACCGCAACGTTAGCCATCATAAACCTCAACGAATTAAACGATGTAAAACAGTGTTTCATTTTCTCGGATTATCAGATAGCAATCTTGCGTCGCGATCACAGAACCGTATATTGAGTGAAAATTGATTTAGCTCAAATTTGATACAACAGGATATATTTGCAGATATTATTTCTGATTTAACACTTTTACAGAATTTCCCGCCAAAGAACGTTTCCTGAAACGATAAAAATGAGCAAAATTAATTTTATGTTCATAAAAATCAACAGTTTATATAAAACACAATCTCGTAACCCTCTTTCCATTCTGGGCTATATTTAAATTTGTAATGTATGGTAAACACAGCCCAATTAAGAGTTTTCTTAAGTCGAAGAGAAGCGTATGCTTATTTAAATCGAACACAGGAAGTGAATTTTCGAGTTTTTTTACCTTGCAGAAATCTATTTCTGCCCTTCAATCGTCAATACCTGCCGGGTCAGGTTAAGTAGCGGACATCAAGTCCCGCAGTCAATAAGGATATGAGAATGACTACCCAAACGATGATGCAAAAACTGAATGCCCAGATGAACCTGGAGTTTTATGCTTCCAATCTGCATCTGCATTTGAGCGCGTGGTGTTCCAGAAAAAGCCTCAACGGCACTGCCACCTTCTTTCGTACTCAGGCGCAAAGTAACGTCACGCACATGATGCGCGTCTTTAACTTTTTGAAAGCTGTCGGGGCAAACCCTACCGTCAAAGAGCTTGAAACGATTGAAGATAATTACACTTCTCTGGAAGATCTGTTCCAGAAAACGCTCGAAGAGTATGAGCAACGCTGTGCGAAGCTGAGCAAACTGGCTGATGAAGCCAAGGCGCAACAGGACATCATTACCCTCAAGTTTTTACGCGATATGGACAGAGAGCAGCAGCAGGATGGCATGCTGCTGAAGACGCTCGCAGATGAAATCCGCAATGCGAAACGCGCGGGGATTTGTCTGGAGCAGACGGACCGCCATCTTCTCGACATTGCGACCGTGCAACACCACTAAGTCCTTCACCCGCTCCCGTCAGGGCTGAGAGTTCCCCACAAAATAATGCCTGCACAGACGGCCCCCTCTCCCTTGAGGGAGAGGGCTGGGGTGAGGGGGAACATACGGCTCTGGTGGTCATTCCGTTCACTTTATGTTCCTTGCTACTCTGTCACGGCATGACCGGTGAACGTGCCAGGGTGGCTCAGTCGCCACCACCCTGGCGACCCGGGCTTCCGGCGGAAAATCGCCGCTTCGCGGTGCCTTCGGCTTATTCCTTCCGGCTTATCGGGGACGGGCGGAGGTAACATCCCTGTAAAGCCCGCCCTCTCGGCGCATCCCTGCGCCTCGCCCCGGCCTACAGGAAACGCCTCAGCGATTTACAGCCGGACCGAGGCATCGCTGAAAGCCTTCAGTTATTCTGAGGCAACGTTATCGCTTTTGCTTTCAAATTACTGGGGATCCCTCAGCCCGTCAGGGAGTGGGTACCAACTCCCTGCTTTTGCTGACATTTAACAAATCAGATCTTGCTCCCAATGAATAACCACACATCGTGTAATGATTTATTTAATTACATTCATTGACGAGGGAGCATCATGATCACCATTGAGTTTATTGTCATTATCCTCTGCCTGCTGATAGGCACCCGCTTCGGCGGGATGGGCCTGGGGCTGATAAGCGGTATCGGCCTGTTTATTTTAAGTTTTGTCTTTGGTCTGCAACCCGGTAAACCGCCGGTTGACGTGATGCTCACGATCCTCGCCGTCATCGGCTGTGCGGCCACGCTACAAACCGCCGGTGGCCTGAATGTAATGATGCAGTTTGCAGAGCGCCTGCTGCGTAAACATCCCCAGCACATCACCCTTCTCGCACCGTTTACCACCTGGATGTTGACCTTCCTGTGCGGGACCGGCCACGTCGTCTACACCATGTTTCCCATTATTGCGGATATCGCCCTGAAAAAAGGCATACGCCCGGAACGGCCGATGGCGGTGGCCTCGGTGGCCTCTCAGATGGCGATCACCGCCTCCCCCGTTTCCGTGGCCGTCGTTTCGCTGGTCTCGATTCTGGGTGCGCAGCACGGCATCGGCCACGCGTGGGGGATCCTCGAAATTCTGGCCGTCTCCGTACCGGCCTCACTGTCTGGCGTCGCCATTGCAGCACTGTGGAGCTTACGCCGCGGGAAAAACCTCGCAGACGATCCTGAATTTCAGGAAAAGCTGAAAGATCCGAAACAGCGGGAGTTTATCTATGGAGGAACGGAGACGTTGATGGATCAGCGCTTCCCGAAACAGGCCTACTGGTCCACGTGGATCTTCTTCGCCGGGATTGCCGTAGTGGTCCTGCTGGGTGCGCTGCCCGAGCTGCGTCCGGCGTTTGAGATCAAAGGCAAAATGACGGCCCTGTCGATGAACCTTGTCATTCAAATGATGATGCTGATCGCCGGGGCCATCATGCTGATGACCTGCAAGGTGAATGCGTCGGCCATTTCAAACGGGGCGGTGTTTAAGGCGGGGATGGTCGCGATTTTCTCGGTGTTTGGCGTGGCATGGATGAGCGATACTTTTTTTCAGGCGCATCTCGACGAGCTGAAAATGGCGCTGGAGGGGGTGGTGAAGAGTCATCCCTGGACGTATGCCATCGTGCTGTTCCTGGTATCAAAACTGGTCAACAGCCAGGCTGCGGCCTTGACCGCGGTCGCCCCGATGGGGTTGATGCTGGGCATCGATCCGAAAATGCTGGTGGCCTTCTTCCCGGCATCCTACGGCTACTTTGTGCTGCCCACCTATCCGAGCGATCTGGCTTGTATCGGGTTCGATCGCTCCGGCACCACCCGCATCGGTAAATTCATCATCAACCACAGCTTTATTCTGCCGGGGCTGATTGGCGTCAGTTGTGCCTGCGTGGTGAGCTATCTGCTGGTGCAGACGTTCTTCTGATCCTTCTGCGGGCGACAGGCTCTGTCGCCCTTCGACGTAAAAGCAGAAAAGAGTTTCTAATTTTAAAACATCGGTTTATTTTAGTGTGACTCACCCTGCGGTGTGAAGCGGAGTTCAATCAGCGCAATCGCTTTCTGGATCGCGCGGAGCGTAACCGGGTCCGCCGCAGCAGGATGGTTGGTGAAATCGATGTTTTTCAGTTGGGTCGACATCTTTTCGCGTACCTCAACCGGCGCGATAACGTCAATCACATCAAGGATTTGTTTGATAACCAGCTGGCAGGCGACGACGTCAGATACCAGTTCCTGATCGGCGCTCAGGTTTTGTGACATGGGGTTCTCCTTATTCAAAGGCCGCCATAGTAGCAAAACAGACGCCCTTCCATCTCCCTCTCGTCGACCGCAGACATAAAAAAACCTGCCGAAGCAGGTTTTTTTATCAGAACATCGCACCCGGTGGGACGTCTTTAAACGTTGTGCAGTAGTTTGCCCACATGCTTTTCAGGATTTTGCGCAGTTTCATTATGTTGCTCCAGTAACGTGTTATGCAGGTGTTATCGTCAATACGCTTATAATATGACCACCATCACAAAAATCAACCATTTTGTGACCTGTGTCACGGTTATTAAACCCTCAGTGCTGCTGGTTTGTTAAAAAAAGCCATGATAAATCCGCACGTTACAGGCTTATAAATTCCAGTAAATGTTTATAAAATTTTTTGAGCGAGCAGGAAGAGAATGAGTGAAAACGTATCCGGCAAAGAGAGCCGTGGATTATCACCTGCGGCGCTGCTGGTGGCCGGTGCTTTCTTTATGGAGTTTCTGGACGGGACGGTGATTGCCACCGCGCTGCCGGATATGGCAAAAAGCTTCGGCGTACAGGCGGTGGATCTGAATATCGGCATCAGCGCCTATCTGATCACCCTGGCCGTGCTGATCCCCGCCAGCGGCTGGATCGCCGACCGCTTCGGCGCGCGAAAAGTGTTTGCCCTCGCGCTGGCGATCTTCACGCTGGCCTCGGTATTGTGCGGCCTGTCCACCACGCTCGATCAGTTCGTCGCGATGCGCGTCCTCCAGGGCATGGGTGGCGCGCTGATGGTGCCCGTGGGTCGCCTGGCCGTACTGCGCACCACGCCAAAACATCAGCTCATCACGGCAATCGCCACCCTGACGTGGCCTGCGCTGGTCGCGCCGATCATCGGCCCGCCGCTGGGTGGGTTCATTACCAGCTATGCCGACTGGCGCTGGATCTTCTTTATTAACGTGCCGCTGGGGATAATCGCCATTTTGCTGGCGCTGCGCATCATTCCAGACCTGCATGAAGATACGCGCCGACCGTTCGATTTACCGGGTTTTGTTGTCACCACCCTTGCCATGGTGAGCCTGGTTTATGCGATGGAGTTGATGGGCGCAGAGCCTCTGCGGACAGGATTAACCGCCACGCTGTTTATCGTCGGTATTGTCGCGTTAAGCCTGGCGCTGCGTCACTTTAAGCGGGCAACCTGGCCGATGATCAGGCTCGATGCGATGCAGGTGCCAACGTTTCGCGTCACCCTGTACGGCGGATCGCTGTTTCGCGCTTCCATCAGCGCGGTTCCGTTCCTGCTACCGCTGATGTTCCAGGTCGGCTTTGGCATGGACGCGTTCCATTCTGGCCTGCTGGTGCTGGCGGTTTTCGTTGGCAATCTCACCATTAAACCGGCGACGACGCCGCTGATCCGCAGCCTGGGGTTTAAGCGGCTGTTGCTGATTAACGGTGTGTTGAATGTCCTGGCGTTGCTGGCCTGCGCGTTTCTTACGCCGCAGACGCCCGCGTGGCTCGTCATGCTGATCCTCTATCTGGGCGGCGTTTTCCGTTCGATTCAGTTTACGGCCATCAGTACGCTGGCCTTTGCGGATGTGCCCCCGGCGCAGATGAGCTATGCCAATACCCTGTTTTCAACCGCAACGCAGCTTGCCGTGGGGCTTGGGATCACGCTCGGGGCGATTGGTATTCGTATCGGGGAAAAAGTCAGTGAGGCGATGGGGATTGCCGGTATGCCGGGAATGAGCTTCCGGCTGGCATTTGTGGCGATCGCGCTAATCTGCCTGGTGGGAATGGTTGACACGCTGCGTCTGACCAAAGATGCAGGCAGCGCGGTCTCATCGAAAAAGTAACGCTATCTGCCGGGCAGGCAACGCACCGCCCGGCAAATTAAATCAGCCAATAATACCGCGCACGAAGGCTTCAATCTCTTTGTCCTGGCAGTTCTCGAAGAAGCACTGCTGGAAGCGCTGGCCTGAGACGGCGGTTTTAACCAGCTCAGGATCGATTGCACGCAGGGTATCCAGATAGTTTTCTTTCACCACCGCCGCTTTCACCTGGTTCAGAATCCCGGCGTTACGCACCTGCGGCTCTTTACGCTCTGGTGGATAGCCTTCGCCATTGCGTCCGGTAAAGGCTTTCTCAAAGATAAAGCGTACGTTCAGTTCTGCCCCCCAGCCGAAGCCCTTCGCAAACGGCAGAGAGAGCGCGTTACCGTTGTTGATTTGCGCAAACAGGAAGGCATCCGCAGGATCGATGCAGTAACCGCAAATCACACCCGGATGGATGTTCAGGGACATCAGCGCGCCCTGCCCGGTACCGCAGCCGGTAACAACAAAATCGACTGCTTTCGCGTTAAGCAGAATGCTCGCCATGATGCCCAGGTGAATATAAGTGAGATGATGATCGTTCTCATCACTCATACCGACGTTATAGACCGGGAAACCTTTCTCATCAGCAACGGCTTTCAGCTCATTAAGGATGATGGGATTCTTAGCGGCCTGGCTGTTTTCCATCATCAGTGCAATTTTCATCTTGTCTCTCCTGAATGCATGGCGGGCGATCCCGCTGTGGATACCTTTTCAACTTAACCTTACTATCAAACAAACGCACTTTCAAATTAAGTGAAAACTTGTTTTAAAAAACAAAGCTGCGCTCACAATTTCGCGCGGTGGCCCGGCTCGTTGCACGGTGAGAGGGTAGATCCTCCGGCTATTCCGGCCATTGCGTGCCATCGCGTTGGTTACAATGGCGTATTTCCCGTCACGCAGAGTGAACCATGAAAAGAGTAATCATAGCCGGAACGATCCTGTTGCTCGCCGGGTGCAGCATCAACCGTCAGGCAGAAGTCAGCAGTACGGATGCCCCTAACGGAATTGTGCGCCTCGACTATGGCCAGGCCATGCTGCAAAACGCCTGGTCTGATGACTATGTTAATAACGGTACGGCAACCAAAGCCTGCCAACATATGGGCTATGCCACCGCGTCAGCCTACGGGCAGCCAATTAAAACCTGCACTCTGATCAGCGGTTCACTCTGTCTGAACGAAAGTGTGACCATTCAGTATAAATGTCAGGGATATGCCGTTACCTCTTCCAGCCAGAATCCGTGGTATTAACCGCTACTGCCAGTCACGCTGGCAGTTTATTTAATAAGAACTAAAACAATTCTCATTAATAAATAAAAATGGCGGCAATGCGTTTTATTCCCATTCGTATTTTTAATAAAGAAATATTTATTTTACTTTTTGCAAATAATTAAATAACAAATTATAGTGTCGCTCATCGTGAACCAGAATTAATAAACCGGAGCTGCACCATGTTAAAAAATGAAATGATCGACAAGCTCAATGCGCAAATGAATCTTGAGCTGTTTTCTTCCCTGCTTTATCAGCAAATGAGCGCCTGGTGCAGCTATCACAGCTTTGAAGGTGCGGCCGCCTTCCTGCGTCGTCATGCCCAGGAAGAGATGACGCACATGCAGCGTCTGTTTGATTACCTGACGGATACCGGCAGCCTGCCGCGCATTGATAACGTGGCATCGCCTTTTGCCGAATACGGCTCTCTTGATGAGTTGTTCCGCGCCACCTATGAGCATGAACAGCTGATCACCCAGAAAATTAATGAACTGGCTCATGCCGCCATGACCAGCCAGGATTATCCAACCTTTAATTTCCTTCAGTGGTATGTGGCTGAACAGCACGAAGAAGAGAAGCTGTTTAAATCCGTGCTGGATAAATTATCTCTGGCAGGTAAATCCGGTGAAGGTCTGTACTTCATTGATAAAGAGCTGTCGACGCTCGATACCCAGAATTAACAGAAAAGCGGTGCTGAGTTTTCAGCACCGCTTTATTTAATGACGGCAAATTTTACTTTCGTGAGTGGAAAATCCGTCTGCTGCCGGAATGAATTTTCCGCGCGCCGCCAGAAACGCCACCAGCTCCGCGGCTGTCATCTCTGAAGCTGAACAGGTATGGAAACGCGCCGCTTCGCCAAAGCGGGCATGTATCGCCTCTACCAGACTCTCCTCCGTATAGCGCTCACCTGACTCAATCATCATATTCAGCACGTCGTGTCCGTGAATTGACATGGTTACCTCTCGTAAATAAAAAGCAGACTAAACGCTCCCTCCACGGCACGCCTTGCGCTGGCGCAGGTTACGCCTTCCTTTTTTGTAAATTAATCATTACACCCTATGTAACGGTGATTTGACGAGATGGGGCTTTTCCCTTACTCTGCGCCGCAGAATGAGTCGCGGTATGGAAGCGTTGTAGAGGAAAGCGTGAAGAACAGAACTCTGGAAAGTATTTTTATCGTCGCCGGGACGACAATTGGCGCAGGAATGTTGGCCATGCCGTTGGCGGCTGCGGGCGTCGGGTTTGGAGTCACCGTAGTGCTGCTGGGCGGTCTGTGGGCCCTGATGTGTTACACCGCGCTATTACTGCTTGAGGTTTATCAGCATGTCCCTCCCGATACCGGCTTAGGCTCCCTGGCTGCACGCTATCTTGGACGCTACGGGCAGTGGATCACCGGTTTCAGCATGATGTTTCTGATGTACGCCCTGACTGCCGCTTACATCAGCGGCGCCGGGGAGCTGATTGCGTCAAGTATCAATGACGGCTTCGGTGCGTCGCTTTCACCGGAAACGGGCGCCATTGTCTTTACGCTGATCGGTGGCGGCGTAGTTTGCGCGGGCACATCGCTGGTCGATCTGTTTAACCGTTTTTTGTTCAGCGCCAAAATTCTCTTCCTTGTTGTGATGCTGGTGCTGCTGGCACCGCATGTGCACAAGGTTAACCTGCTCTCCCTCCCGCTGGAGAAAGGTCTGGCGCTTTCGGCCATCCCGGTTATCTTTACCTCCTTCGGTTTTCACGGCAGCGTGCCGAGCATCGTGAGCTATATGAATGGTGATATTCGCAAGCTGCGCCGCGTCTTTGTTATCGGCAGCGCCATTCCGTTGGTTGCTTATTTGTTCTGGCAGCTAGTGACGCTGGGCAGTATTGGTTCCAATACCTTTATCGGCCTGATGGCAGAGCATTCTGGTCTGAATGGATTCCTGGTTGCCCTGCGTAACGTGGTGGCCTCTTCACACGTGGAGCTGGCGGTACATCTGTTTGCAGACCTGGCGCTGGCAACGTCCTTCCTCGGCGTGGCGCTTGGCCTGTTTGACTATATGGCGGATCTGTTCCAGCGTCGCAATACCGTTGCGGGACGCTTACAGACGGGGGCGATGACCTTCCTGCCGCCGCTGGCCTTCGCGCTCTTTTACCCGCGCGGGTTTGTGATGGCGCTGGGGTATGCTGGCGTGGCGTTATCGATTCTGGCCCTGCTGCTGCCTTCCCTGCTGGCGTGGAAGAGCCGCCAGCAACATCCGCAGCAGGGGTATCGCGTAGCGGGCGGTACGCCAATGCTGTGCGCGGTGTTTGGTTGTGGGGTGGTGATTATTCTGGTGCAGGTGCTGATTGCAGCGGGAATGCTGCCGGAAGTGGGATAACTTATTTATACAGGTCCTGAGGTACTGTTCCGTTCACCTTAAGATCTACAGAATATAATTTTTTCACAGCATGTGAACGGGATAAGGGGGCCGCCGCGGCCCCCTTATCAATCCCCGCGGCCCCGCGGAAAATCGGTGCTTCGCACTGCGCTCACCTCCCGACCATCTGCCTGCGGTCGGCTCAACTCGACATCCTGTCTCGATTCGCCTCTGGCCGCCATCCATGGCGTCCAGCCCTTGTCATCTGGTCTCCGGTTCGCCGATTTTAGCGGGGACTCAACACCCGTGCCCCATTCAGGCCACAGTAATTAATGATTTAATGCAGGCAGCAGCTTTTAAACTTCTTCCCACTCCCGCACGGGCACGGGTCGTTACGCCCCACCTTCGACCCGTTAACGATCGGCTTTTTCGCTTCCGGCTGCTGCGGGTTAGCCACCCAGTAGTTATACAAACGCAGCGCCGCAGGCTGAATGCTCTCGATGCTGGCCATGTACTCCTCTTCGGTCAGCGCATCCAGCTTCTCGCTGTTCTCTTCCGTCCCGTGGAGGGCAATCACCGCCAGGTCCGCTTCCAGCGCTTCCGGCAGGGATGACCAGTCCGTCAGCGCCACGCCGCGCATGTAGCCATAGCACCACTCTTCCACCACGGTATAGCTCTGACCGTCAACGTCGTTATAGCCAAACAGCGGTTCAAACTGATCCGGGTATTCGCTCAAACGCTCGGCAATATCGTTCATGTGCTTAAAGCAGAGATCGATAAAACGGTTCATCTCACGATCGTTTTTCCAGCGCGGAATATATTTCTCACCACCCCAGACCGCCACCAGCCAGGTGTCGGGCTCCACCACAACGGGACCGGAAAGTACTGCGGTAAGCATGCCGTCCAGTTCGGACACGTCAATCACGGATGCATCGTCGTGACCGTAAGAGATTAATGTCTCTTCCAGCCACGCCATCTCGCTTTCATTTAATGGGCCTTCAGCCATTGCTGATACTCCTGATAAAAAAAACGATCCTGACATATATCGCCGCGCGTGCCTATCTGAAGTTTAGGTCTTTATTGCTGCAAAAACGTGCAAATCGTGACCGTTGCACAACTTATGGGCTTTGTTGTTAAGGAGATGTGATCTCCGCTGTAAATTCATCTCATCCCGCAAAGGCGCATAAAACGGCGCTCTATACTCAACGTGTTGTGACCCGGTCAAGGGATTAACCATTCTGGCAACCTTTTTGCTTAATGTTCTGCGCGCTTCGCGGTGCGTGGGATCCTCGCCGTATTAAGCATGAGATTGCTTCTAAAGTGCATTTTGTTCTCGCTCTTGTTTTTGGATTTACGATGCCATCAGGCGTTCGGGTTTATACCTGGTGCAAAAACCTCTTTGCTAAGGAACATAATAATGTCGCTGAAATTTACCAAAACTCCCCTCTCCCTGGTGCTGGCCGGTTGTCTGGTGACGGCCTTTTCCGCGCAGGCCGATATCGTCATCGGCGTGGCCGGGCCGTTCACAGGCCCGAACGCAACCTACGGCGATCAATACTGGCATGGCGCTACGCAGGCGGCGGAAGACATTAACGCCGCCGGTGGGATCAACGGTGAGAAAATCAAACTGGTTCAGGGCGACGACGCCTGCGAGCCCAAACAGGCCGTCGCCGTTGCCAACCGCTTAGTCGATCAGGATAAGGTGAAAGCGGTCGTCGGCCACTTCTGCTCCTCGTCGACCATGCCCGCCTCCGAGGTCTACAGCGATGCCGGGATCCTCTCCATCACCCCCGGCTCAACGAACCCGCTGATTACCGAACGTGGCATGAGCGATATATTTCGCATGTGCGGACGTGACGACCAGCAGGGCCAGGTCGCCAGCGATTTCATTCTTGATAAGCTGAAAGCCAAACGGGTGGTCATCATCCACGATAAAGACACCTACGGTCAGGGGCTGGCGGACGCCACTAAGGCGGCGCTGGCGAAACGCGGCGTGAAGGAGGTGATGTACGAAGGGTTATCCCGCGGGGAGAAAGACTTTAACGCGCTGGTGACCAAAATCGGCGCACAAAAACCGGACGTGGTGTTCTTCGGGGGCTGTCACCCGGAAGCAGGCCCGCTGGTTCGCCAGATGCGTGAACAGGGCGTGCAGGCGAAGTTCTTCTCGGGAGACTGTATCGTCAATGAAGAGATGGTCACCGCCGCCGGTGGGGCGCAGTACACCAACGGTATTTACATGACCTTCGGTAAAGATCCGCGCCAGATCCCGGACGGAAAAGCCGTCATCGAGAAATTCCGCGCCGGTAAATTTGAACCCGAGGGATACACCCTCTACGCCTACGCGTCTGTGCAGGCTATCGCGACGGCATTTAAGGCCACAAAAGGGACGGATTCCGCAAAAGCCAGCGAGTGGCTGAAGGCCAACCCTGTCGACACGGTGATGGGTAAAAAAGCCTGGGACAGCAAAGGTGACCTCAAAGTCTCTGACTACGTGGTCTACCAGTGGGATGACAAAGGCAAATATAAAGAAGTGCCATAACGGGACGGAATCTGCTCAGCGCCGGCAGGTCTGACTGTCGGCGTAACCCTTTATTCAGGTGCGCGACCATGAGTACATTCTTCCTGCAACAATTAATTAATGGCTTAACGCTGGGTTCGGTCTACGGTCTTATCGCCATCGGCTACACCATGGTGTACGGCATCATCGGCATGATCAATTTCGCCCACGGCGAAGTGTATATGATCTCCGCCTATCTCTCGGCCATTGGTCTGGCTCTGCTGGCGTTTTTTGGACTCCACTCCTTTCCGCTGCTGATCCTGGGGACGCTGGTTTTCACCATCGTGGTCACCGGGGTTTACGGCTGGACGATTGAACGCATCGCCTATAAGCCGCTACGCAACTCGACGCGTCTGGCGCCGCTGATTTCGGCCATCGGGATGTCGTTGATACTGCAAAACTACGTCCAGCTCAGTCAGGGTCCGCGTCAGCAGGGCGTCCCGACCATGCTGGATGGCGTGCTGCGTTTTCACCTCGGCGAAGGGTTTGTCCAGATAACCTATACCAAAGTCTTTATTCTCATCGCCTCGTTCGCGGGCATGCTGGTGCTGACCTGGATTATCAACCGTACCCGCTTAGGACGCATGTGCCGTGCTGTGCAGCAGGATCGTAAGATGGCCTCCATTCTGGGTATCAATACCGACAGAATTATTTCGCTGGTGTTTGTTATCGGCGCAGCGATGGCCGGGCTGGCGGGCGTGCTGATCACCATGAATTACGGCACCTTTGATTTTTACGTCGGGTTCGTTATCGGCATTAAGGCCTTTACGGCGGCGGTGCTGGGCGGCATCGGCTCTCTGCCCGGCGCGATGCTTGGCGGGCTGATTCTGGGCGTCGCAGAAGCGCAATTCTCCGGGATGGTGAACTCGGATTATAAAGACGTGTTCTCGTTTGGATTGCTGGTCTTAATTCTGATCTTCCGTCCTCAGGGGCTGCTGGGCCGCCCTGTCGTGGCTAAAGTGTAAGGAACAACGCGATGACCTCTGACGGTTTTTCCCTGAAGCGCTGCATTCTGGACTCGATTTTTTCCGGAATGATCGCCCTGATTATTTTCGGCCCGATTGCGGGCGTGATACTGGATGGTTACAGCTTTACCTTTGACGGCCAACGGCTGGCGTGGATTGTAGGCACGGTGATGATGGGACGCTTTTTACTGAGCGCCTTTTCAGCTACGGCGGCCGGAAGACGTTTACAGGCGCGGTTTGAATCCGACAATGCGGGCGTGTATGTCCGGCCACCGGCGTATAAAAGCCGCATGCGCTGGATCATTCCGCTGATTGTCACGCTGGCGATCTGCTTCCCGTTTGTGGCCACTAAATACGTTCTGACGGTTGCCATTCTCGGACTGATCTACGTCCTGCTCGGTCTTGGGCTGAACATTGTTGTTGGCCTGGCAGGGCTGCTGGATCTGGGTTATGTCGCCTTCTATGCCATCGGCGCTTACGGGCTGGCGCTCGGGTATCAGTATCTGGGGCTTGGGTTCTGGAGCATGCTGCCGCTGGCGGCGCTAATGGCCGCGGGCGCGGGCGCCCTGCTCGGCTTTCCGGTGCTGCGCATGCACGGGGATTATCTCGCCATCGTCACGCTTGGGTTTGGCGAGATCATCCGCCTGGTGCTGAACAACTGGCTCACCTTCACCGGCGGGCCTAACGGCGTTTCAGCCCCTGCCCCGACCTTTTTTGGCCTGGAGTTTGGCCGACGCGCCAAAGAAGGCGGCGTCCCCTTCCACGAGTTCTTCGGCCTGACCTATAACCCCAACATGAAGTTTATTTTCATCTATGCGGTACTTTTCCTGGTGGTGATGCTGGTGCTGTACATTAAACACCGGCTGACCCGAATGCCCATTGGACGGGCGTGGGAAGCGCTCCGTGAGGATGAGATTGCCTGTCGTTCCATGGGGCTGAATCACGTTCTGGTCAAACTCTCGACCTTCACCCTGGGCGCATCGACGGCAGGTATCGCCGGGGTGTTTTTTGCCACCTACCAGGGGTTTGTTAACCCGACCTCTTTCACCTTTTTTGAATCGGCCCTGATCCTCGCCATTGTGGTCCTGGGCGGGATGGGCTCCACCGTCGGCGTCGTACTGGCCGCCTTTGTGCTGACCGTCACGCCGGAACTGCTGCGCAGCTTTGCGGAATACCGGGTGCTGCTGTTTGGCATGCTGATGGTGGTGATGATGATCTGGCGTCCTCGCGGTCTGATCCGCATCAACCGCAGCGGATTTGCCGTGCGTAAAGGAGTGGCGCCATGAACGCAACGATTTTACGTGTAGAACATCTGATGATGCACTTCGGCGGGATCAAGGCCTTAAACGACGTCAATCTTGAGGTGCAGCGCGGCTCCATTACCGCACTCATTGGGCCTAACGGCGCGGGAAAAACGACCGTCTTTAACTGCCTCACCGGTTTCTACCGGGCCTCCGGCGGCAACATTCTGTTCAATGCACGAAATAAAACCACCAATGTCATTCAGGTGCTCGGCCAGAAATTTCAGCCGGGCGACTGGCTTAACCCGGCGCAGCTTGGTCAACGCCTGTTCTATAAGATGTTTGGCGGCACGCATCTGGTGAACCGCGCGGGTCTTGCGCGCACGTTTCAGAACATCCGCCTGTTCCGCGAAATGTCCGTTGTGGAAAACCTGCTGGTGGCACAGCACATGCGCGTCAACCGCAATCTGCTGGCGGGGGTGCTGAACACCCCTGCGTATCGTCGGGCAGAAAACGATGCGCTGGACAGGGCGTTTTACTGGCTGGAGGTGGTGGATCTGGTGGAATGCGCGAACCGTCTGGCCGGGGAAATGTCCTATGGTCAGCAACGACGCCTCGAAATCGCCCGCGCCATGTGTACCGGCCCGGAGATGATTTGTCTCGATGAACCTGCTGCCGGCCTGAACCCGGTGGAGACGCACAAGCTGAGTGAGATCATCCGGTTCCTGCGCGACCACCATGACATCACGGTTTTGCTGATCGAGCATGATATGGGGATGGTAATGGGCATTTCAGATGACATCATTGTGCTCGATCACGGCGATGTGATTGCCAGAGGTAAACCGGCTGAGATCCAGCACAATGAAAAAGTGATTGCCGCGTATCTGGGCACCGACGAAAGTGAGGTAAACCTGTGAGCGAACCGATGCTTCAGTTTCAGGATGTGGATGTTTTCTACGGGGTGATCCAGGCGTTGAAGCAGGTTTCGCTTGAGGTTAATAAAGGGGAAACCGTAGCCCTGATTGGCGCTAACGGCGCGGGGAAGTCAACATTACTGATGTCTGTCTTTGGTCAGCCCCGGATCCGCAACGGGCAGATCCTCTTCTGCGGCGAGGATATCAGCCAGAAATCTACCCACTATGTTGCCACCGGCGGCATCGCGCAGGCACCTGAGGGACGACGCATTTTCCCGGATATGTCTGTAGAAGAGAACCTGCTGATGGGGACAATCCCCGTCGGCAATCAGCATGCAGCGGAAGATATGCAAAGCATGTTCGACCTCTTCCCTCGCCTCAAGGAGCGACGTAACCAGCGGGCGATGACGCTTTCCGGCGGTGAACAGCAGATGCTGGCTATCGCCCGCGCGCTGATGAGCCGTCCTAAACTTCTGCTGCTGGATGAACCCAGCCTCGGCCTCGCGCCAATCGTGGTTAAACAGATCTTCCAGACGCTGCGCGAGCTGGCCCGTAACGGAATGACAATTTTTCTGGTCGAGCAGAATGCGCACCACGCGCTGAAGTTGTCCGACCACGGTTATGTGATGGTTAACGGCCAGATTCGGTTAAGCGGCAGCGGCGAGGCGTTGCTGAAGGATCCGGAGGTGAGGAAGGCGTACCTGGGTGGCGTGTGAAACGAAAAGGCCATAGTGAGAAAAACTCACAGTGATTGCCATTATTAATCGTTTTTCTGATGCGACCGTATTCAAATATCATCCTCACGACCCGCCTTTGCGCGGGCCGAGAAACGTTCAGCCGCAAACTGAATAATAATGATAAGAGGATCCGGGGCAAACATGACACTTGATGCGTTATATCAGTTAATGAAAACTGTATTACCACCTGACAGCGATTCAGCCAATGATTTACAGGATTTTATGGCCATGCTTATGGCGACGAAACATCACTCAGAGGCTCTGTCACCGTTTTCGCAGCGCGTGTACATGCTGTCCGTTGCCCATCGCGACCCTAAGCAAGCGGCTGCGCTGATTTCAGCCTGTCATCCTGAAGCAGGAAAGCCCCTTCCTCTGCTCGACTTTTCCGGCTGGCCGCACGTGCGTTACGCCACGTCGGGTGAATTTCAGACGCCCGAGTCCGAGGCATATTTTCACAAGATTACGTCTGCCGCCACGATATTACGCGCGGCAATCATCGAGGCTGAGCAGCAAAAAAATACCCCTGCTTTTTATATTCTGGATAAGGTGCTCAGCCTGAACAGCGCTTTACCAGAACGCTATAAAAAGATGGCAAACATCTCTTACTCATAACGGTATTAATACACCCGGCTTTCATCGTATTCCAGATAAAGAATATCCAGAGCCGGAACGACCGGGGTATGGTTTTGCAGCCAGGCCAGAAGATGCTGAATGCTCTCTCTTTTGAGTGAATTTTTTGGCCAGACGAGGTAGTAGCCATCCCCCGTCGCGATAGCTTCCCTGAAAGGCAGGCCCAGCAGGCCACTTTTCAGGGCATCAAGCGTGAGATGCAGGTCGGCGATAGCGATGCCGTGCCCGTTCATCGCGGCAATACTCCCCTGTTCAAGGGTGTCAAACACCATACCGCTGCTCATATCGAGCCCCGGGAACAATCCTGTTCTTCGCAGCCAGCGTCGCCAGTCCCGTCTGTCCGGTGAAGGATGTATCAGATCGCATTGCGGAAGCCGCTGCCGTGCCGGTTCGATAAGTGATGGGGTACAAACCGGGATAAGCCATTCATGAAAAAGCAGCTGGCTTTCCGTTGTGTCACCAAAACGCCCATTGCCGAGAAGAATGGCGCAGTCGTAGGGCTCAAGATTGAAATCAACGGTGTCAATGTCCATCCAGACGCTGGCAATCTCAACCTGTGGTTTTGCATGGTTGTTGCGAAAAGATCGCAGCACGTCGAGAAGCCATCTCATGGTCAGGGTGCTGGGCGCTTTTAACCGCAGCAGGTGGTTTTCACTGCGAAATACCCGGCAGGCCCATTCAATGCTCGTGAAGCTTTCGTTCAGCTGCCCGGCAAGCACTCGCCCGGCTTCAGTGACCTCCACGCGAGGACCTTGCCTTTTGAAAAGCTCGCAGTCGAACCACAGTTCAAGGGTACGAACATGTCTGCTGACTGCGCCCGGTGTAATATTGAGCGTTTCAGCGGCTTTACTGAAGGAGTTCAACCGCGCAGCAACTTCAAACGCACGCAGTGCATACAATGGCGGTAAAGACATAGCGTCCCTTAAATGAGGTGATGGCATGGGGAATCAGGATCGCAAACCTGCAAATCTTCACACTGCAAATCGCGCCCGCTACACGATAGCATAATGGGTATCTGTTTAATTCCGTTGAAAAGGATCGTTGTTTTATTACGTGAGGGTCAGAAATGAAGGTTGTTGATTAGCAGAATGTCAGGCACAAAAAAACCACCTTTCGGTGGTTTCACGACACTGCTTATTGCTTTGATTATTCTGCTTTTTCCCATGGTAGCCGGAGTGGGACTTGAACCCACACAGCGCGAACGCCGAGGGATTTTAAATTCTACGCAGGATCAATGAGTTACATAGCAGTGCATTGCGAAACTTTGCTGTAATTGTTTACTCATTTTACTGTAATTGGCAGTAAATAGATAGACTTGGATAACTTTGAGCACAGAATCTGCACAGGTAAGTCCTCCTCTCACGGAGGCCTACCTGTCCTTTGCTATATCTATATGACTGCAAAGTTACGAGTTTGACTGGAAATCTTCAATTATCTTCTGATTGTAATCATCCAGATACTTTTGCAGTTCATCCCTGTCGATCAAACGTACCAAGGCTGATTCAGCTAATTCTTTGGCAGAGCGTGTGAAGTAGGAATTAGTCACAACCATCGCCTCATCACAACCATAGAACGTTTTAGCCGAGATCACCTGCTGCACCGCCGAGTTACCTACAGAACCAGAATAATTTTTCGCCTGAATAACCATATCCTTACCAAATCGAGTGACGAAAAGATCTGCACCCTGATCTTGCGTTCTCTTGGTTTCTTTGACGTCATAACCCATAGTCTGGAATATTTCCACGAGGAAATCTTCGAACTGGAAACCATCCATTGCATCAACTAAATACATGGTGACGAATTTATTAGGGTTAAAATGCTCAAGGCGTGTAGCTAATCTATCAACCAGAATATCAAAATAAATACGTTCGCACACTGCCAAGTATTTTTGAACTTCCTCAAATAAAACCAAAGGGACACCAGGCGTGGCCTCCGCTTTTTCATTGAATTCTACTGATGAGAACTCTATATTATTACTCCATATATAGAATAGAAATAATGAAAGATCTGCCCGAAAAGTGGTGCCCGCTTCCTCAATCCATGACTTCAAGGATTCAGTAAGTGTAGATTTAATATGCCGTTTAACTTCCTTAGCGAAACCATAATAAAGAGCGTTAAATGACGTGGTAAGGAGTAATTTATCTAATAGCTCAGGTAACTCCTCAAGCTCATTGAACCCTTTTCTGACCAACACCTCACGGAAAAGTTGTAATTCGGAGTATGTGCCATTATCTGTTGAGAAATCTGCATCAGATTTATTATTATGTGAGAATCTGGAAGTGTAAATGAAGTTAGTAAAATATGGATCTTTTAAATTGGAGTATTTTTCGAGAACATTTTCAAGCAATTGATTAAGCTGAGTTTGTTCTTTCTTTTTCCCAAATAGATCTTTAAGAACACCCTTTGAACGATACTGAAATTCGGGATAAAACGATGGATTCAATGGTGTCATACGTTGTATATCTATTGCTTGTGAGGTCGATGATGCTGAACCCCATGCAGACGTTTTTACAGGCGAAACTCCACTACACCATGGACAATTAATCTCAAAAGTCGTTCTACTGCAAGTATCACACTGATAAATCATTTGAATATTCTCCTTTTATTCCAATATCTGTCTATTCGGCGCTTCAATTACCAGCCTAATAATCCACAATTTAAAAAAGATCGTCATCACTCAGTCATATTACTTTATGTTCT
Source organism: Enterobacter cloacae complex sp. IR5403 (assembly GCF_049238705.1). Taxonomy (NCBI): domain Bacteria; kingdom Pseudomonadati; phylum Pseudomonadota; class Gammaproteobacteria; order Enterobacterales; family Enterobacteriaceae; genus Enterobacter; species Enterobacter cloacae complex sp. IR5403. The sequence goes on along the minus strand of NZ_JBMKHP010000006.1, from coordinate 127,012 downwards.
TATTTTTGAGTCCATCCACTTAGTCATATCCTTAAGAAGAACCAGTGCATCTTTTTTGCTTCTCGTATTCCCCCAAAAACTCAGTTCAAGCACTTTCCCCTTCCCAGTAATTGATACTTCATAGTCCTCAGGGCTAGCTGTTGGAATGAAATCTCCAGCACCTAAAGCAACTCTTATTTCTTCTTTTAGTGCATTAACTTCAGGGTAATCATCTGAATGTATCCAGCCATATACGTAGAACTCAGCTTCATCTCGTCCATCCTCTGAAGGGCGATAAACTAACGTAATTCCTGTTTTACCTTGCCCCCAGCATCCCGGCATCAGATGAATTGCTTTATAGTAACCCTTCCAGTTATTAATACCTGTTGCAATATGAATATCAGGCAATACCTCTGAGACAACCGATTTAGCTTCCTCGGTGATAGCATTTTGGTACATTTCCAGCAGTTGAACCGATTTTATCAAAGCTGAGAAATTTTCAGTGACAAACTCCACATTTTTATCAGATACCTTATCCATACTAACCTCACTCAATTTTTTAAGATGACTTAAAAACTCCTGATAAAAAACAGTCCACTTGCTGAATTCTTGATTCATCATCTCCAACCCCAGACGTCGAATGGCGGTTTCCAGCAGCAGTGAATAATTGATCAGTTGCCAACCGTCTACGCCTTTAGCACTGTTACCGTCAGGCTTTAATATACAGCGAAATAGTTTTTGATTGTTGCCGCCGTAACTATCAATGAGACTTACATAGCTGGGAAAAGGATTATATGTATCAGCCAGAACTTTATGCTCAATACCTATGATGAATTCATCATGTCTGATAAGAATATCAATATATTTCCCATCTTCTGTTCGGGCCTCTCTCATTAGCTCCAGAGAAGTGAAATCAATTTCATCAACATCGAGGGAATCATCCAGGCAACATAGCAATGCTTTGAGCAACCATGGCGGCACCATTTTCTGGGCTCCCATAAACAAAGCCATCAAATCCGATGTTGGATTTTCGAGATATCCGGAACCACCCAATTCAAAAAAATTGAATTCAACATCATCCTCAACCGAAATGCCTTTCAGTTGTTCAATAAATTCGACAAAAAACGTTTCAGAACGCAATTCAACCTCCTTTTAAAAATCATGATGCCATTACAGATTAATTAACACCCTAACCTTGCTATAAATTATGTTCCCAAATATTCTCACAAATTATTTTATACAAAGACTGTCGTTCATCGACATCTTGTTTTTTAAATGAATCATGTGGCTTAAAAGGCAATCCGAATACATTTCTCAACTGATTGAAATTAGGGTTATTCATATATGCCAATGGGCATAACGATTTAGCCAGGAGATTCTCTTTAATGTAATGAGGTTGCTTTTGATCGTAACACAAATCACCATATGACTGGTTTGAGCCTCTAGGTAATAAAACCAAATCACCTAAGCGATTTCTGTAATTGTTAAATTCGTGCTCTTGTTCAAACTCATCAGAGTAACGTTCATATTTATCGGCCCAAATATGCTCGACTTCAAATGGCTTACCGTGTTCCGGCTGATAATATGTAATGAAGGTTGTACTCATTCCGGCTTGTTGCTCAACCCACGCAGTTATACGAGAAAGCAAAAACTTCACAAAACGATAGTTTTGACCATGGAGACGAAACTCTTCCATTCCTGCAAAAGTATCTGACATTTCGGATAACTTCTTAGATAACAAATCTTTTAATTCTTCAATACTTTTACCACGAATCTCTTTAACAAGACTGTACATTGTGTAACGAATAGAACTGGCAGAGAATTTTCGGAAATTAACAGAACGACGAACAACAAACGTTTCAATATAGCGCGCCACCAGGTTTATTTTGGCTATCACAGCCTCAGGACTGTCACCTACATTTAATGGAGCCAACATCAAAGGGAAACTTAAAGTAGGTGCAATACCCCAATGATGGATATAAAATACATATTCCAGTTGGTGCGTTAATGCTCTCTCAGCATTCAGTATTTGTGTATAGGCATTCAAATAAAACAAAAAGTTTTTTTGTATAAATCGTTCGAATGTCTCACCATTATCTGGGTCCAATCCCACTGCCTGAAGATTATCTCTAACCCAGCTATGAAAACGCGTACCTATTTTTTCAAAGTCTTCATTTTTTGAACCAGCTTTACCCGGGCGTATTGTATCAGCATATTGAGCACGCAACCATGACTGGAAAAAACGTTGGTCTTCATCTTTGTCATAGTTTTTTAAATCCATCATCGCTTTTTTCCAGAGTTCATTTGCCTTTTGGCGTTTATCTCCCTGATGAAAGCGTGAAAGTAAAAAACCTTTAAGCATTTCGGACGGAGTAAGATTCAATCCTCGGTCATTCATAGTCTCAAAGATGGTATATGCGTTTTCATCTGAATAGGCAACTATCTCAACCATAATAACGTTATACTTAAGCCAGTCGATAAAAAAAGGAAAAGCCTGACCTTTTAATTCATCAGGAAAAGCATCTGTGATATTCTGATATCTCTCCACCATGTTATGGGTTGACTCATCATCCCCATCAACTAAACTATAGCTACCAAAATTAAACAATGCTTCCATGCAAGGAATTCTGTCTTCAACTACTATATTGAATGATTTGCTGCCACGTAGCTCGGAGAAAATCATTGATTCTATTTTCTCTTCATATTTAAGTTCTTTCTGAAGGTTATGGAGGTAAATTAGAAATAAAGTTAATGAAGTCAGTCGTTGCTGACCATCAATAATACTCCGTTTTCCATCTTTACTACTCACAACAAATGGTCCTAAGTAATAATTATTGTAGTTTTCACCCTGCTCCCGAGAATCACCGACTGTGTATTCATTGAGAAACGCAGATGTTAAGTCTGTAACCAACTCTTCAATATGTTTCTCACCCCAGCTATACTCGCGCTGAAAGTAATCAACGGTATATTTTTGCGCATTTAGAACATCAAACAAATTACAATGGCGTGCTTCAATTTTATTATCTAACTTACTCATTATTATACTCCCTGCATTAACGAGACTGACCAAACCCTTAAGAACCCATATTGATAAGTTACATATCAGCCAACAACATCCCCGCCATACCATCCAGTCGCTTCTTAACCTTTTCCCAGCCCGGCATAACCTGCCCCATCAGACGGTAAAACTCCTCGCTGTGGTTGTGCTCAGCCACATGGCATAACTCATGTAGCAAAACATAATCGATACATTCTGAGGATGCCTTAACCAGCCATGGATTCAGAGTCAGACAGCCTTTTGCTGAACAGTTGCCCCATTGCGTTTGCATCGCCCGCAGACGTATCGGAGGACGCTCACTGACCCAAAGGGTCTGCGGAATCAGTAAATCAAGCCTGCGCTGAAAAACATCTCTGGCACGTTCCCGATACCATTCAGCCAGCAAGGCTTTAATCTTTTCTGCCGATTTGTGTCTGACAGTCACTTCCAGACGCCCACGCAACATTTTCACTCGTTGCGGCACAGTAGCGTCTTCTGTCACTTTCAACTGATATTGCTTACCGAGATAATAATGGCTTTCTCCGCTGACATACTGACGCGGAACAATGTGTGTCTGTTGCTCCCTGAAATCACGCAGTTGCTGGTATATCCAGCGCCCTCTTTTTTTCAGCGCAGACAACAGCTCGTGCTCCGGTGTTTCTGGAGGTACAGAGACAATAACCCGGCAGTCCGGATGCACCTTGATGAGCACCCTGCCCTTTACGACCTGACGCGGAACACACTGTACGACGATGACCTCATCACCATAGACAATGCGTAACGCTTTCATTGATGGCGATTCTTTTTCACTCATGATTTCATCAAACCAACGCGCAGTATCTGGATGATGGTTTCCACAATACGGTTAACCTGATTCATTCCGGCACCAATTTCCCGGCAGGCCGTAAACAGCAGTGGTAGCAGACTTGTCTTAACGACTTTCTCAATGTCCTGGGGGTTCAGGGAGTTTTCTGCCACCGCTTTGACGATAATGTTGTCCACTTCAAAAGCCAGCTTGGTCCACTTATCCTGCACCTGAACGTCGTTTACCGCAAAAACCTCAGGTAGCTCTTTTTTAAATACACCGTAATACGCCTGAGCATGCTTGTTTACCGCCAGTGCATCCGGGATATCGCTGAGCTTACGGGCTTCAACCTGTTCTTCAAATTCACGGAACAAAAGGTACTGTTTCAGCGGATGGTCAAACAGTTTTTCAGCCTCTTCGATAGCCATACGCAGGAGTTTTGAAAATGCCTCCTGAGCATACGGGTCATCACGCAATTCCTGCTCAATCATCTTCGTCACGCGGGTTTTAATGATGTCGGTTTCATTGCGGGTTTTGTTGCTGTCCCACTCTTCGGGCTTTTCGCTCTTGCCCATTTTACCGACTTCATACACGCCATCCGGTTCACGAACCTCAACGCCGGTGACATGCTTATCCAGCAGTTTTTTCACCTGCTCAGCGTAGTCGTCATAATTGACCTGCTCCCCGCTTACCTGCATCGCCCACTGGCGCAGGCTGGACATCTGTTTTACGGTTTCTTTATAGAGATTTCGGTCTTGTTCCGTAAAGCTCTTGTCGGTGAAGAAGGTAGCGGACTGCAGTGCCACTTTCAGGCATCCGGCAAAGGCCGTTAACGCCTCGAAGAAATCATCACGGGTTTTCTGATGGATATCGACCATCTCTCCGTCACGTTCTTCCATTTTAGGCACCAGTACCGCACGTAACTGCTCAGTATCATTTTTGTTTTTAACACCGGCAAATATGGCCCACAGCTGGTTATACAGATGCGGTAGACGCTTGTATTCAGAGCTCATGGCGCTGTACAGCCCGTCAATATCCTTGATGTCGTATCCTCCCTGCGTTCGGGAGGCGAGGTCCTGATATTTGCCGATAGTCGTGTCCAGTTCAGCCAGAATGCCGCGATAATCAATCAGCAGGCCAAACTTTTTCAGTGGATGCAGTCGGTTCACCCGGGCAATCGCCTGGATAAGGTTGTGGGACTTAAGCGGCTTGTCGATATACAGCACGGTATTCTTCGGTTCATCAAACCCGGTGAGCAGTTTATCAACAACAATCAGCAATTTGAGCTTATCATCAGTATCGAAACGACTGATGATATTGCGGGTATACACAGACTCATCCTGCGTGCCGACATTATCCTTCCACCATTTCGTCACTTCCGGCAGTTTGCTTTCATCCACCTCGGTGTTCCCTTCCCGGGTATCCGGCGGACTGATAACTACAGCTGATTCAAATAATCCCGCTTCATCCAGATACTTTTTATACTTAATTGCAGAGATTTTACTGTCGCAGGCAAGTTGCCCTTTCAGTCCCTCATCAATGTTTTTCGAGAAGTGTGTGGCAATATCGAGAGCAATCAGACGGATGCGGTCATCTGCACTGTAGACCTCACCTTTACGGGCATATTTACGTTTAAGGTCGGCTTTTTGCGCTTCGCTTAATCCATCGGTAATACGGTCAAACCAGGCATCTATTGCCCGATCGTTAACCTCAAGGTCGGGAATACGTTCTTCATACAGCAAAGGTGTAACGGCTTTATCTTCTACCGCTCGCTGCATGGTATAAGCCTGGACAATCGGCCCGAATTTATTGGTGGTCTTATCTTCTTTTAGCAATGGCGTACCAGTAAATGCTACAAAGGCGGCGTTCGGCAGTGCCAGTTTCATTCGCACATGGTTCTCACCACCCTGGCTACGGTGTCCTTCATCAATCAGAACGATGATATCGGGGCTGGTATTGACGCATTCAGGAAGTTTTGTCGCTGAATTAAATTTCTGGATTAGGGTGAAAATGATGCGTTCTTTACCGGAGCCAATCTGTTTCGCCAGCATCTGCCCGGATGTCGCCATTGCATTGGCTTTGTCTTTTTTCCCGGCCAACTCGCCGCCGGATGCAAAGGTACTGCTGAGCTGTTCTTCAAGATCGATACGGTCCGTCACCACCACGATACGACACCGCTTCAGGCTGTCATGAAGAATCAGCGCCTTGCTGAGGAACACCATTGTGTACGATTTGCCAGAGCCGGTGGTATGCCAGATAACACCACCTTCCCTGCCCCCATCGGGTCTGCGGGTACTGATGCGCTCCAGCAGTCTTTTAATACCGAACACCTGCTGATAGCGGGCGACAATTTTCCCGGTCTTATTATCAAACAGAGTGAAGAAGCGGGTCATCTCCAGCAGACGTTCCGGCGAAAGCAGGCTGATAAGCAACTTATCCTGTCCACTGACAGCCAGTTCACCGGCGGCGATTAACTGCTGGTACCAGTCGAGATCGGCTGATGGACGATGATCAAACAACGCATGAATTTGTTCAGTCGATAACTTATGGTTGCGCAGCGCATACATCTGCGCGTAAGTAATATCTTCTTCGCGCCATGCCGCCCAGAATTTCATTGGTGTATGACAGGTACCATAGCGTCCGTCATGCCCGTTAATTGAAAGTAATAACTGGCTATAGACAAACAGCTGCGGGATTTCATCGTTGAACTGGTTGCGGATACTCTGGGATATCCCCTCGTCAATGGTTGGCCCTTTCTTGCCATGACCAGCCGGGCTTTTCGCTTCAATAACAGCCAGCGGGATACCATTAACAAAGCAGACAATATCTGGCCTCCGGGTTTCAACACCACCTGACCGCAATACCGTAAATTCTTCAGTAAAATGGAACTGGTTATTTTCCGGATGTTCCCAGTCGATCAGCGCAATGGTGGGGTTGACCTTCTTGCCATCGACAAACTCCGTGACGGCGATACCGTAGAGCAGATGGTTATACATCCGTTCATTGGCTTTGAGCAGCCCTTCATTCAGCGCCGGAGAACAGACCTGTGATATCAGGTTATCCAGTGTTTTTTCCGATAACTGGCAGGTTTTGCCACCCGCCATAAAGGAACGCTTCGACAGCTCTTCACGCAGAACCGGACGCAGCACCACCTCATCCTGTTTATAGCCCCGGTAATCCATAATCTGTTTCGGAGATAAAAACGTCCAGCCGAGGCTGGTCAGTAACGTCAGTGCCGGAATTTTGGCGCTGTATTCTTCCTGGAATTTTGGCGTGTACGTCTGGTTCATCATTAATCCTTTTCTTTCTGGCGCTACTCGCTACTGGTCACATGAAGATTCATCAATGCAGACAGCACTTCTTAAATTTTTTACCGCTGCCACACGGACACGGGTCATTTCGCCCGGGCATGTTTTCTGCCCCCTTCACTGGAACAGGCCGGGATGATGCCTCTGACATTCTCACTGACAACCAGTACTGATAAAGTGCCAGTGCAGCAGGCTGAATAAGGGAAATACTTTTCTCAAACTGCTCTCCGGTCATTTTCTCAAGTACAGGAAAATTCTTCTCCACGCCATGAAGAGCGATCACTTCCAGAGAAGGCCGTAACTCACCGGGAAGACCAGACCAGTAATCCAGTGACTTTCCTTTCATATAACCAAAACACCACTCTTCCACAATGGTATATTTTTCCCCCTTTACCTCACGCTCATTGAAAATCGGTTCAAACTGTTCAGGGGCCTCATACAGGCAGCCAGCGATATCGTTCATATGCTGAAAACACAGCCCCACAAAACGCGTCATCTCTTTTTCGGTGGTCCAGCGAGGGTGGTAATCACCTCGCCCCCAGATAGCACTGAGCCAGGTATTAGGGGAAATCGTATTCGGGCCAGAGACAACCGCCGTCAGGAAGCCATCCAGCTCAGAGAAACAGAGTACAGAGTCATCATTGCCGTATTTCAGCAACACCTCTTCCAGCCAGTCGATTTCCCGGTCAATCAGCGGCCCGCTTTTCGTCAGTTTCATTCGGCAACCGCCTCATCGACCTTAACACGACGTTTGCCAGTCAGTAGCTGTTGCATCAGGGCTTTTTTCTCATCTCTCAGGCAGGCGAGTTTTTTCTCCAGCGTGGAGATTTCGGCATCGGCGACGGACAGGACGGCGGCGATTTTTTGTTGTTCTCTTATACTGGGTAAGTCTAGTTCAAACTCTTTAACCATTCCGGCGTTTAGGTTGGACTGTGTACCTTGCTGGCCTTGTAGTTTTATTTTTTCTTTTAATGATGTAAGATAGAAATATAAAAACTCATAATTTAAACAATCTTTTGGTCTAATACCCAAGATTGCCTGCGAAGATGTTAAATTTACAGCAGCAATGCTGCATTCACCTATAGAAGCATACATAGCATAAAGAACCGAGTTTTTTGGATATATTCTTGCGGATGAACTGTTCAATCCTAATTCAGTCAGATATTTTTCAGTTGTAGCAATCCACTTTCCATTAGATGTCATATCAGAAATAGATACCCATGGGATATTCCCGCCATAATACTCTTCAACCGTTGATTTCGGAGTACCTCCACTGTTCATATCGGCTATCGCACCCAGTTTTACTCTCTTCCACTCCCCACTAAACCTCTCCCCATTCTCATCCAGCAGGCGTTTCTTCCCGGTAAGCAATTGCTGCATCAGGGCTTTTTTCTGCTGCTGGCTGTTGACGAGAAGCTTTTCCGTCACCGTAATTGCCTTATCCCAGGTGGACAGGATTTGAGCAATTTTCTTTTGTTCAGGAAGGGGGGCACACAGAACTTTAACTTTACGTAGCTCTTCTAGTGAAATTTCCTTAAATGTACTCCCTTTGCTCAAGGAATTAATATAATTACGTAATTTATCCATCGCAAATTGTTGATGGTAAAACTCATTACATTGATCACCAGATACTGATATCCGTGCTGTACCTTGCGTTAAATTCGCTTCTAATAAATTAGAAGGCACTATGGCTGTCTCGCCAATGTTGCCTCTCAAGGAGAATATAATATCCCCAGGGTGCACAGCTGAACGTCTGTACTTATAATGTATTTCAGGCGCTGTCCTCTGCAGTGACGCAGGATCAATAGCCCCTCTAATGTCAGAGCTTTTTATATAAGGTATTCCATTAGGAATATGTGGTCCCGCCTGAACAATTCCATAAGATATTTTTTCTTTTACAATATCCGACAACTGTTTAAGCATCCAACCTTTAGGCACCATAACCTAACTCCTTCAAATAACCTGCCATCTCCGTTTCCAGTTTCGCCAGTTCCACCTTCAGTTGCTCTCGCGCTTTACGCACGGCCAGCAAATCGACCTCTTCCTCTTCCTCAAAGGTATCAACATAGCGCGGAATATTCAGGTTATAGTCGTTGTCCTGAATCTCTTTCAGGCTGGCAAGATAGGCGTATTTCTCGACGTTATCGCCATCACGGTAGGTCTTGACGATTTTCTCGATGTTTTCTGCGCTGAGCTGGTTCTGGTTTTTACCTGCCTTGAATTCACGGCTGGCATCGATAAACAGCACCTTGTCATCAACTTTCTGCTTTTTGAAAATCAGAATCGCAGCCGGAATCCCCGTACCGTAGAACAGTTTTTCCGGCAGACCAATTACCGCATCCAGCAAATTTTCGTCGATCAGTTTCTGGCGAATTTTACCTTCGCTGGAGCCACGGAAAAGCACACCGTGTGGCACAACTACGCCCATACGGCCAGTTCCCGGTTTCAGGGTTTCGATCATATGCGAGATAAAAGCGTAATCTCCTTTAGTCTTCGGCGGTACACCGCGACGAAAACGGCCAAACTTATCGTTCTCGGCCTCGTCATGGCCCCACTTATCGAGGCTGAACGGTGGGTTAGCGGTCACGATATCAAACAGCATCAGGTCGCCATTTTTATCGAGCAGCTTCGGGTTACGAATGGTATCGCCCCACTCGATTTTATGGTTGTCTTCCCCGTGCAGGAACATATTCATTTTCGCCAGCGACCACGTAGAACCGATCGCTTCCTGACCGAACAATGCATAGTTACGACTATCATGCCCGGAGACAATTTTACGCCCACACTTCATCAATAATGAACCGGAACCACAGGCTGGATCGCAGATGGTATCACCCGGTTGCGGATCGAGCAGTTCTGCAATCAGGTCTGAAACTTCTGGTGGGGTATAGAATTCCCCGGCTTTCTGCCCGCCGCTGGCGGCAAAGTTTTTAATCAGATATTCATAGGCATTACCGATAACGTCCAGCGTACCTACACGGCTCGGCTTCAGGTTGAGATCTTCACCGGCGAAGTCTTCCAGTAGCTGACGCAGGATGGTGTTCTTCTGTTTTTCTTCACCCAGACGGTCAGTGTTAAACGAAATATCCTGGAACACGCTTTTCCCGGCATCTTTCAGTTTGGTGCCGTTGGCTTCTTCAATAGCGTGTAGTGCCTGATCAATACGCTCGCCGTTGCCCGGCTCATGGCGACGCTCGTAAAGAGCATAAAAGCTGGCGCTTTTCGGCAGCACAAAACGCTCGTTAGCCATCATCGCTTCAATCAGTTCCGGCGCATCACCGTACTGTTTTTTGTAATCGTCATAGTGGTCCTGCCAGACATCCGAAATGTACTTAAGGAACAGCATTGTAAGGATAAAGTCTTTATAGGTGTCAGCACTGATGGTGCCACGGAACGTATCGCACGCGGCCCACAGGGCTTTGTTGATCGTGTCCTGACTGATTTTGTCGTTCATGAATCATCCTGGTCTGAAGAAAAGCTAGCGATGCAAAACTTTGCATCGTAAAAAATTGTGGTAAATGATACCTCAAGAAACGCCCCTGGACACACCTGAATCACAGTATCTTTAGGGGGATTGTCCACCTGATACCGACAGATGACTTGCTGATCCCCTCATGTTTGCAAGTTAATAAATTATAATGATATTAGCAGGATAGACTCGATGTAAGCTATGGTGTAAAACTGCCGTTGGGGTAAATAACCTACTCATGCTCTTGTAATCACAGCACTACCTTGCAAACCTCCATCAGAAAAAGGGTTTCTGACCTAAATAAACGAGGCACATTATGTTTGAAAACTATCCTAAGCCGCCTAAACGAGAACAAAAAAACGCTGACCTTCTCGCTAAATATCAGAAAGACATTGATAAATTATCCGAAATATTCACTGAGGATGATTTGCTACACCTGATGACACAAGAACAACCGGATGGAACACGTAAGATGCGCCCCTCATTAGCCGCTATCGAGATTTTCGCGCCCTCCGCATTATTGTCCAATTATATTAATTTTTTTCAGTATACTGATTACCTTGAGAAATGGTGTGTACTGCAACGTGAGGAATTCAAAGTGCTGGCCATTAATATCTACGGCCATAATTCGAATAAACAAAATAAAATCCCTGATAAAACTTTAAAGGAAATCGATGCATTTTTGAAGAGCTTACTGAATAAGGCACCCAACGATCCGACACATCCGATTTTCACATTACTAAATATTCTTGATACACTTGTAGATGAAAAAACGTATCAAAGTAACAAACCCTACATCTGGAATGGTAAGTTTTCGATGCACATTCATAACAAAGCACTCAAAATTTCCCACAGAAAAATCATAACCTATATCAAATCCTCCGATTTCACTAATTCACTCCCGAAAATTTCAAATCTGGAAGCCCAGGATGCTGCCCTCCTTTTTTTTGCAAGATTTTGTGATGAATTTTATTTTCACTTTCTATTGCAAATATTAGATAAGATGAAAAACTCCGGGCTTATTAAAGATAATTGCCTCAACCACCCCGCCATGTTTCAATTGATTACTCTTGCAATGTTACCCCATGAGGTCATGCAACACTTTATTAATGAAAAAGACACTGCAATTACATTAACTAGTCCCGACCGATTTGTTATTGATGAAACCATCCCCAGAAACAAAGAAAACCTGACAGGGATCCAAAAAAACATAAACCAGATTTTATACAAAACATATATTTACATTGCACTGCTTATCTTCCCAGAATGGAAACCCACAGCCAAAGAAATCATCCTTTTTCTTGAAGGTAAAAGTAAAACCGTTAAAGGATTATTAGATCTAAAATCGACAGCTCTGGGACTACCTTCAAAGATTAACGATGTGGGTCGCCTCAGCAAAAATGAATATGTCACCCGATTACTATCACTTGCTCAGACTAAATGAACTCATAGAGTCACGACCCGCAGAGAAAGTTCATCTGTAGATAAAAAATACAGTTCTAAATTGAAATGATGAACTGTGAAAATGACAACTCGCTATTAGCTCATCTGACATCGTATTTTTCCTGATACACATTCACAGGAGAACTACGATGTCCATTATTGACCTGCGTTTCAGCACCAAATCACTTCAGCAACTGCCGCATCCGACGACTGGCTGCCAGGAATACCGCGATATTCACTGCCCCCATCTGAGGGCGCTGGTCTATCCCAATCAAATCACGCTCGCGTTTCGGGCGACCATCAACAATCAGCGTATTTATGAAACGCTTGGGACGTTCCCACATCTCGATATTGAAGATGCCCGTCTGAACACTATGATTCGGCTTGGTAATAAAAAACGCCTGGCCATACAGTCCCGCCGTCATACCGTCGAACAGGCTATCAACGAGTTGTGGATTCCTGATATGCAGTTATATAAGAAAAGTCCCCAGTCTGAGCTATCGAAGCTCAATCGCCATATCCGACCCTTCTGGGGGAAGCGTCGCCTCTGTCATATCACCCCAGGGGAAATCGAAAAATTCGCCGCTGGCCTACGACCGAAATTAAGCCCGGCAACAATAAACCGCCTTCTGGCTCTGCTCTCGAAGATATGCTCTCTGGCTGTACGCGCTGAATGGATAAATCATTCTCCGATGACCCACGTTCGTTATCTGAAAGAGAACAACGTCCGGTATCGCACACTTTCTGCCACTGAAATTCCATTATTTATTGCTGCCGCTGAGGCCCTGAATACGCCCGCTGCTGATGCCATATTGCTCGCACTCTATACCGGTATGCGTATTGGTGAAGTTTGTACCCTGAAGTGGGAATACTGGCATCCCGATGCTCAGCAGTTGCTTCTCCCGGATACGAAATCAGGGCACCCATTCACCTGCCCGCTTGCAAATCCCGCAGTGGCTATTATTCAGCGACAAGCACAACTGGCACTCAGCACGACCTGGATTTTCCCGCGCATTACCGACACGACTCGCCAGTTGAGCTATCCGCGTGAAACCTTTACCCGGATTTGTCGGGATGCTCGCGTACAAAACCTGCGCATGCATGACCTTCGCCGGACGTTTGCCACCCGCGTGCTACAGGCAACCAGCGATATCGCCATGGCCTCCCGTTTACTGAATCACCATTCACTCACGGCCACCCGCCGGTATGCCTTTCATAATGCAGCAGACTCTCAGGCGGTAGTATCACAAGTTGTTGATACATTTAAATAAAGCAAATCTGACAGCATGAGCTGTGAGTTTTATGGCGTGTAATCAAACTGCGCAGCTCGTATGGTTAGAGCACACCACTGCAGGGCCCGGCAGTGACTGATAAAACCCTAACGACTTTTAGCTCAGAGGAGCCCTGATATGTACATAAATAGCAAACAGCTTGCTCTCCGCTGGGGCGTTTCACCCAGCTCTATTGCTAGCGACGTGACCCGTAACCCGAGCAAGCTCCCTCCGTTCATCCGGCTGGGACGTGCGATCCGTTTTCCCATTGCTGAGGTGGAAGCCTGGGAAAAACAGCACATCACAAATACACAAACTTCGCGCTAATTTGACTTTCAAGGAGTAAAAACAATGAAAACCTCAAAAATACTCAGCTTTGACTACCTGGTTAACGCCAGCGACATACTTATCCCTGTCTCTGATGTCATCAGCATCAGTCTCGTTGAAAACCGTCTCAATTTTATTAGTCGGGCGTGCCGCCTGCTGCACACCGAGTCTTTTGATACGGATGAAGCAGCGAAAACTGCGTTTAACACCTATGCCCGCAACTTCGAAAGTAACCTGCCTGAAGAGGCTGTCTACCGGGGTAATAACTGCATTGCCCGACTTAAGTTCGTCTACGGCATCAGCCTGTTCCAGAACGCAGAGCGGGGTATCCTGACGCTCACTAACCGTTATGGCGGAACGCTCGTCAGTGAATCAGCCAAACCTGACACTCTTGATGAGGCATTTCAGGAACTGGCTACCACTCTTGGTGGTCGCGAATTTGAAGGAATGGGCTTTCGTTGGTTGCATGCTAATTGTCTTCTCTCCTCGCGACTCTTGCCGATGGTAGAAAAGACCCCGAATGGCGTCGTCATTAAAGTCAACGATAACTTCGTATCTTTCGTAGCAACGAAAGACGAAGAACAAAAAGAACAACTGTTTGCTGAGATTCGTACAGCCCTCGTCTGATTTCCCCTTACTTCTCGGTGCCAGTAATGGCACCGCTCACCTGAATAAGAGAAGCCCCAATGTTTGACATGAATGCGCTGCTCGCAGATGCGGCGGGAGTGACGCAACCTGTCGCCCGGTCAGCTAAAACACTTGATAACTTTCCGTTAATACCTCAAAAGTCAAAAAATCGACTGGACGTCAGCAGCGAGCTACATCTAGATATCGGCTTTGATACTGAATATGTCTATAACCCACATACAAAGCAAAACGACATTCTGTCTTATCAGAGCTATGTCGTGCTGCCTGATGGAACGGGTGTTCCCGGAATCCTGTACCCCGCCAGCGCCCACAAAAAAGATCGCCTGTCGCTGAAAAACTTTCTCGCGAAAACCCTGACGCCACTATTGAAGAATGAGCAGATTAACGAATGGCCGGGTTCGATTACGCTGTATGCTCATTTCCTGCGGGCTGATGTTGCCTCGTTTGCCGATTTCTGGAGCGATCACAAAATATTGCTGAAAGGAATTCGCAGTACAGTCAGCAGTTTTAAAAACCGCTACGGTATTGATTTTGATGAAGTCGAAACTCGTCGTGAAAAAAACAGCCTAATCATGTTTGATAAACGGACCAGCCCGCCCCGTTGCAGCAATGTGACGTTCACCGATACGTTGTTGATCACGCCGGGTGGGATGGGGCTGGCGGAATGTGGCCAATTACTTGGCCTGCCGAAACTCACCATCCCAGCACCTTATTCAATCAGCGATATGCGCCAGTATTTAAAAGGCGATCGACGCGGTTTCGAAGCTTATGCAGTTCGTGATGCCGAAATTGCCGTGCGCTATGCCTTACAGGTGAAATCGTTCTGCACTGAAAGTCTGATGATTGAGCGCGTCCCCACCACGATTGGTGCGATGGCAGTTTCCCGGTTTCTCAAGACCATTAAGGAAAGCGGCCAGTCTCCTGAAGTCTGTATGGGTACCCGGACAATATCGCAACAGTGCTGGAATCCGGATACTCATGGATTCAGAACGTTAAAATCGACGCAGAGTATACCCGCAAGGGAACTCTATGAGACGTTCGCCATAAACTGCTATCACGGCGGTCGAAATGAGTGCTTTATGATGGGCATCACCCCTGAAAGCCAATGGTATGACTACGATTTGGCAGGCGCATACACCACAGGCCTGTTAGATGTTTTGCAACCCGATTATGACAATCTTTATACGAGCCAAAATCCTGAGGAATTTTGCGGACATACCATGGGATTTGCGCTGGTCAGTTTTAGATTCCCCGACACAGTACGTTACCCCTGTCTGCCTGTCAGAACCGACCAGTACGGATTGTTTTTCCCTTTGACAGGCGAGTCATGGGCGACCGCCCCGGAAATAGCCCTCGCACTGTCTCTGGGTGCGGAAATAGCTATTCAGCACGGTATTATAATCCCATGGCGTCAATATAAATCTGATAATGCCTCGTCCCCGACAAAACCAGCAAGCTCCGTGTTTTTACCCTTTGTGCAACAGGTTCGCGAAAATCGTAATCGCCATGATAAAGGGTCTCTGGAGGAGAAATTCTGGAAAGAGATCGGAAATTCTTTGTATGGAAAACTCGCTCAGGGTCTTCACGCAAAGACTGCATTTGATACCGCCCGTGGGCTGAACAGCCCTCTGCCGCCTTCGTCAGTCACCCAGCCATTTTTTGCTGCACATGTCACGGGATTTGTCCGCGCGGTGGTGGGCGAGTTGATGAATGCACTTCCGCCGAATGCAACCGTGGTCAGTGTGACTACAGATGGTTTTCTGACAGATGTCTCTCTCGAGAATATCGATATGTCTGGTCCGCTATCTTCACGTTTTCAGGCGTTATGCGACATTGCGGATCCGGGCTCGTCCATGCTGACCTGTAAACATCAGGTCCGACAACTGGTCGCCATGAAAACCCGGGGGCAGTTGACCTATAAGGAATCAGAAGGCTTCCCAATCGTCCACGCACGTGCAGGCGTTAAACCCCCTGCTGATATTCCACGCGACGGCTATAACCGTTATATGGTAGATCTCTATATGAACAGGGCTCCGGGTCAGAAACTTCGCAGGGGGTCACTCATTTCAACCCGTGATATGTGGTTGAATGAAAGCGATCTGGTCGCTGTTGAGTCCGAGATCAGGTTAAACCTGGAATTCGACTTCAAACGCCAATTGATAACACCCACTATGAATGAAGGGCATTTGTTAATGCATTCCCGTCCGTGGGATGATATGTCACAGGCACTTAAGCAACGCCAGCTATTCGATGACTGGCGGCAGACACATGCTTTGAAAGATGAAGCCGACTGGGAAGACTGGTGTGATTTCCTCTATTGCAGAAACGTTTTTACCCCACTGAAACTAAAAGTAGGACAAAATCGAAGCGATGATGTCCTTGTTCGCCTTTTCCTGCGGGCCCGGGCTCAACATCAATGGGGGCTCACGCCGGACGACAGAAAGCGACAAACCAGTGTTGAGATAGCTGCATGGCTGGTCGAAGCAGGCTACTCTGTGACACCCAGTGATGTTAAAAATGCAGGTCGGGCTAAGCTCCCACCCATTATCTTTGATTCCCTGACTGCCCGAATGAATCGCCTGATGGACCTTATAAAGCTGGTATATCCCGGCTTCGCATTGCCCTCGGCAGTGTTGTAAATCCTTCACGCTGAATACCTGTTTGCTAAGCCCACTCTCCCTGTCGTGGGCTTTACTGTTTGGGGGTAATGAGGCACCGGTAATAAAGCTGCTTCCCGCAACCAACACAACATGGACAGGTTGAGTCCACAAAAACCATACAGAAAATATATCACTGAATTTTATGGTTTTTATTTTTTAGAAATCCTGCTTCAGCCTGGACTCATCTTGTCCAGCACCCTGCTGAAAATATCCTTCCAGCTTCAATTGATTGGATGCCTGAATGGATAAGCATGACAAACTTGGGTATCGCCTTGGATTGATACTGACTCGCCTTAACAACGGTGAATCAGTCACGGTGAGTGGGCTCGCTGAAGAGTTTAATGTCTGTGATAAGACCATCCGGCGTGATCTTACGCAGCGGCTGGCTTATCTCAACCTTCTTCGCAGTGGTAAGAAATATCATCTTCCCGTTGGTGTTCTGGGACAGCGCAGCAATACTGACTTGCGCCGCTTTACGCGTATTCTGGGTATTGAAGGGTTATTTCCACGCTGGGATGACCGCCTGTTAGGCATATTGCTGGGCAATGCCGAAAATAATCCGTTTCTGATCAAACAGCGTCCCTACGAAAATTGTGGGGTTTTTATGTCAACGTTGAATACATTGTCAGACGCGATTCGCGGCAGCAAAAAAATAAGCTTTATGTATAAAGCGAAAAGTTACAGCGCCATTGAACCCTATCGTCTCGTCAGTGACAGAGGGATCTGGTATCTCGCTGCCATTGAGGGAGGAGTGCTGAAGAGTTTCGTCATTTCAGACATGAAAAAGGTTCTCCCCAGTAACGTGTCGTTTACCATGTCGCCGGAGATTCATCTGCAAATCGAGAATGCGGAAAGTATCTGGTATGGCGCAGAGCTTACTGAAGTACTGATGTCAGTTTCTGCACGTGTAGCCCCGTGGTTCTTGCGCCGCGCGCTGTTGCCGGGTCAGGAAATTATTCACACTTCCGCAAGCGGTGATTTGCTCGTGATTTCACGGGTGGCTCACTTCGGCCAAATTATCCCTCTCATCAAATACTGGATGCCCGAGGTTGAAGTTCTAAAACCAGCATCGATTCGTAATCAGGTTACGCAAGACATACGCCTTGCCCTGAAACGATACGAGCAGAATGAAAGTACGGAATCAACCGGAGATACCTCTAATGAATAAAGATGAAAAAGCGCTCGAGAATTTTTTCGAAAACATAGCAACGGACTTACTCAGCGGTCTTCTTGACGCCAATGATAATGAACAGAATGCGCATCTTAAAGCCTGGCTTGACGCGCCATTCAATGTAGTTCCCGAAAACCTACTCAGGCATGCCGAGATGATTTGCAATCACTTCAGTGCTGGTGAAAACGGTCATTTGTTAATGCACGGTATTGATGATCAACTGGCCGCAATGAACCTTTCCCGCAAGGAACGCTTCAGCCCTATGAAAAAAGGGATCGTCGGTTACGCGGCACCCCGTGATCTGGAAAAAGTGAATGCCTTGCTAAAAGTAATTATTTCTTATTACGAGTGTGCCTTAATTAAAGCGAGAATGGAGAATGGTGCTCAAGATGAATAATACAGAAACTAAAAATCGAAATCCTGTGAAGGATGCTCTTGAAATATTACCTGAAAATATCAGGGACAGTATTGCCCGACGCATCAATGACGTTATCAGTTATGAGCCGGTCATTGGCATTATGGGAAAGACCGGAGCCGGGAAGTCCAGCTTATGTAATGCGATTTTTAAGGGTGATATTTGTGCAGTCAGCGATGTCGCCGCCTGTACCCGTGAAACGCAGGAAATGCGCATCCAGTTTGGCAAACGCTCAGTGCGGTTGATTGATATTCCGGGTGTGGGCGAAAATGCTGAGCGTGACGCTGAATATGAACAACTTTATCGTGATCTGTTACCACAGCTGGATCTGGTTCTCTGGGTGATTAAAGGCGATGATCGCGCCTTTTCTGCGGATGAACATTTCTACAAAAATGTGCTGGCCCCTGCTGGCGGTGAGGCTAAAACACTGTTTGTGCTTAATCAGGTCGACAAAATTGAGCCATTCCGTGAGTGGGATGTTGTCAACGCCCGGCCTTCTCCATCCCAGATGCAAAATATCCTCGATAAAGAAGCATATATCACACAGCGATTTGGGTTTACTGACCATCCGGTGATCGCTGTCGCCGCCAGTGAGGGATACAATGTGACCCATTTGGTGGAGGCAATGGTTCGTGCGCTCCCAAAGCACGCTCAAAGCGGCGTTGCGTCTCAGGTGAGAGACGAGCACAAAACCCGTACAGTTACAGAAGAGGCAACGGAAGGATTTGGTGATACCGTTGATCGCGTTCTTGATGATATTATTGATAATACCCTGCCAGCGCCTTTGCGCGTGGTCGTAAAAGCCGCCAAAAAGGCCGTAGTCAGTGGATTAAAAAAGGCCTGGAACTGGATTTTCGGCTGAATATATAAAAACATAGCGGGGGCGATGGCTCCCGTGTAAGTTATCTCAGGTTAAGAGACACAACCTAACCCGAAGATCCCACAAGGTTTTCAAATTATATCTGTAAAGCTAAGAATGGTGGTTTAGCTTTGCACCTGGAAGCAGAACCACCTATAAGGACATCTCCCCCCATGAAATTTAAATATCTTGCGTTATCCCTACTCGTAAGCTTGCCTGCCCTGGCTGAATCATCCCTTATTGCGTGCAGCCCTAAAGACAAAAGTGGGGATGACTCTGCAAGTATTTGGCCGAGTCCCTATTTGTCACAAAACAAACTCTGTTTCAACATAAGTGCCAATTCAGGTAGTACGTGTGTTGCTAACGGGAAAAGTACTTCCTGGTTTACTGAAGCCGTAATTGTTGATATTGATGGCGAACCACAAGGACGGGATGATACCTGGTTCCGGGTTGTACATCCCATAATCACTGATGAAAAAATAGAGTATGTGATCGAGGGTTCAAGAGATAAAAAAAATTGGGGGGGTGTATCACATGTCTCGATTAACAGACTTACGGGAGAAGCGGTAGACTGGTTTATCGCCGACCAAGGTGGAACATCTTATCAGTGTCATCTGGAAAAACGAAAAATCTGACTGGCATTATATTGTGCCTGAAGAATACGGGAGCTTATGCTCCCGATATTATTCTTAAGGACTCAGAGTTTAACAAGTCCTGCTTTAAGAGCCAGACGGACACATTTATTGGCTTCCTGCATAATCACCTCCTGTGGATATCGGTTCATTTCCCGATATCCATCAGATTTAGCCATGCGACCTTCCATTCCGGCATTATCCAGGACGGTTTTCCAGGCATCCCGTATTTTCTTTGAATCCTTTTCTCCCACGCCCCCCGACAGCGTTCCGAATAACTCTTTCGTATTGTTATTGAGATGTTTATATTCAGCAGCGTCCGGGTCTAATAGCATGGCCATTTTTGTTGATTGTCGGGTCGCTTCATAGCAGAGCCCTGCCGTTTCAAGCGATATTTTGGCTGCAAACGAGGTGGTAGAAAATCCTATAACAAAAAATGTAATAACAATCTTTTTCATGATATGAAGCCTCGGTAAATTATGCGTGTGATATATATGTCAGACGAAGGGTAATATGAGGGAGGGACAGGTTATGTCCTGGTTGATAAAAATATTTCGATACCTCGTTCTTAGGGGGTTCCAAAAATATCTGCTTTCAGCCGGTCTGTATTATCTGGCATTAATAAAAAACCCTCAGATACCCTGTCTGACGCGCTCTCTTATCAGAGGGGCCAGTCGCACTTTGCCGGGTGCAATCACCTCTGTTACGGTTTCCACTCTCAATAAGTCACGCTGCCCTGTGCGATGGCACACGGAAAACTGCTGGCAAATGTCATCGACTGACAGGGTATTGCCCGTATAAAGCTGAAGTAAGATCCATCCCAGTCTCTCGGCTATTTTCTCGCCTCGTGTTCGGTGCATAGTCCGTACCTTTATGGATTTGAAATTAAGAACCCTCACTCACAATTGCGTCTAACCAACTGTAATATCGACATAATTTTAAGGGTGTAAAACGTCCGTTGGGGTAATGATTAACAGACATCCCCCTGATTGGTCATTTAGGGGGAATGTTGGTAAAACCACGAGGGATCTGAGATCCCCCGCGTCTGCACATGTTTATGCGAACGGTCCGGTACAACCAGTATCATCATCATGCTGCGATGTACTGCGCATGAAGAGGATTACAAAGATGCCCGTTTTCTTCCTGTTCATAACAGGTCAACAACTTTCCACAGTTACCGTTACCCGGTAAATCCCCATAGACAGGTAATCCATAAAATTACCCTCCCATAAGGACCAGAGTTCATTCCTCTCTGCCGCCAGTGAAATATCCCCAGCCAGATAATGGAAGACGTATTGACCTGACCAACAAAAGTCCATTTCCTTTTCCAGCTCCGGATAGACTCGTCCCATGTAACTAAAGTCTGTGACATAATCGAAATACCATTCGTTATCCTGGCGGATGAACCGCATTTCAACCGGATGAAATCCGCCGGATTCTGCACTGTAGTCCGGGTCACGAAAATTAATGACTACTGCCCTGACCGATGTTTGCTGAGATTGTTCTGCCAGAAGCGTAACGATGTGCTGCTGAAATAATTTAGTGACAGGCAGCGATAATCCTGCCTGTTTTAAGACATACTGGGTTTGCATAATGAATATTCCTGAAAAAGATGAATGGTGGTGAGTAGCTGTTTCTGGTTGTATGAACGTACGGATAAAGAATTAATCCTCCGAGATCTATTCTCGATCACCAATTTTGCTGAGTGTTTTCAGTCTTACCCGCCAGTCAGCATATAAAACATGCGTAAATAATTTCTCCGGATGCGCCTCCAGCAGGCATATATCTGGCGAGCGTAGAACAGCAGCCAGAAAACCAGCATTATTGGCACTAGCCCCTTTAAACAGCGGTCTGAATACACCAGATGTGAAGCCCGTCGTTGGTTGTACTTCGAGCACACTTTCAATTTTAGAAAGTGAAATCCAGTCCTTAGAGAACAATCCTCCGCTGCCATTTGCCATGAGACGCAGGTAAAGTTCATTATCCGTTTCAGACATAGCCAGTTGCCATGTCAGAATACCGCTGGCTTTAGGGCTGATTTTTTCCGCCTGACCTGATTCAATTAGCAGCTTATAACTCTCTTCAGGTAATATTTGGCCATCTTCAGTGATACCTTTTTCAATATCACTTAAATCATTATTTAACTCCTGCTTCTCGTGTTCATTATTATTTTTCCCTAACTTTGATTTTCTCATTTTCATCTCCTGATTTTAATATGATTTACAGACGTGATTCCGCCATAGACATTAATGTGTCAATCCCCTTCAAAGGGCATTCCGGATGAAATAGCAGATAAATACCATTTCCATTATCTTCTGTAATTGATAGCATCAAGTAATATTCATCTGTCAGATGGACCACGAACTCAGGGTTTGCAATTAAATGATGAATTACATCCAGTACGTGTCGTTTAATATCTTCGGGAACATCACCGGGTTCAATGTACATTAATGTTACACCCACCTCGCCCCAAAAATTCATTGCGGAAAGTTCATCATCAAATGGAAGTATCAGTTCTTTTCTCAAAACAGACATAACTGAATCGGAAAGAAGGAGCGACGGCAGGTCTTGCCAGTTCGAGATAAATTTCATTGAATAATCCTCATAAACAAAAAACCCGATACGTTTTAAGTATCGGGATTACATAGACAGGGTAAAGAATCTGGAATTGCCTTCAGTGGTCATCTATATTCTTTCATAATATCCACAATCCTTGCAGATAAGCACTGGCGCATTATTCCTTTCACGCTGTTCAAGGAATCCAAATAGACGCTGTATCGCCCTGATGATTTCTTTAAGCAATTCTGGTAATTGCTCCGGGCTAATATAACCGGATGTCGATGTCAGAAACCGGTCATCGCGAGTCACCTTTGCTATATTTCCGGCAGTTTCTGTGACTGTATTCCGACTACCGCACTTAGGGCACTTTAACGGCATAATCATTCTCCACGTTTAAGAGATGCAAAAATCACTGTTCTTTACTGGTAGCTACGGGGGGTAAAAGAAGGTCGGTAACACCCTGCCCGGTCTGACGCATTCGCTCTGGTGTCAGTTTTGCGTAGCGCTCCGTACTCTGAATACTGGCATGCGCAAGCTGGGCTTTAACGTCATACAGACTGTACTGTCCGCTGGAGACAAGTAATGATGCGACGGAATGGCGCGTAGTGTGGAAACAGACTTCACTTTTATCTATCCCGCACTCTGCCAGTATTTTTTCATAGGCCCACCGGGGTTCTGATATTGGTTTTCCATTATCTTTTACGGCAAACAGATAGGGGTTGCTGCCAGCCCGTGGGATCGAATCAATAATAGATAATGCAACATCACTGAGATACACAGTTCTGCTGCGACCATTCTTAGTATAAGGAATGAATAACGACCTGTTATCCCGATCAATATGTTTGTGCATGACATTCAGCATTTCTGATTTGCGTGTACCGGTTAACAGCAGCATGGCTATCAGTCCCCCGGCTGCCTTATTGGGGTATCGTGCCGCAGCGTCGAGGATCCTTCTGATCTCATCGGCGTCAAAAAAGCGCGTCCGCTGATTATTCTCCTTCAGCAAAGGGATCTTATCGGCTTCATTCTTCTCCAGGACATCCTGTCGTAGCGCATAACGCCCCATAGTTTTCAGAATAGCCAGTGCCCTGTTACAGGTAGACGGTGCATACTGCTGGCCGTGAATACGACCCTCAAGCATGTCGAAAAGCACCTGCTGGATTTCCCGGGCCCGAAGGTCGCAGTAACGTATCTTCCCCAGACGAGGTTCAATGTATTGCGTGAAACGCTGAACATCCTTATCCCAGGACTTTTTATGGCGCTTGATGAACGGAACATAGGTCTGGTGAAAAAACTCACTAAGCGTTGGCATAGCACGATAATTATCGCGTTCTGCCTTAGGGTCATTTCCCAGTGCAATCGCCTCCTTGTGACGGCGGGCTATCTGACGGGCTGTCCCCACATCAATTTCAGGGAATCTGCCAATACTGATACTTTTTTTGGTACCGTGGAATGTGTATCGCAGGAGGAAACGTTTGTTACCCGTTCGACCTGAGAGGCATTTGAGGCCAATGACCTCGGTATCAGATACCTCAAGCTCTGTAGATCGGGTATCTGTGTTTGCCGGAAGGGCTTTGATGGATGAATTGGTGAATCGGAAGGATTTTTGCATATTTATCCTCATATATCTGATTGATATCATGAAAATAATATATATCTGAAGGTGTTTTTATTACGGGGCAGGATTGAAGAATGGAAAGGCTATTAGACGCGTACAAACGGATATTACAGGAAGTTGACGCCCAGTCATTTAACCTGAATGAAGATAAATACTCAGGCGTCTTTTTACCCGTGCCGTTTGAAGAATACTGGCATTCACCGGTAAAAATCATGCTGGTTGGACGAGAAACCGCAGGCTGGAATACGCTGAATGGTAAGAATACGATATCACGGGTGTTGGGACTTATACCTGACGTCACCATCGGGCAAGTGGTTGAAGAAGCTGTAGATCGTTACAGGAAACATCTTCCGGTACAAAATGATGGCACCACCAACCTCAAATCACGTAGCCGCTTCACGCAATATCATTTCAGGCTGGCCCGGGAGCTTAATATTCTTCCCCAGGCAATCGTGTATGCCAATCTACTGGCGTGGGATTACGACGGACTGACCCCTCTCAATCGCCCTCAAAATGAATTGCAGGAAGTCATATTAGCCTCGCTGAAGCTGCTGGCGGTACAAATTAAACACCTTGAGCCTGATTTCATCATCTTTGCATCTGGAGCCCGGAGAACAGACTACATCATAAAACAGGTGCTTACTGAGCTGGGCGGCTATGAGACTTCTTCAGTCATTCCGGGGAAGCTATGGGAGTTCAAAACAGGTAATGCAATCTGTTTCAGAATTGCCCATCCAAGGGCTATGCGCGGACACCAGAAGTACAGAGATGAGGTGATTGCACGAATTAAGCAACTTTGTACTAAGGGCGGCTAGAGCATTACAACTTGCTCAGCAGGCCCCCCTTCCCGGAAGAGTACCGGAAAACAGGCAAAGCGACCTGGTTCTCTATGCTGGAGGCGACACGTTCGATTCGGCATTGCCAGGCTGGAGATTGCAGCTCATTGCCCCCCGTGAGCACAGGATATGCACAGGACATGAATTTCAGGCACAAAAAAACCACCCGTAGGTGGTTTCACGACACTGCTCATTGCTTTGATTATTCTGCTTTTTCCCATGGTAGCCGGAGTGGGACTTGAACCCACACAGCGCGAACGCCGAGGGATTTTAAATCCCTTGTGTCTACCGATTCCACCATCCGGCCAGGGAAGAAAGTGGAGGCGCGTTCCGGAGTCGAACCGGACTAGACGGATTTGCAATCCGCTACATAACCGCTTTGCTAACGCGCCTTAAATCTGTTGTCTTTCGACCTGCACCCGCAAACTGCCGATGCACTAATCTGGAGCGGGAAACGAGACTCGAACTCGCGACCCCGACCTTGGCAAGGTCGTGCTCTACCAACTGAGCTATTCCCGCATGTCATCAAGTAACTATTTAACCACTTCCTAACCACTTGATTTCATTGTCGTCCGGCTAACTGTGCCGCCGTTCGATGCGTTGCATTCTACTGATATGACGTTATGAGTCAACGTTATTTTTTGCATCTCAGGATCGTTTGCTGAAAATTAAGCCGAAACGATCACTGTTCAAGCAAATCACCACGCGCAGCGTTCAAATATTGCAGCATTGACCACAGCGTCAGCACCGCCGCAACCCACAGCAGACCAATGCCAGCCCACTCTACCCAGGCATTGGGACGCCACAGCATCCATACCAGCGCCGCCATCTGTGCGGTGGTTTTAACTTTACCGATCCAGGACACCGCCACGCTGCTGCGTTTACCCAGCTCCGCCATCCACTCGCGCAGGGCAGAGATAATAATCTCACGGCCAATCATGGTTGCGGCAGGCAGCGTCACCCACCAGGTATGATAATGTTCCGCCACCAGCACCATCGCGATTGCCACCATCACCTTATCGGCAACCGGATCGAGGAACGCGCCAAAGCGGGTACTCTGGTTCCAGCGACGCGCCAGATAACCGTCAAACCAGTCCGTCACGGCAGCGATCAGGAAAATAAGCGCACAGGCAAAAGGCGCCCAGACGACCGGCAGGTAAAATGCCAGGACGAAGAACGGAATGAGCACAACGCGAAAGAGAGTGAGCAACGTAGGGATATTAAATCGCATGATGACGGTAACTGTCTGTTGTCAGTAAAATTTAGCTCTATGTTGCTACAGAGCCCTCAATGTTTCAACGAGTAGTAGATCTTTTCTGCCAGCCCTTGCGAAATACCCGGCACTTTTGCAATTTCTTCCATACTGGCGTTGAGTAATCCTTGCAATCCGCCCATATACTTCAACAGCATCTGGCGACGTTTTGGCCCGACGCCTTCAATCGTCTCAAGGGTACTGGTATTTTTCACTTTCGCCCGTTTTTTACGGTGCCCACTGATGGCATGATCGTGCGACTCATCGCGGATATGCTGGATCACATGCAGCGCAGGGGAATCCGGCGGCAGGCTAAAGCCCTCGCCTTCCGGCTCAAAGAACAGCGTTTCCAGGCCAGCCTTACGGTCTGCCCCTTTCGCTACCCCCAGCAGCAGCGGATGATTCTTATCCCACTCCACGTCGAGCGATTCAAATACCGCCTTCGCCTGCCCCAACTGCCCTTTCCCGCCGTCGATAAGGATAACGTCCGGGATTTTGCTCTCTTCAATCGCTTTACCATAGCGACGGCGCAGCACCTGGTTCATGGCGGCATAATCGTCACCAGGCGTAATGCCGGTGATGTTATAGCGACGATACTCTGCCCGCAGCGGACCGTTGGCATCAAAGACCACACACGACGCCACGGTCTGCTCACCCATCGTATGGCTGATGTCGAAGCATTCCATGCGTTTCACTTCCGGCAGCTTAAGCAGCGTAGCAAGCGCGGTTAAACGCTGGCTCACAGTCGACTGCTGGGACAGTTTAGTGGTCAGCGCCGTGGCGGCATTGGTTCGCGCCAGCTTCAGATAACGCGCGCGATCGCCGCGCGGTTTCGTCTGAACATTCACCCGGCGGCCTGCCAGCTCTGAAAGCGACTCCGCCAGCAGGGTTTTATCATCGAGCGTGAAGTCGAGCAGGATCTCCGAGGGCAGCGTACGCATCTGGCTGCCCTGCAAATAAAACTGGCCGACAAAGGTCTCCACCACTTCACCCAGCTCAGTGCCGCCAGGCACTTTCGGGAAGTAGCTGCGGCTGCCGAGCACTTTGCCCTGACGAATAAACAGCACATGAACGCAGGCCAGACCGGCGTCAAAGGCTACGCCGATAACATCGAGGTCGTCGCCCGTATTGGAAACAAACTGCTTCTCGGTCACCCTGCGCACCGCCTGGATCTGGTCGCGGATGCGTGCGGCCTCCTCAAATTCCAGCGCCGCGCTGGCTTTTTCCATACGGGCAATCAGTTGCGTCAGCACCTGATCGTCTTTCCCGGCTAAAAACAGGCGGACATATTCCACCTGCTGCGCGTACTCTTCTTCGCTCACCAGCCCTTCTACGCACGGCCCCAGGCAGCGGCCAATCTGATATTGCAGGCATGGCCGCGAACGGTTGCGATAAACACTGTTTTCGCACTGGCGAACGGGAAAGATTTTTTGCAAAAGCGCCAGCGTTTCCCGCACGGCATAACCGTTCGGGAAGGGGCCGAAATATTCACCTTTCGCATGCTTAGCGCCACGATGCATCGCCAGCCGCGGGTGCGTGTCGCCGCTCAGAAAGATAAACGGATAGGACTTGTCATCGCGCAGCAGAACGTTGTAGCGCGGCTGATACAACTTAATGTAGTTGTGCTCAAGGAGCAGCGCTTCCGTTTCCGTATGCGTTACGGTGACATCAATGTTGTGTATAAGTGCGACCAGCGCTTCGGTTTTACGGGAGGCAAGGTTGCTGCGGAAATAGCTGGAAAGGCGTTTCTTCAGATCTTTCGCCTTACCGACATAGATAACCGTACCGCCAGCATCGTACATACGGTAGACGCCTGGCTGGCTGGTGACGGTTTTCAGAAATGCTTTTGAATCGAACGCTTCACTCACTGACTTATTAACGACTCCGCATTGCACAAACCATGGCGAATGGCCAGATGAGTCAGTTCGACATCACCGTGAATGTTCAGTTTACTGAACATTCGATAGCGATAGCTGTTGACCGTTTTCGGGCTGAGGTTCAGCTGCTCTGAAATCTCATTCACCTTCTGACCTTTAGTGATCATCAGCATAATCTGCAATTCGCGCTCAGACAAACTGGCAAACGGAGATTCCGTTTTTTCCGGTTCAATCTGACTCAGAGCCATCTGTTGAGCAATATCAGAAGCGATGTAGCGCTGCCCGGCGTGTACGGTGCGGATCGCATTGACAACTTCCTGCGGCGCGGCGCCTTTACTGAGATACCCGGCAGCACCCGCCTGCATAACCCTGGCAGGCAGCGGATTTTCGGTATGGACGGTCAGCATGATAACTTTGGTATCAACGAACATGCGCGCGATTTTGCGCGTGGCTTCAAGCCCGCCAATACCGGGCATGTTCATATCCATCAGCACCACGTCTGCGGAGTTAGCGCGACACCATTTGACGGCATCTTCGCCACAGCACGCCTCGCCGGCAACTTTAATACCCTTTATATCTTCAAGAATGCGTCGTATCCCTGCGCGCACCAGTTCGTGGTCATCAACAAGAAGGACGTTGATCAAAGGAAATGTCTCCAGAATAGGGATAACGCTACTGACTGCTAATTGGGTTTATATTAACGGTTTTCCATGCAAGATTAAAACGCTAAAAAATCGTCTATACGATTCTGGTCTCGTTTTTGGAAATTAGGCTGTACAGCAAGTGGAAAGAAAACCCTTGTCCGCTGGGCTTTTACCGCTATTTTTTAGCATCGACATTCAAAAAGTTACTAAAACAGTTGTTAACTCTGACGAAAAAGAGCGCGCGATTTTTTGTAACAACAATTAACGAATGGCGAACCGGGGATAAACATTTAATTGTCGCTAACATATTGGACAGAGTACCTTCATAATCCGCGCCGCCCAATAATCACGGCGTGATAAGTATAAAAAACAACCACTGCATTTTTTGCCGTAGCTTGTGGTATACTCCGCCGCCTTAACTTTCATCGTCGCGCTCATGCGCTGTTTTATAATGAGGAAAATAAATGAGCACACCTGAATTTGCCACTGCCGAGAATAACCAGGAACTGGCACAGGAAGTAAACTGCCTGAAGTCGCTGCTGACGCTTATGCTACAGGCGATGGGCCAGGCTGATGCTGGTCGTGTGATCATTAAAATGGAAAAACAGATCGCGCAGATGGAAGACCAGGCTGAATCCGCTGTTTTTGCCAATACGGTTAAGCAAATTAAACAAGCCTACCGCCAGTAACAAAAACGGCTGGATGCAAAGCATTCAGCCGTTTTCTCGTCTGACACGCAGAACGTGATATCAGTCAGATAAGCCCCGTCGCCGCGGCATAACACGCTATCTGGATCTTATTCGGTGCGTTGAATTTCTTCTGCATATTCTTTTGATGGAAATTGACGGTATTTTCCGAGATGGAGAGAATGATGGCGATTTCTGCCGACGTCTTCCCTTCTGCGGTCCACTTCAGAATTTCCCGCTCACGCTTGCTGAATTTCATTTCAGGCGGCATCACCGTCTCATGTTCAAAGCGCAGCAGCGTAGTGAGCGCCATCTGGACCAGCATTTGTAAACGCAGCTCAATTTCTTCACTGGATATCGAGTGTGCCTGTAAGCTGGTACATGACACGGAGAGGAAACCGAGCGCATGATTTGGCATCATCAGACACTGCGTTATTCCCTTGCGTAAACCGTGGTCCCGCGCGCCGTCCCATAATTGCTGGGCATCCGTGAATAATTCATCTGTCCAGGGCAAATGTCCCTGAATGAAATTCTCCGGCTTCAGCACCGGGTCAATGGCGAAATAATTCTCGGACTGATATTGCGCCATCCATTGTTGCGGATAACTGGAATGGACGGATGTTCGCGGGCGGGTAAATGGCACAGGGTGTCGAACACAAAGCGCATAATAATCGAATTCAAGCGCCTGCGTTTGTCGCTGAAGTTCCTGATATACCTCTTCGGCACAGGTCATTTCCTGAAACCGGAGGAAGCATTCCCGTCGCCAGGTGAAAAAGTCTATATCCCTCATACTTACTGAATGAAGCCTCTGATAAAGATAATCATTATTATGGTGAATATAACCTAACACATAAAGCATGATTATTTATATAAAATATCGGCCACAGGGAGATTATCTTTAATTTGGCGATGGCTTACCCACATCAGGCGGAATAAAAAAGCAACAGAACGGAGTTTAAGGGAGGATAATTTGCTCCAGAAGCGGCATCTGGAGCAAATTGAACGCTAAAATGCTACTGCATTAAGAATTTTTCAAGGAACTGACGGGTACGGGGCTGCTGCGGATTGGCAAACAGCGCTTTAGCCGGCCCCTGCTCAACTATTCTCCCCTGATCCATGAAAATAGCCCGATCGGCAACGTCGTGAGCGAAGCTCATTTCATGCGTCACAATCACCATCGTGCGTTTCTCCTGCGCCAGCTGTCGGATCGTGTTCAGTACTTCCCCGACCAGCTCAGGATCGAGCGCGGACGTGGGTTCGTCAAACAGGATCACATCCGGGCGCATCGCCAGCGCGCGCGCAATGGCGACACGCTGCTGCTGCCCGCCAGATAAGCGACGCGGATAGCTCGTCTCCTTCCCTGCCAGGCCAACCTTCGCCAGCAGCTCGCGGGCGCGGGCCGTCGCGTCTTCCTTTGATTCACCCTTGACGATGACCGGCCCTTCAATAATGTTTTCCAGCACCGTACGGTGCGGAAAAAGGTTAAAGCTCTGGAACACGAAGCCGACATGCTGGCGCAGGCGGCGAATCAACCCTTTTTGCTGGCTGATGGGTTTCCCGGTATCAATGGTGATATCACCCACGCGGATCGTCCCGCCTTCGGGCTGCTCCAGTAAATTGATGCTGCGCAGCAGCGTGGTTTTGCCTGACCCGCTCGGGCCGATAATGGCCACCACTTCGCCCTGCTCAACCTCAAGGTCAATGCCATGCAGCACCGTTTGCCCGTGGAATTTTTTCACCAGGTTTTTGACGTCAATTGCACTCATTTTGGATCACGCTCCTGGCGGTTAAGCTGGTTTTCAAAATAGT
This sequence comes from Enterobacter cloacae complex sp. IR5403, assembly GCF_049238705.1. Lineage (NCBI taxonomy): Bacteria > Pseudomonadati > Pseudomonadota > Gammaproteobacteria > Enterobacterales > Enterobacteriaceae > Enterobacter > Enterobacter cloacae complex sp. IR5403. The sequence continues at coordinate 95,707 of NZ_JBMKHP010000006.1, read as the reverse complement.
TTTGCAGAGCGGACAGTACCGTCGCCATCACCCAGTAAATCAGCGAGGCCGCCAGATACATGGTAAACACTTCCAGCGTGCGCGAGGTGATCAGCTGCGCCTGACGGAACAGCTCCGGCACCTGAATGGTCGCCGCAAGCGAGGTGTCTTTCACGAGGCTGATAAAGCTGTTGCTCAGCGGCGGCAGCGCCACGCGCGCCGCCTGGGGCAGGATCGCCCGGCGCAGCGTTTGCCACGGGGTCATCCCGATACTGGCCGCCGCTTCCCACTGCCCTTTATCGATGGAGGAGATCGCCGCACGCAGCGTTTCAGAGGTGTACGCCGCCGTATTCAGCGACAGGCCAATCATCGCCGCCGGGATCGGATCCAGCTCAATACCGAACTGTGGCAGACCGTAGTAAATCATAAACAGCTGGGCGATAAGCGGCGTTCCGCGGAACACGGAGATGTAAAACCGCGCCAGCCAACGCACCGGCCAGATGTTGGACATACGCATCAGTGCCAGCACAAACCCGAGCACCAGCCCGAAGAACATCCCGCCGATACTGAGCTGTAAAGTAAACACCGCGCCCTTAAGCAAGAACGGCAGCGAATCAATAACCAGTTGAATACTTTCTTGCATTATTATTTTTCTACCTGATTTTTAGACATGAGGATGATAGGCAAACAGCGCAGGCGCTCCGCCAGTATGAACAAACAAAATGGGTCCTTCATCCTTAAAGCGCTTGCGGGCGATGCCGTCGATCAGGCCCGCCATTGCCTTGCCGGTATAGACCGGGTCGAGCAGAATACCTTCGAGACGGGCCAACAGCTTAACCGCCTCCATCCCTTCATCATTGGGGGTGCCATAGCCCGGCGCGAAATAGTCATCCCACAGCACTATTTCCGCCTTCGCCTGAAGCGCAAGCTGTTCAGACACCGCCTGTTGCAGGGTGACGACTTTCGGCTTCTGGTCCGCAACGCTTCTGGAAACCGTCACGCCAATCAGTTCGACCTCCGGCATCAGCTGTTCAAGCCCGACCGCTAAACCGGCATGGGTCCCCGCACTGCCGGACGCCACCACCACCGAGGATAAACTTACCGCGCCTTCGCACTGCTGAGCGATTTCCAGCGCGCTCTCAACATAGCCGAGGGCACCCAGCGCATTCGAGCCGCCAACCGGGATCACGTACGGACGAAAACCCTGCGCTTCCAGCCGCGTCGCCAGCTCGTCGAGCTGTGCAGCCGGGTCGGTCAACGCGTCGACCATTTCAACCTGCACGTTGAACAGATCCAGCAGCAGACGGTTACCGTTAGTCAGGTAATTCTCTGCCTGCGTGCCGATCGGATTCTCCAGCAGGGCTACGCAGTGGAGTCCCAGCTTCGCCGCCACTGCCGCCGTCTGGCGAACGTGGTTAGACTGAATTGCCCCGGCGGTGATCAGCGTGTCCGCCCCCTCGCGCAGGGCATCGGCGGCGAGAAATTCCAGCTTGCGCAGCTTATTTCCGCCCATCGCCATGGGCGTCACATCGTCACGCTTAATGAAAATATCGCGCCCCAGATAGTCAGAAAATCGCGGCAGGTACTCCAGCGGCGTGGGTGCGCCGATAAATTCAAGACGGGGAAAGCGCGTTAAATTCTGTAGTGACATGGTTCCTCCGGTCACGCAAACAATTGTTATTTCATTATGCACGCAGACGCGCGAGAAATAAAAAAGGCGCTTTTAAAAGCGCCTTTTTTTGTCAGTCAGAGACTTATTTCGTCACGTCTGCGCCGAACCACTTCTCAGAAAGCGCTTTAAGGCTGCCGTCTTTCTGCATCTCAGCAATGGCGCCGTCGATGGCTTTCAGCAGATCCTCGTTACCTTTACGCACCGCCACGCCGGACTCCTGACGGGAGAACGCATCACCCGCAACTGCCAGGGTATTGTTGGTTTTCTTCACCAGATCCAGCGCTGCCAGGCGGTCCACCAGAATGGCGTCAATACGGCCTACGCGCAGATCCTGGTATTTCGTCGGGTCATCATCGTAGGTACGGATGTCCACGCCCTGCACGTTCTGGCGCAGCCACTCTTCGTAGTTGGTGCCCAGACCGACGCCGACTTTCTTACCTTTCAGGTCCGCTGCGGACTTGATGCTGCCTTCGTTACCTTTCTTCACCAGCGCCTGAATACCGGACACGGTGTACGGCGTGGAGAAGTCATACTTCTTCTTACGCTCGTCAGAAATGGTTACCTGGTTAATCACCACGTCAATACGTCTGGAGTCCAGTGACGCCAGCATCCCGTCCCATTTGGTGGGTTTCAGGGAGGCTTTAACGCCGAGGTGTTTCGCCAACTCCTGCGCAAACTCCACTTCAAAACCGGTCAGTTTACCGTCGTCGCCCTGGAAGCTGAACGGAGGATAGGTTCCTTCCAGCCCAACCAGCAGCGTGCCGCGCTCTTTAACTTTGTTGAGCAGACTCTCTGCCGCGAACGTTTTCACGCTCATCCCCGCGACCAGCGCAACGGCCATCATCCCCATCAGCGCCTGACGACCCAGAAGTGCTAATTTCATAAGTACCCCGATACAGTGGAATTTTTGAGTAGTGTAGAGAAATCGCCTGCAACGTCAAAGGCGGCTGCGCTACATCTTATTCTTTTTTAATATATATCAGAAGTTGTTCCGGCGCGGACTTTCTGCTTTATGACGCCCGGCATCTGGACTTTAAATTGCGCGTACTTTCGCAACGCGATGCGGTAATTATTGGTACTTGTGGCGGGCAACCAGGGTTCCAGATTTTCATCCAGGTATCCGGTCGTCAGCAGATCGCGGGAGATATTTTGCATGGTCAAATGCTGACCCAGGCGGCGCAGGCGAACCACGTATTCACGCACGGTGCCGTGACTCATCTCCGTTTGTTCAAACAGGAATTGCTTGAAGCCGATAATATCGAAGAAGTCGCTTTGCTCTTTGCAATGGAGATCGCCACAGAAACGGCAAAGCGCTACCCACTCTTTTTGCTCTTCAAGCCAGGCGGCTTCATCCATCAGCGTGTCGAGGCGGGAAATCGCAATCTTGTTCACGATTTCACCGCGACGAACCAGCGTGATGCGGTCGAGTAATTTTTTACAGTGGGCGCAATGCGTCTGGCTGTGTTTAAAGTCTTTCAGGTAGCGGCTTAAAGGCCGTCTTTTAGATTGCTGCACCGTCATGATAACTCCTGGTTGTCAATACGTTGTGCGGCATTTCCAAGGCGAATAACTCACCTATAACTTACCCAGTTTTGTGCGCAGGCGTTTAATGGCCTGGCTGTGCAGCTGGCTCACCCGTGACTCGCCCACCTCCAGCACGGCGCCAATCTCTTTGAGATTGAGCTCTTCCTGGTAATAGAGGGTTAACACCAGTTGCTCACGTTCCGGTAAAGCTTCAATTGCTTCCATCACGCGCTGGCGTAAATTCCCTTCCAGTAAATGGTGTAACGGGTTTTCTTGCTGGTGTTCATCCGTCACCAGCTCGATGCTATCGCCATGCTCTTCGCGCCACTCATCATAAGAGAAGAGTTGGCTGTTATTGGTATCGAGCAACATCTGGCGATACTCTTCAACAGGAATGCCCAGACGTTCCGCCACTTCGGTTTCCGTCGCGTTGCGCCCCAGCTCCTGTTCCAGCTGCCCCATCGCATGCGCCACTTCGCGCGCGTTGCGGCGAACGCTGCGCGGCACCCAGTCGCGGCTGCGCAGCTCGTCCAGCATCGCACCACGAATACGCTGCACTGCGTAAGTCGTAAATGCCGTTCCTTGCAGAGCGTCGTACCGGTCAACTGCATTCAATAACCCGATACCGCCCGCCTGTAGCAGATCGTCCAGTTCCACGCTCGCCGGCAAACGCACCTGGAGGCGCAATGCTTCGTGACGCACCAGCGGAACATAACGCTGCCACAGCGAGTGTTTATCCATTACACCTTCAGCGGTATAGAGTGAATTCACGATAAACAGCCCTGCGTTAGTTGAGTTATCGGCATGATTATCCGATTCTGGAGGGGTTTTAATCGGGTGAATAGTGGGTGAAATGAGGGGTTATTTGGGGGGTTACGCTTATGCGTGGATAGAAAAAACCCCGCCGAAGCGGGGTTTGAGCGTAATCAGGCGATTAGCCTTGCAGCAGAGACAGAACCTGCTGAGGAACCTGGTTAGCTTTGGACAGCACGGAGTTACCGGCCTGCTGAACGATCTGCGCTTTAGACATGTTGGACACTTCGGTCGCATAGTCGGCGTCCTGGATACGGGACTGCGCTTCAGACAGGTTGGTGGTGGTGTTGTTCAGGTTGGTTACGGCAGAGCTCAGACGGTTCTGGACCGCACCCAGTGAAGAACGGAATTTGTCTACGGACGCGATAGCTTTGTCCAGCAGAGCCAGCGGATCGTTGGTAGATGCGCCTGCGAATTCTGCTGTTGCAGCAGTAGTACCATTTTGGCTAAGTTCAATTTTAGCCTGATTACCAGCAGCTGTATCTCCATCAATTGTTACTTTAGTAGCGGCAGCGCCAGCAGCGCCATTAGCATTCACTAATGAGCCATCAGCAACATAGTTTTTACCCTGCACGGTAACAAAACCAACTGCATTGTTTTTTGCATCAGCACCAACCTGAACCAGGCTACCAGCTTGGGTGGCATTAGCAACACCATTCGCTGCGTCATTATAAGTTACGTCGGCTTTGTTCAGTTTAACTGTGCCAGCCGCATCAACAGATGCTGCATAGCTCTTATCGCCATACTGAACAACATAAGTAGGCGTTGCTACGCCACCTTTAGTTACGTTGTGCAGAGAAACAGCTGAGGCATCAGTAATGTTAAGATCGGTCAGAACAGACGCATCCATCTTAACAGCGATTGGCGCATTAGCTCCGTTCGGCAGTTGAGTGATCGCTTCGCCAGTTTCGAGAGCATTTTTAGACACTGAGAAGCCGTTCAGGCCGAGAGTAGAAGAGTCGATTTTTTGCAGATCGATGGAAATAGTCTGACCATCATTCGCACCAACCTGAATCTTCATGGTACCGTCTTTAGCCAGTACGTTCACGCCGTTGAACTGAGTCTGACCAGATACGCGGTCGATTTCAGACAGACGGGATTTGATTTCGTCCTGGATTGAAGACAGGTCAGAATCAGAGTTAGTACCGGTCGTTGCCTGAACGGTCAGTTCACGAACACGCTGAAGGTTGTTGTTGATTTCAGACAGTGCGCCTTCAGTGGTCTGCGCCAGAGAGATACCGTCGTTAGCGTTACGTGCAGCCTGAGTCAGACCTTTGATGTTAGAGGTGAAGCGGTTAGCGATAGCCTGGCCCGCAGCGTCATCTTTCGCGCTGTTGATACGCAGACCAGAAGACAGGCGCTCGATAGAAGAAGACAGAGCGGACTGGTTCTTGTTGATGTTGTTCTGAGTGATCAGCGAGAGGCTGTTGGTATTAATGACTTGTGCCATGATTTCGATTCCTGTTGTTCATCAAATCTGTTTGGTTAGATTTGGGTTTCCACCCTTCGGCTTCATCGCCGTCAAAGGTGTTATCGTCTGGTCCAAAACAACCTTTAGATTTTTTTTCAGGATCGCGTTAATTTTTTTAGCCACGGAAAAGCTCTTCTCTATTACCGTTATTCCCGCCATTAAAAAAAAGAAATTAACCGTAAACTTTCCCCCATTAAGGCCGATAACCCCACTATTCGTTCTACGTGTCGATAGATTAAGGAATAAATATGGCAAGTATTTCATCATTGGGGATTGGATCGGGTCTTAAGTTAGCAGACATTCTGGATAGTCTGACCAAGGCCGAAAAAGAGCAGCTGACGCCGATTTCCAAACAACAGTCATCTTATACCGCCAAGCTGAGCGCTTACGGCACGTTGAAGAGTTCACTGGAAGCGTTTCAGACCGCCAACACCGCGCTGAATAAAGCCGACCTGTTTACGGCGACCAGCACGTCGAGCAGCTCCACGGCATTCAGCGCCACCACCACCGGCAGCGCGATTGCCGGTAAATACACCATCAGCGTGTCGCAGCTGGCGCAGGCGCAAACCCTGACGACAAAAAACGCGCAGCCGGATACCAAAACGGCCATTGCTACAGCTGACAGCAAGATCACCTTTACCGCCGGTAACGGTAAAGATCCGGTCACCGTCGATATCAGCGCGGCAAACTCCTCGCTGACCGGCATTCGCGATGCGATTAACAAAGCTGACGCCGGCGTGACCGCCAGTATTATTAACGTCGGTAATGGTCAGTATCGTCTGTCCATCACCTCCACCGAAACCGGGGCGGACAACGCGGTCAGCATCAGCGTAAGCGGCGACAGCGCCCTGCAATCCTTTATGGGTTACAACGGCACCAGCACCGACGCCAGCAACGGCATGACGGAAAGCGTCACCGCGCAGAACGCGAAGCTGAAGGTGAATAACGTTGATATCGAAAACAGCAGCAACACTATCAGCGATGCGCTGGAAGATATCACCCTGAACCTGAACGACGTCACCACCGGTAACCAGACGCTGACGATCGCTAAAGATACGTCGAAAGCGGAAACGGCGATGAAAGCCTGGGTGGATGCCTACAACACCCTTCAGGACAGCTTTGCATCATTAACCAAATATACGGCAGTTGATGCGGGTACAGATGCGCAGGACTCCAGCAACGGCGCCCTGCTCGGGGATAGCACGCTGCGTACTATTCAGACGCAGCTGAAAACCATGCTGGGCAACTCCGTCGGCGGAACCGCCTATAAAACGCTGTCTCAGGTCGGCATTACTTCAGATCCAAGCACGGGCAAGCTGGAGCTGGACAGCGACAAGCTGAAAAAAGCGCTGACGGATAACCCGTCTGCCGTGAAAGATTTGGTTGTGGGTGACGGTAAAACCACCGGGATCACCACCACCATGGCCACCCATCTGACTGACTGGCTTTCCAGTAAAGGCATTATCCAGGCGGCCAAAGATGGCGTCAGCAAAACGCTGAACAAGCTGACGGATCAATATAACTCAGTTAGCGAACGTATTGACGCAAGAGTGGCACAGTACAAAGCCCAGTTTACCCAGCTGGACGTACTGATGACCTCGCTGAACAACACCAGCAGCTACCTGACGCAGCAGTTCGAAAATACGTCCAGCAACAAGTAGTAAACGCTAATCAGACCCGAGGGGGATAACATGTACGGCGCAAAAGGCACGCAAGCCTACGCAAAGATAGAAGTTGAAAGCGCGGTGATGAGCGCCAGCCAGCAGCAGCTGGTTATCATGCTATTTGATGGAGCCCTCAGCGCGCTGGTACGCGCGCGTCTGTTCCTGGCAGACGGTAATATCCCGGCAAAAGGGCTGGCGCTTTCAAAAGCCATCAACATTATCGAAAACGGGCTGAAGGTTGGCCTGGTGGAAAATAACGGGGATGAGCTTACGCAAAACCTGATTGCCCTTTATGCCTATATGGTACGTCGCCTCCTGCACGCCAACGTGAATAACGACGCCAGCGCCATCGAAGAGGTGGAAACCTTGCTGCGCAATATCGCTGACGGGTGGAAGGAGGTTGCCGGTACGCCACAACTGATGCAGGACGCCGTCTAATGAGTAACGCACCGCAACTTTATGCCCTTTATCAGCAACTCCTTGAGCAGAGCCAGTTGATGTTGCGACTGGCCCGGCAGGGACTATGGGATGATCTGATCATCTGTGAAACCGACTATGTTAATGCGGTGCACTCACTGGCTCGTCTCACTCAGGAAAGTGAACCTTCGATGCAGATTCAGGAGCAGCTTCGCCCGACGCTGCGGGTGATCCTGGACAACGAAGGCCAGGTAAAAACGTTGCTGCAAGCCAGAATGGATGAGCTGGCGAAGCTGGTCGGGCAATCTTCCATCCAGAAAACCGTTCTCTCCACCTACGGTAACCAGGGCGGTCATGTCCTGGTTCCGCAAAGTAATAGCGATATCAATTAGCCATTTAACTGGCGGGCAAACGTTAACCGTTTCGTTCGCCAGGCATTTCTGCCAAACCTGCTCCATACTTGAGTTTCGCGACCTCATGGAGATGGTGCATGCGCAACCCAACACTTTTACAATGTTTTCACTGGTACTACCCCACCGGCGGTGAACTGTGGCGAGAAGTCACGGCATTAGCCCCCAACCTGAACGAAATCGGCATCAATATGGTCTGGTTACCGCCAGCCTACAAAGGGGCATCCGGCGGCTATTCCGTCGGGTATGACTCTTATGATCTTTTCGACCTCGGTGAGTTTGACCAGAAAGGCAGCGTCGCCACCAAATACGGCGATAAAGCCCAGCTGCTGGAGGCCATCAACGCCTTAAAAAGCAACCAGATTGCGGTGCTTCTGGACGTGGTGGTCAACCACAAAATGGGGGCCGATGAAAAGGAACCCGTCCGCGTGCAGCGCGTGGATGCTCAGGATCGCACCCAAATCAGCGATGAGATCATCGAATGTGAAGCCTGGACGCGCTACACCTTCCCCGTTCGGGCCGGGCAGTATTCACAGTTCATCTGGGATTACAAATGCTTCAGCGGTATCGACCACATTGAAAACCCCAATGAGGACGGTATCTTCAAAATCGTGAACGACTACACCGGCGAAGGCTGGAACGATCAGGTCGACGACGAGATGGGCAATTTCGATTACCTGATGGGTGAAAATATTGATTTTCGCAACCACGCGGTGACGGAGGAGATCAAATACTGGGCGCGCTGGGTGATGGAGCAAACCCACTGCGACGGCTTCCGCCTGGACGCGGTAAAACACATCCCGGCCTGGTTCTATAAAGAGTGGATTGAGCACGTTCAGGAGGTGGCCCCGCAGCCGCTGTTTATTGTGGCGGAATACTGGTCTCACGAAGTGGATAAATTGCAGCACTACATCAATCAGGTGGACGGCAAAACCATGCTGTTTGATGCGCCACTGCAAATGAAATTTCACGAAGCCTCACGCCAGGGACGCGACTACGATATGAGCCAGATTTTCACCGGTACGCTGGTGGAAGCCGATCCGTTCCATGCCGTGACGCTGGTAGCCAACCACGACACCCAACCCTTGCAGGCGCTGGAAGCCCCGGTTGAAGCCTGGTTCAAACCGTTGGCGTACGCGCTCATCCTGCTGCGTGAAAACGGCGTGCCGAGCGTGTTCTACCCGGATCTTTTTGGCGCCAGCTATGACGACACCGGCGGGGATGGCGAGACGTATCACATCGATATGCCGGTGATTGAACAACTCCACGAGCTGATCCTCGCCCGGCAGCGTTTTGCCCACGGCGTGCAGACGCTGTTTTTCGATCATCCAAACTGTATTGCGTTTAGCCGCAGCGGGACTGAGGAACACCCGGGCTGTGTGGTGGTGCTGTCGAATGGCGATGACGGCGAGAAGACGATCTGCCTCGGGGAGAATTACGGCAACAAGACCTGGCGTGATTTTTTAGGCAACCGCGAGGAAACCGTGACCACGGCGGCGGATGGCGAAGGGACGTTCTTCTGTAACGGGGGCAGCGTCAGCGTCTGGGTGATTGAGGACGCGCTGTAGTGCTGGAACAGTGCGGTCTGCGGACCCGCTCCCGAAGCGTACGCCATCCTCACAAAATAATGTCTGCACAGACGGCCCCCTCTCCCTTGAGGGAGAGGGCTGGGGTGAGGGGGAACATACGGCTCTGGTGGTCATTCCGTTCACTTTATGTCCTTGCTACTCTGTCACAACATAACCGGTGAACGTGCCAGGGTGGCTCAGTCGCCACCACCCTGGCGACCCGGGCTTCCGGCGGAAAATCGCCGCTTCGCGGTGCCTTCGGCTTATTCCTTCCGGCTTATCGGGGACGGGCGGAGGTAACATCCCTGTAAAGCCCGCCCTCTCGGCGCATCCCTGCGCCTCGCCCCGGCCTACAGGAAACGCCTCAGCGATTTACAGCCGGACCAGAGCATCGCTGAAAGCCTTCAGTCGTTCTCAAACAAGTTTTTTGCTTCGGGTTAAAAGTTACGGAAGCTTACTCTCCAGCGAATTCTTGCTCAGGTAATCTGCGCATTCCACCGTTGGACGGTCAACCTTGTACAGTTCCATACCGTCATACTCCAGCGCCGCCCCATCACGCTCCAGCGGATAGACATCCAGCTTACGCGTCACGTTATAATAATCATCTGAACGCAGCATGATCTTACCCGGCACCGCGATAACGCGCTGCCACTGACGGCAATCCAGCGTATCCCCCTCTGGCGTCACCACCAGCGTGGCGATCGCTTCCGGGCTCACCATCGCGCTCTGCGGCCCTTTCGACTGCCAGTAACCTGCCAGTTGCGAAGGTACCGGGTGCTTAATTACTTCCTGATAGTTATCGACCTGAACACATCCCGCTAACGTCAGCATCGCAGCCACAATTGCTACTTTTTTCATCATCTTTCCTGCATGCGAAGAAAAAAATATTGTGGCATTAAAGCCATCAGGCTGCCAGCGTAAGATAGGTATTGATTAAACCTGCATCCCCATCACTTCCTGGTATGCCGACACCAGCTTGTTACGCACCTGCAACCCCATCTGCAATGACACCGACGCTTTTTGCAGATCGGCCATCACATCGTTGAGCGCCACGCCGGGTTCGCCAAGGGTAAATCTCTCAGCCTGGGTACGGGCCGCGTTTTGCTTGTCGCTGATCCGGTCCAGCGCCGCATGCAGTTGACCGGCGAAGCTAACGCCCGGCGGCTGGTCAGCCACGCTCTGGTTACGGGCGGTCATCGCCGTTGCCTGTAACTGACTGAGTACCCCTTCAATGCCCTGTATAGCCATGACTCTCCCCTGGATGGTTTTTTACGAGGTCAAGACTAACAGCTTGTCAATAAGATAATGGCGGTAAATAGCGTTAAAAAACCAGGTTATTTGACGCATAGAAAATCCCGAATCATCAAATAATGGCAGGGCCATCAGTATGGAACTTTTGTCGTGTTTGCCGACCCGGGAGTCAGTTTTGTTTCTCTACACGAATAACGTAAACCACCAGGATTTAAGAGGTGCGCAATGAGTGCGACAGCAGCATCGACAGCGCCGCAGAATAAATCACTCGAGTGGATGAACCGCCTTCGCGCCAACCCTAAGATCCCGTTGATTGTGGCAGGCGCTGCCGCCATTGCGATCGTTGTCGCGATGGTCTTATGGGCAAAAAGCCCGGATTACCGCACGCTCTACAGCAACCTTTCCGATCAGGATGGCGGCGCCATCGTCACCCAGCTGACCCAGATGAACATCCCGTATCGCTTTGCCGATAACGGCGGTGCGCTTGAAGTACCGGCAGATAAAGTGCACGAGCTTCGCCTGCGTCTCGCCCAGCAGGGGCTGCCAAAAGGCGGCGCGGTTGGGTTTGAGCTGCTGGATCAGGAAAAATTCGGCATCAGTCAGTTCAGCGAGCAGGTTAACTATCAGCGCGCACTGGAAGGTGAACTGGCCCGTACGATTGAAACCTTAGGCCCGGTGAAAAGTGCCCGTGTGCACCTGGCGATGCCTAAGCCGTCCCTGTTTGTCCGCGAACAAAAGTCCCCTTCTGCCTCTGTGACCGTTAACCTCGAACCTGGCCGTGCGCTGGATGAAGGGCAGATCAGCGCCGTCACGCACCTGGTCTCCAGTGCGGTGGCCGGTCTGCCGCCGGGTAACGTTACGCTGGTGGATCAGAGTGGTCATCTGCTGACGCAGTCCAACACCACCGGGCGCGATCTCAATGACGCTCAGCTGAAATACGCCGCCGATGTGGAAGGCCGTCTCCAGCGCCGCATCGAAGCGATTCTGGGCCCGGTGGTCGGCAGCAGCAACGTACACGCGCAGGTCACCGCGCAGATTGATTTCTCGAATAAAGAACAGACCGAAGAGCAGTACGCTCCGAACGGGGATGCCTCCCGTGCCGTGTTACGCTCGCGTCAAATCAATGAGACGGAACAGGTCGGCGGCCAGTATCCTGGCGGTGTGCCGGGCGCGCTCTCTAACCAGCCTGCGCCTGCCAACGCCGCGCCAATCTCCACCCCGCCGGCAAACCCGCAGAACGGTCAGCAAACGAATCAGCAGACGACCTCGACCGCGAACAGTACCGGCCCGCGTAACAGCAGCCGTAACGAAACGACCAACTACGAAGTCGACCGGACTATCCGCCATACCAAACTGAACACGGGCGATATTCAGCGTCTCTCTGTTGCCGTGGTGGTGAACTACAAAACGCTGCCGGACGGTAAACCGCTGCCGCTCACGGCGGAGCAGATGAAGCAGATCGAAGATTTGACCCGCGAAGCGATGGGCTTCTCTGAAAAACGTGGCGATACCCTCAACGTTGTGAACTCACCGTTCAACCCGGTGGATGAGTCCGGTGGCGAACTGCCGTTCTGGCAACAGCAGGCGTTCTTCGATCAGCTGATGTCCGCAGGCCGCTGGCTGCTGGTGCTGATTGTCGCGTGGCTGCTGTGGCGTAAGGGTGTCCGTCCTCAGCTACAGCGTCGTGCTGAAGCCGAGAAAGCCGCGCTGGAACAGAAGAACGCGCGTCCGGATGAGGAAGAAGCGGTTGAAGTTCGTCTCAGCAAAGATGAACAGATGCAGCAGCGTCGTGCTAACCAGCGCATGGGCGCAGAGGTGATGAGCCAGCGCATTCGCGAAATGTCAGATAACGATCCGCGCGTCGTCGCGCTGGTCATCCGCGGTTGGATGGGTAACGAACATGAGTAATACGCTTACAGGCACCGATAAGAGCGTCATCCTGCTGATGACTATTGGCGAAGATCGCGCGGCGGAGGTGTTTAAACACCTCTCCCAGCGAGAAGTGCAGATCCTCAGCGCGGCGATGGCCAACGTGCGCCAGATCTCCAACAAGCAGCTGACCGAAGTGCTGGCGGAGTTTGAGCAGGAAGCCGAGCAGTTTGCGGCGCTCAACGTCAACGCCAACGAATACCTGCGCTCCGTGCTGGTTAAGGCGCTCGGCGAAGAGCGCGCCGCCAGCCTGCTGGAAGATATTCTCGAAACGCGCGACACCGCCAGCGGGATCGAAACGCTCAACTTTATGGAGCCGCAAAGCGCCGCCGATCTTATTCGCGACGAGCACCCGCAGATTATCGCCACCATTCTGGTCCACCTCAAACGGGGTCAGGCAGCCGATATTCTGGCGCTGTTCGACGAGCGCCTGCGCCACGACGTAATGCTGCGTATCGCCACCTTCGGCGGCGTCCAGCCAGCCGCGCTGGCGGAGCTGACCGAAGTGCTGAACAACCTGCTCGACGGCCAGAACCTCAAGCGCAGCAAAATGGGCGGCGTGAGAACGGCAGCGGAAATCATCAACCTGATGAAAACGCAGCAGGAAGAGGCGGTTATTACGGCGGTACGCGAGTTCGACGGCGAACTGGCGCAGAAAATTATTGACGAGATGTTCCTGTTCGAAAACCTGGTCGAAGTGGACGATCGCAGCATCCAGCGCCTGCTCCAGGAGGTGGACTCCGAATCGCTGCTTATCGCCCTCAAAGGCGCCGAGCAGCCGCTGCGCGAGAAGTTCCTGCGCAACATGTCCCAGCGTGCGGCCGATATCCTGCGCGACGACCTGGCCAACCGTGGCCCGGTGCGTCTGTCTCAGGTGGAAAACGAACAGAAAGCGATCCTGCTTATTGTTCGTCGTCTGGCAGAAACCGGCGAGATGGTGATTGGCAGCGGAGACGACACCTATGTCTGATGAACTGTCGTGGAAGCGCTGGACGCCTGACGACCTCTCCCCTCCCACCGCAGAGTTCACCCCTGCCGTTGTGTCGTCCGACGAGGGCGACGCCGGGGCGGGTATCCCCGAGCTGAGTGAAGAGGAACAGCGCGCCCAGATGCTGGCCCAGATGCAAATGCAGGCGCACGAGCAGGGCTTCAACGCCGGGATGAACGAAGGCCGTCAGACCGGGCACGCACAGGGTTATCAGGAAGGGCTGGCGAAAGGTTTAGAGCAGGGCATCGAGCAGGCGCGCCAGCAGCAGGCGCCGCTGCATGCCCGCATGCAGCAGCTGGTGAGCGAGTTTCAGCACACGCTGGATGCGCTCGACAGCGTGATCGCCTCGCGCCTGATGCAGATGGCGCTGGAGGCGGCCCGTCAGGTGATCGGCCAGACGCCGGTAGTGGATAACGCCGCGCTGATTAAGCAGATCCAGGGGCTGCTCCAGCAGGAGCCGCTGTTCAGCGGCAAACCGCAGCTGCGCGTTCATCCTGATGATTTGCAGCGCGTGGAAGAGAGCCTCGGCGCGACGCTGAGCCTGCACGGCTGGCGGCTGCGCGGCGATCCGTCGCTCCATCACGGAGGCTGTAAGGTCTCGGCGGATGAGGGCGATCTGGATGCCAGCGTTGCGACCCGCTGGCAGGAACTGTGCCGCCTGGCGGCGCCGGGAGTCGTCTGATGACCGCTCGCCTTACGCGCTGGCTTAACACGCTCGATAATTTTGAAACGAAGATGGCGCAGCTGCCATCCGTTCGTCGTTATGGACGCCTGACGCGCGCCACCGGTCTGGTCCTGGAAGCCACGGGGCTGCAACTTCCGCTCGGCGCCACCTGCGTGATTGAGCGGCAGGACGGGGGGGAGACGCGTGAAGTGGAAAGCGAAGTGGTCGGGTTCAACGGTCAGCGCCTGTTTCTGATGCCCCTTGAAGAAGTGGAAGGGATTTTGCCCGGCGCCCGCGTCTACGCGAAAAACATCAGCGGCGACGGCCTGCAAAGCGGCAAACAGCTCCCGCTCGGTCCGGCGCTGCTGGGCCGCGTGCTGGACGGAAGCGGCAAACCGCTCGATGGCCTGCCCTCCCCTGATACCACCGAAACCGGCGCGCTGATCACCCAACCCTTCAACCCGCTGCAACGCACCCCAATCGAGCACGTACTGGATACCGGCGTGCGGCCGATTAACGCTCTGCTCACCGTGGGACGCGGCCAGCGTATGGGGCTGTTTGCCGGCTCCGGCGTGGGTAAATCGGTCCTGCTCGGCATGATGGCGCGTTATACCCAGGCGGACGTTATCGTGGTTGGCCTGATTGGTGAGCGTGGTCGCGAAGTCAAAGATTTTATCGAAAACATTCTGGGTGCGGAGGGCCGCGCCCGCTCGGTGGTGATCGCCGCGCCTGCGGACGTGTCGCCGCTGCTGCGTATGCAGGGTGCCGCCTACGCCACGCGTATTGCGGAAGATTTCCGCGACCGGGGCCAGCACGTACTGCTGATTATGGACTCCCTGACCCGCTACGCGATGGCGCAGCGTGAGATTGCGCTGGCCATCGGCGAGCCGCCCGCGACCAAAGGTTACCCGCCGTCGGTCTTCGCCAAGCTCCCGGCGTTGGTTGAGCGCGCGGGGAACGGCATCAGCGGCGGCGGCTCCATCACCGCGTTCTATACGGTACTGACCGAAGGCGATGACCAGCAGGACCCAATTGCCGACTCCGCGCGCGCGATCCTCGACGGCCATATCGTGCTGTCGCGCCGTCTGGCCGAAGCCGGGCACTACCCGGCGATTGATATTGAAGCGTCGATCAGCCGTGCGATGACGGCCCTGATCACCGAGCAACACTACGCCCGCGTGCGTAACTTCAAACAACTGCTCTCCAGCTTCCAGCGCAACCGCGATCTGGTCAGCGTCGGGGCGTACGCCAAAGGCAGCGACCCGATGCTCGATAAAGCGATTGCCCTCTGGCCGCAGCTGGAGGCATTTCTGCAACAGGGTATTTTTGAACGCGCCGACTGGGAAGATTCCCTCCAGGCACTGGAGCTGATTTTCCCGCAGGTGTAACACAGGTGGAGGGCGAAGGTCATGGCGCAGAACAGCGCGTTATCAACGCTGAAAGATCTGGCTGAAAAAGAAGTTGATGATGCCGCATTGCAGCTTGGCGCAATGCGACGCGGGTGCCAGCAGGCTGAAGAACAGTTGAAGATGTTAATCGACTATCAGCATGAATATCGCACCAACCTTAACACCGACATGACGCAGGGCATTGGTAGCCAGCGCTGGATTAACTATCAGCAGTTTATCCAGACGCTGGAAAAGGCGATTGAACAGCATCGCCAGCAGCTTAACCAGTGGACGCAAAAAGTCGATACCGCGCTGAATTTCTGGCGCGAGAAAAAACAGCGGTTGCAGGCCTGGCAAACCTTACAGGACCGGCAGATTGCAGCCTCGACCCTGGCGGAAAACCGTCTGGATCAGAAAAAAATGGATGAGTTTGCCCAGCGCGCATCAATGAGGAAACCAGAATGATCACACTGCAACAACTGCTGATGACCGACAGCGACTCGTCCGGCGGCACGCTGAGCGGAAAAGGCGCTGAGGGCGCGCAAGATTTTCTCTCTTTGCTGGCGGGCGCGCTGACCGAGACCACCGACAAAGGCAAAGATGCCCCGCTGACGGATCTGAAAGCGGCGGGCAGCAAGCTGTCGACAGCGGCAAAGGAAAGAAACGGTGATACCACGCTCCAGGCCAAAATTGCCGAACTGCTCTCCCGTCAGGAAAGCCTGATCGGTGAAGATACCGCCGTCTCCCTGCAAAGCCTCGTCTCCGGCCTGAAACCCGCAGCGAATACCGATGCGCTGAAGACGCTGACCCAGCCGGACGCGAAAGCAAACAGCGAGACCACGACTGAAGAAGAGGAGCTGGCCGGGTTAAGCGCGCTGATGGCGATGTTACCGCACCAGCAGACTACCACCCCGGTAGCGACGCAGCCTGTGAGCACCGGGGAGATCGCCCCCCGAGCCGCCCTCCCCTCTGCGCTAGCCCAGACGGACAACGCCCAGCATCAGCCGCTTAGCCAGGCGTTAACGGCTCAGGAAAAAATGCCGGTTCAGGACAGCGACACGTCGCTGCCCGCCACGGCAGCCGTTACGCCAGCCGTCGCCGCCGTCGCGGAGAAGCAGGACGTAGCGAGCACGGCGTCGCCTGCCGCCAGCCCAACCGCGACGCTGGCCCCCATCGTCAGTCACCTGGCGCCTTCACAGCCTGCCGCTACCGTTGCGACAGCGCCGGTATTAAGCCAGCCGCTGGGCACGCACGAATGGCAGCAGAATCTGAGCCAGCACATCACCCTGTTCACAAAGCAGGGACAGCAGACCGCAGAGCTGCGTCTGCACCCGGAGGATCTGGGTCAGGTGCAAATTTCGCTTAAGCTGGACGACAACCAGGCGCAGTTGCAGATGGTTTCGCCCCACAGCCACGTTCGCGCGGCGCTGGAAGCGGCCCTGCCGATCCTGCGCACGCAGCTTGCGGAAAACGGCATTCAGCTTTCCCAAAGCAGCGTCAGCAGCGAGGGCTTTGCCGGGCAACAGCAGTCCTCATCCGGGCAGCAACAGCACGCTTCGCGTTCTGGCCAGCATGGTGGGTTTAACGATGAGAGCGAAGAGTTATTGCCTGCCCCTGCCGCCCTGCAATCCGCCGCGCGCGGCAGCCGTGCCGTAGACATCTTTGCCTAAACGCCAGAGGTAACGTGATTATCCCCGTCTTTTCCACGCTTTGACCTAAGCCGGACACGGGATAATCACCGTATTAAGCTGTACCGAAACAGGAAGCTCGTATCAGATGACAGACTCCGCTATCACCAAAAAAAGCAAGCGTTCCATCTGGATCCCGCTGCTGGTGTTGATTACCCTCGCGGCCTGCGCCACCGCAGGCTACAGTTACTGGCGTATGCAGCAGGAACCCTCCAGCGCGGCCGCCAAAGCTGAAGCGCCGCCTCCACCGGCGCCGGTCTTCTACCCGCTGGATACGTTCACCGTGAACCTGGGCGATGCGGATCGCGTGCTTTACGTGGGTATTACGCTGCGTCTGAAAGATGAAGCGACCCGTGCACGCCTGAACGACTACCTGCCAGAAGTGCGTAGCCGTCTGCTGCTGCTGTTTTCTCGTCAGGATGCCTCCGCGCTCGCCACCGATGTGGGCAAGCAAAAGCTGGTCGATGCCATAAAACAGACGCTGGCGACCCCGCTGGTAAACGGCCAACCTAAGCAGGAAGTCACTGACGTTCTGTATACAGCCTTCATTCTGCGGTAACGACATGGGCGACAGTATTCTTTCTCAGGCAGAAATCGATGCGCTGCTCAACGGCGACAGCGATAAAAGTGACGAACCGAAACCGGGTCTGACCGGCGACGATAATATTCGTCCCTACGATCCCAATACCCAGCGTCGCGTGGTGCGCGAGCGTTTACAGGCGCTGGAGATCATCAACGAACGTTTCGCACGTCAGTTCCGTATGGGGCTGTTTAACCTGCTGCGTCGTAGCCCGGATATCACCGTCGGTGCGATCCGCATTCAGCCGTATCATGAGTTTGCCCGCAACCTGCCGGTGCCAACCAACCTTAACCTGATCCATCTGAAACCGCTGCGCGGTACCGGCCTGGTTGTGTTCTCGCCAAGCCTGGTGTTCATCGCGGTGGATAACCTGTTCGGTGGCGATGGCCGTTTCCCGACCAAAGTGGAAGGCCGCGAGTTTACCCATACCGAACAGCGCGTGATTAACCGCATGCTGAAGCTGGCGCTGGAATCCTACAGTGACGCGTGGAAAGCGATTAACCCGCTGGAAGTGGAGTATGTGCGTTCCGAGATGCAGGTGAAGTTTACCAACATCACCACCTCCCCGAATGACATCGTCGTGAACACCCCGTTCCACGTCGAGATCGGCAACCTGACGGGCGAGTTCAACATCTGTCTGCCGTTCAGCATGATTGAACCGCTGCGCGAACTGCTGGTGAACCCGCCGCTGGAGAACTCACGTCACGAAGATCAGAACTGGCGTGAAAACCTGGTGCGTCAGGTGCAGCATTCGCAGCTGGAGCTGGTGGCCAACTTCGCCGACATCTCCATGCGGTTATCGCAGATCCTGAAATTACAACCCGGCGACGTTTTGCCGATAGATAAACCCGACCGCATTATTGCCCATGTGGATGGCGTACCCGTGCTGACAAGCCAGTACGGCACGATTAACGGCCAGTATGCGTTACGCGTTGAGCACTTGATCAACCCGATTTTGAATTCGCTGAATGAGGAACAGCCCAAATGAGTGACATGAACAATCCGTCCGATGAAAACAGCGGAGCACTGGACGATCTGTGGGCTGACGCGTTAAACGAGCAGAAAACGACGCCGACGAAAAGCGCGGCAGACGCGGTCTTTCAGCAGTTAGGCGGCGGCGACGTCAGCGGCACGTTGCAGGACATCGACCTGATTATGGACATTCCGGTCAAGCTCACCGTTGAGCTGGGTCGCACCCGCATGACCATTAAAGAGCTGCTGCGCCTGACACAGGGTTCCGTGGTGGCGCTTGACGGTTTAGCGGGTGAGCCGCTGGATATTCTGATCAACGGCTACCTGATTGCACAGGGCGAAGTGGTGGTGGTGGCCGATAAATACGGCGTACGTATCACCGACATCATTACCCCTTCCGAACGCATGCGTCGTCTGAGCCGTTAAGTATGAAAACCCAGGCAACACTGTCCGCGCCCTCCGCCGTACCCGGCTCACCGCTGCTCCAGGTGAGCGGCGCGCTGTTCGGTATTATTGCCTTTATCCTAATCGCCGCCTGGCTGGCAAAGCGTTTCGGTCTGGCGGGGAAAACGGCCGGTACCCGCGGGTTGAAGGTCAGCGCCAGCACCCCGCTCGGGCCGCGCGAACGCGTGGTCATTGTGGAGGTGGAAGATGCGCGACTGGTGCTGGGCGTGACCGCCTCCAGCATTAACGTTCTTCACACGCTCCCCCCTGCGCCTGCCACGGTGGAGGCTAACGCCCAGGCCCCTGCGGATTTCCAGTCCGTTATGAAGAGTTTGCTCAAGCGTCCCGGGAGATCCTGATGCGCCGTTTGTTATTCCTTACGCTGGCAGGCCTGAGCCTGTTCGCGCCCTCTGTGTATGCGCAACTGCCGGGGCTGGTTTCCACGCCGATGGCGAACGGGGGGCAAAGCTGGTCCCTGTCCGTGCAGACGCTGGTGTTCATCACCTCGCTGACCTTTATCCCGGCGATCCTGCTGATGATGACCAGCTTCACCCGCATCATCATTGTGTTTGGCCTGCTGCGCAACGCGCTCGGCACGCCGTCCGCGCCGCCCAATCAGGTGCTGCTGGGTTTAGCCCTGTTCCTGACCTTTTTCATTATGTCGCCGGTGATCGACAAGATTTACACCGAGGCCTACCAGCCGTTCAGCGAAGATAAAATTTCCATGCAGGTTGCCCTGGAAAAGGGCGCCCAGCCATTACGTGAATTTATGCTTCGCCAGACGCGCGAAGCGGATCTGGCCCTGTTTGCCCGTCTCGCTAACACCGGTGAGTTACAGGGACCGGAAGCGGTGCCGATGCGCATTCTGCTCCCGGCGTATGTGACCAGTGAGCTGAAAACGGCATTCCAGATTGGCTTCACCATTTTCATTCCGTTCCTGATTATTGACCTGGTGATCGCCAGCGTCCTGATGGCGCTCGGGATGATGATGGTCCCGCCCGCAACCATTGCCCTGCCCTTTAAGATCATGCTGTTCGTGCTGGTCGACGGCTGGCAGCTGCTGGTCAGCTCGCTGGCGCAGAGTTTCTACAGTTGAGGAGCGCGCAATGACGCCTGAGTCGGTCATGATGATGGGCACGGAGGCGATGAAAGTCGCGATTGCCGTCGCCGCGCCCCTGCTGCTGGTTGCGCTGGTCACCGGTCTGATTATCAGTATTCTCCAGGCCGCCACGCAGATTAACGAAATGACCCTGTCATTCATCCCGAAGATCATTGCCGTCTTCGTGGCGATTATCGTTGCCGGGCCATGGATGCTCAATTTGCTGCTGGACTATATGCGCAACCTGTTCACCAATCTGCCTTACATCATCGGCTGACGGACAATGCTGCATTTCACCAGCGATCAGTTTGTTCAGTGGCTCGGGATCTATTTCTGGCCGATGCTGCGCATCATGGCGCTGATCTCCACCGCCCCCATACTCAGTGAAAAGTCGGTGCCTAAACGCGTCAAAATTGGGCTGGGCATGGTTATCACCATTATCGTTGCCCCTACCCTGCCAGCGGTGGATATCCCGATCTTTTCCCCGAATGCGATCTGGATTGCCCTGCAACAGGTGATGATTGGCGTGGCGGTCGGGTTTACGATGCAGCTCGCCTTCGCCGCGGTACGAACGGCGGGTGAACTGATCGGTTTGCAGATGGGCCTGTCTTTCGCGACGTTCGTTGACCCGGGCAGCCACCTGAATATGCCCGTGCTGGCGCGTATTATCGACCTGCTGGCGATGCTGTTGTTTCTCTCGTTCAACGGCCACCTGTGGCTCATCTCGATGCTGGTGGACACCTTCCACACGCTGCCGATTGGCGACAACCCGGTAAACAGCAACGCGTTTCTGGCGCTGGTGCGGGCTGCCGGGCTGATCTTCCTCAATGGACTGATGCTGGCGCTGCCGATCATTACCCTGCTGCTCACCGTTAACCTCGCATTAGGTTTACTCAACCGAATGGCTCCGCAGCTGTCGGTATTCGTCATCGGCTTTCCGGTGACTTTGACGGTTGGCCTTTTATTAATGTCATTATTGATGCCACTTATCGCCCCCTTCTGCGAGCATTTATTCAGCGAGATATTCAATCTGTTAGCGGATATTGTCAGTGAACTTCCACGCAAATAATAACCCGCAGTGTTTGCAATGTCTTTCTGAGGATATTCCTAAAAATAATCTCGAAAAACATCTACCAGGATATATCTGACGCGGTTTAAATGTTTCTAACCACCTCACAATACTTAATATTTACTTTACTTTAAGATGATTCCTGGCAAATTATACGTAACTTTACGGGATAGTGAGTTCGCCTGAAAGTCTTTGTCATGCTCACAGGTTTTATTAGATTTTTTCCATCCCGTATGGCTGTTTATGAGCTCTCAGGCAGGTGGTGAATTATCGTTACGCATTGAGTGAGGGTATGCCATGTCAACGATCATTATGGATTTATGCAGCTACACCCGGCTAGGGTTAACCGGGTACTTAGCAAGCAGAGGGGTAAGAAAGAGAGACATCAACGATGCACACACCGTTGAAGAACTCGCAGCCGCTTGTGACGCCCACAAGCCCGGCGTGGTGTTTATTAATGAGGACTGTTTCATTCACGACCCCGCTAACAGTCAGCACATTAAGCAGATCATTAATCAGCATCCTAAGACCCTGTTTATTGTTTTTATGGCGATCGCCAATATTCATTTCGATGAGTATTTGTTGGTGCGTAAAAACTTATTAATCAGTTCGAAATCGATTAAACCAGAGTCGCTTGATGATATCCTGGGCGATTATTTGAATAAAGAAGTTAAGAATGTAGGGGCGGTTAACTTACCCACCCTATCATTAAGCAGAACTGAATCAAGTATGCTAAGAATGTGGATGGCTGGACAAGGGACAATTCAGATCTCAGACCAGATGAATATCAAGGCAAAAACAGTATCGTCACACAAAGGAAATATTAAAAGGAAAATTAAAACGCATAATAAGCAAGTCATATACCATGTCGTACGCCTGACAGATAATGTGACGAATGGGATTTTCGTTAATATGCGCTAATTTGCACGGCCATGTTGTACCCTACCTTGATCTCTGGCCTGGCCAGAGATTTTGCTTTTCAGCAGCCGGAGCCGGGGAGAAGACGCCCCCGACGCCGCCCTATTCCGCCGTTTCCACAAAGATCCCATCCGGGTGGCCCAGTTCGTTGAAGAACCAGATGCCGAGCGGGTAATCTTCCAGCGACACCAGATACATTGTGCCTTCATTAAACTCTTCTATTGCCAGCACCACGCCCGGGCGGCGCGGCCCACCGTCCGTTTTGACGGTTACCCGATCGTTGACCTTCATACATTCCTCCTGTGGTTTTGAGCCAGTGTAGAACAAATTACATTGCCTGGCATCGCCGCCTGGCGCGAATGGCGTTTTTGTGTGCGGTCTATACTTAGCTGTTGAGACGGTTAAATGAGGAACCCGCCATGAAGACTGACAAAGAGTACAGCGACACCATTAAGCGTGAGGTTGAAGTGGATGTCGATGCCCTGCTTGCCGCCATCAATGAAATTAGTGAGTCCGAAGTTCATCGCGCGGAGGATAATTCAGACCGTGTCGTGGTCAATGGTCGGGATTACCATACCTACCGTGAACTGGCTGAGGCATTCGAGCTGGACATCCATGATTTTAGCGTCTCGGAGACGAATCGCTAAGACGAAAAAAATCCCGGTCATGGGGATGACCGGGATCAAACTTGCTTATGCAAGAAGCACTTGTAAATTCGTTACACCAGGAAATCTGATGCAGGTAAGACATTATCCCCAACAGAATTGTCTTACAAGCATATATTCTCTTAGCGAATATTATGTTTTATACATGTGAATTTTGGTTATGAGTATAAACATGCGCCGCGTGTGGGTTTGTCGGGATCGTTACCACTTCAACGGCGCGTCAATGCCTATTTTTTTTAAGATTTTTCTTAGGCAAAATTATCATCCGGGAGACATTATGCCTTCGCTTGAGGAGACTCTGCTTGTCTTTACCGACCTCGACGGCACGCTGTTGGATTTTCACACTCTCGACTGGCAGCCTGCGGCCCCCTGGCTGGAAAAGTTAATGGATGAACAGATACCGGTCATTTTATGCAGCAGCAAAACCGCGTCCGAGATGGATGACATCCAGCAGGAGCTGGGGCTTGGCGGGCTGCCCTATATTGCGGAAAACGGCGCGGTGATCCAGCCTGACGTACGGTGGGAAAACGCCGCACGGTTCATCTCAGAAAAGAAGCATGACGAGATCCGGCAGTGTATTGCCCGGGTACGCCAGGCCATGCATCTGAAATTCACCACCTTCGATGATGTGGACGAGCGCGTGGTCGCCGAATGGACCGGGCTGAGCCGTCCCCGTTCGGTGCTTGCGCGTAAACACGAGGCTTCCGTGACGCTGATCTGGCGTGACAGTGATGAACAAATGAAACGCTTTGCCGCCGAACTCGCCCGGCAGGGGCTGAAGATCGTCCAGGGAGCACGCTTCTGGCATATTCTGGACACCTGCTGCGGCAAAGACGTGGCGGTTCACTGGCTTGTGGACCAGTATCGCCTGCACGAGGGCTACGAACCGACGACCCTGGGCCTGGGCGACGGCCCCAATGATGCCCCGCTGCTGGACAGCGTAGGCTTCGCCGTGGTGGTGAAAGGCTTCAACCGGGAGGGTGTCAGCCTAAAGAACAACGATCCCGCCCGGGTTTATCACACTCAGCACACCGGGCCAGCCGGCTGGCGCGAGGGGCTTGATTACTTTTTGACGTGATCCTGCCAGATGACCCGGTTACGCCCGCGCTGTTTCGCCTCATAAAGACGCGCATCGGCGGTGGATTGCAGATTTTCGAAGAGGTAATTGCCCTTCTCCTGCGCGCCAGAGACGCCAAACGACGCACTCACGCGCAGGGTGGTACTTTTCTTAATCAGGATCTCTTTGCTGTCGATACGCTCGCGGATCTGCTCTGCGACTTCCGCCGCCTCTTCAAGCGTCATGCCGGGCAGCACCACACAGAACTCTTCCCCCCCGACGCGTCCGGCAATATCTTTATCACGAAGGGTGCTGGCAATCAGCCCCGCGGCATGGGACAACACCTTATCACCCGCCTGATGCCCGAACCGATCATTGATGCTCTTGAAGCAGTCCAGATCGATCTGGATGACCGAGAAAGGCAGCGACTGCTGTTCACACTGCTTCGCCAGTATTTTCGCCTGCTCGAACAGCGACCCACGATTATTCAGCCGGGTCAGAGGATCATGCCAGGCCTGCCATTGCAGCGAGTTCTGCATCGAATACATATTACTGACCATGCGCCGGATCACCAGCCATGAGATGAGCAGCATCGCGGTAAACAGCGCCCAAAGCAGTGCCAGCACAATGCTGATGCTGCCGAAATCGCCGCGCACCCCTTCATCCAGGGTATGTACGCGCAGGATGACGCCATCAAAATGGTCGAGACGCTCCCAGCTGACAAAACGACTCCCCAGGCGAATGCCGCCTTCGGAATCCGATTCTATCGCGTGCGCTATCTGGGCTAATTCGCGCGCGTCAAAATGATTAACGTCCGCAGCCGGTGATTCAGACGTCGCAAGCAGGGTAAGCCGACTGTCATACAGCTGGTATTCCCCCTCCGGGTTATCCCCGACGGCTTCCACCAGCAGGCGACGCAGGGTGGCAAAGGTGAAATCCATCGCCACCACGCCATACCAGACGTGATTGTAGTAAACCGGCACGCTGGCGGTAATCAGCGGCTTTTTGCCCACAAAGGAGGAAGGCGGCGAGATAAACCAGCGCACGGCACGCGCACGGTTTTCACGCTCGGACTGTTGGGTAAACCAGGGCTGAGTGACCAGATGGTAATAGCGCTGCACGATATCGCTGGAATTTCCCGGCATATCCGTTTCCAGAAAGAATCCGGCGCGAGAGACATAAATCACGCGCTCTTCGTTGCGGGAAGAGCTGGATGCCAGACGCAGCAAATACCCCACTTCAAGCGCGGCGGACAGTTCATTATCAAGGTACTCATCATCACGGTTCAGAAGGGTTGTCTTGTCAACGAAAGCATCCGAAACACCGTTGATCGGTAACGTGCGCCGTTTATCAACCGCAATTTGCCAGGTGGGAGACGTGCGCAAATGCGCAAAACGCTTTACCGCATCATGCAGCGCGCCAAACGCCAGCGGCGTTTCCAGCGCATCACGCATGCTGTGACGAAAAAACAGCATTTTATCGACGCTGAACTGAAGCTGTCTGTCCAGCGCACTGGCAACCGTTTCCAGATGGTTACGCTGGCTGGAGATATAAGCATCTTCCAGTACCACGACTTCGCGCCAGGTCAGGAGAGTGGAAAAGATCAGGACAACGATAAAACAGAGGTTAACAATCAAACGGGGATTGCTACGCTTATGCAGCCACTGCAAAAATGATTGTTTTACAACAAAGGTATCGTGCTGCACACACACTCCCTGATTGTCGCTCACCATCCGATATGATAAGTCTTCTGCCAGTAAAAACGCCCGGCAAGGCCGGGCGTTGTGTGATTAAGCCTTGTCGCGTTTTTGCCTTTTATTCGCAGGCTGAAGCTCGTCTTCACGAAAAGCCTCCCGCTTAATGCCGTATCCATCATGCCACCGACACTCCACCATTCCGCTGGAATACCCGGTGACGATCATGCCTGGACCACCATTTTTAGGCTTAACTTCATCACTGATCAAAAAGACCATACCTGCCTCCTGTATCAGGGTGAAACGTTTTCAATTTAGACGAGGAATGGTCTTTTTGCATCCGGGGTCAGCAATAATTAATGCGATTTCCCGCGTACTTTTTCAACCAGCTTAACAACGGCTACCACAATCAGACCGACGATAAAGCCCAGTACGAGATTAAGCAGTGTGGGCAGGATCGCAGCGACTACCGCTCCCTGGCCTGACGCAAAATGTTCAATCATGTGATGCAGCGAAGCAACACCGTGAACGATAATGCCGCCGCCGACCAGGAACATTGCCAGGGTTCCCACCACCGACAAGGTTTTCATCAGCCACGGCGCCAGCACCAGCAGGCTTTTCCCGATGCCGCGCGCAATTGCGCTGGATTTTTTTTCCAGCCAGAAGCCGATATCGTCCAGCTTGACGATCAGTCCGACCAGGCCATAAACCCCTATCGTCACGAGGATCGCAATGCCGGACAGGATCAGCACCTGGTTCATCAGAGGGGCATCTGAGACGATCCCCAGCGTAATCGCCACAATCTCGGCCGAGAGGATGAAGTCCGTGCGGATCGCGCCTTTGACCTTATCGCGCTCGAACGTTTTTGGATCCTGCGCGGCCAGCGCTTCCAGACGCTGCTGGCGCATTTCCGGGGTGTCTTTCTCTTTGCGTGCAGCGAACATATGCAACACTTTTTCGGCACCCTCGAAGCACAGGAACGCCCCGCCAATCATCAGCAGGGGCGTAATGGCCCAGGGTATAAAGGCGCTAATCAGCAGCGCCAGCGGAACGAGGATCACCTTGTTAATAAAGGACCCTTTCGCTACGCCCCACACCACCGGCAACTCACGGTTCGCCCGCACGCCGCTGACCTGCTGCGCGTTAAGCGACAAATCATCTCCCAGTACCCCGGCGGTTTTTTTCGCCGCCAGTTTTCCCATAACCGAAATGTCATCCAGCAAGGTGGCGATATCGTCCAGCAATGTTAATAAGCTACTTCCTGCCAAAATCTCTATCCTTCTTTTTTTGCTAATTAAGTGAATAGTATGGAACAAAACTCACCGCCCGGAAACAGGCACCTCACGTCAACAAAAATTTCACATTAACTACACAATTAAAGCACTCGCCAGCCCGATAGTTTTGGCGTTAACTATGAGCGAACTTTTTATTTCGTCGTGAGGGACTATGCGTTTTCGGCATTTACTACCGCTCATTGGAGCACTCTTTTCCCTGTATATCATCTGGGGATCCACCTATTTTGTCATTCGTATAGGCGTGGAAAGCTGGCCCCCGCTGATGATGGCCGGTATTCGTTTCCTTACGGCTGGCGTGCTGCTGATGGCGTTTTTATTGCTGCGCGGCCACAGGCTACCGCCGCTGCGTCCCCTGCTTAACGCCGCCCTGATTGGCCTGCTGCTGCTGGCGGTGGGCAATGGCGCGGTAACCGTCGCCGAACACCAGAACGTGCCGTCGGGCATCGCCGCCGTGGTCGTCGCGACCGTGCCGCTGTTTACGCTCTGCTTTAGTCGTCTCTTCGGGATCCGCACCCGTAAGCTCGAATGGCTGGGCATCGCGATTGGGCTTGTGGGTATCATCCTGCTGAACAGCGGCGGTAACCTGAGCGGGAACCCCTGGGCTGCCGTTCTGATCATGATCGGCTCCATGAGCTGGGCCTTCGGCTCGGTCTACGGCTCTCGCATCGAGCTGCCCTCCGGGATGATGGCGGGTGCCATTGAGATGCTCGCGGCAGGCATTGTGCTGCTGATGGCCTCCGCGTTGACGGGTGAAAAACTGACGGCGATGCCAGACCTTTCAGGTTTCCTGGCCGTTGGGTATCTGGCGCTGTTTGGCTCCATTATCGCCATTAACGCCTATATGTACCTGATCCGCAACGTCTCACCGGCGGTTGCCACCAGCTACGCCTACGTTAACCCGGTGGTTGCCGTGCTGCTGGGTACCGGTTTTGCGGGCGAAGTGCTGTCGACGATTGAATGGCTGGCGCTGGGTGTGATTGTCTTTGCCGTGGTGCTGGTCACGCTGGGTAAATATTTGCTGCCCGCGAAACCGATTATTACGACGTGTGAGGTGGAGAAACCGTGATCGGGTGAATGCCCTGGGTATCGATCTGCGCGGCCTGACCGCCGCCGCAGATCCACTCTTCCAGCCGCTCCGTCAGTTCCACGTCATTCAGCTTCATTCTTCCGCGCAGCGCGCACTCCCAGACAATCAGCACCCGCCAGCCCTGAGCGTAAAGCTGCGAAACATCGCGTTTATCACGCTCGACGTTCCTGCCAATCTTCTCGAGCCAGAAGTCGGTGCGTGTCGCCGGGACTTTAAACAGATAGCAGTCATGATGATGCCAGAAACAGCCGTGGGTGAAGATGATGCACTGGTACGCGTCGATGACGAAATCAGGACGCCCGGCAAGCGTGGCATCCTGAACCCTGAATTCAAACCCGACGGCGGTCAGGAGGCCCGCGATCCGTTTTTCGATCGCGGTATCACGCGTGCCGATGGCACGCATGTTTTTACTGCGCGTGGCCTTATTGTGAACGTCCGCCATTGACGGCCTCGCTCTGACGAAGCTGAACGGCCTTGCTGATGCGTGAGGCCAGCAGTTTTGCTACCGCGGCAAAGGCGGGTACCACCACCGAGTTGCCAAACTGACGATAGGCCTGGGTATCCGACACCGGGATGCGAAAACTGTAGCCCTGCGGCGTCTCAAAGCCCATTAAGCGGGCGCACTCGCGCGGCGTTAAGCGCCGCGGTCGGTGCTGTTGGTTCTGTGGATCGTCAAAATCTTTTTCGCCCAGCGCCTTATCCCAGCCGCGATCGATAAGAATTTCCGCGCCATCTTTGTAATAGCGCGCCGACAGCGTACGCGTCACGCTGTCAGGATTAAGCGGATTGACCATGCCAAACCCAAAGCCATTGCCTTTGGCCTGATGCTTTTTGGCATAGCGATAGAGGTATTTCCACAGCACCGGGGTCAGAATGAATTTCGCATCGACGGCGGGCTCCAGCAGATCGGCCACCGTCGGTCGGCGCGCCGGGTACAGCGAGGGTAAATCACGCAGCGTAAAATCGCCTTTCAGATTGAGATCGCGGCGAAAGCCCACCAGCACGATGCGTTCGCGATGCTGTGGCAGGAAGTGTTTGCCGTCGATAATTTTCGGATCGTCCGGCCCCATGTCCTCTGCATCCGCCACGTCGTAACCCAGTTCATCCAGCGTTTGCATGATAATGCGGAAGGTTTTACCGCCGTCATGACTCTTTAAATTCTTGACGTTCTCCAGCACAAAAATTGCCGGGCGGCGGGCATCAATAATCCGGGCAACGTCAAAGAAGAGTGTTCCTTGCGTATCACAGGCAAAGCCGTGTGCGCGTCCCAGCGCGTTCTTCTTCGACACGCCAGCCAGCGAGAACGGCTGACACGGAAAACCTGCCAGCAGCACGTCATGCGCCGGAATGGTATTGCGAATGTGTTCGGCGGCCTCTTCATCGCTGACGCCGGTTTTGTGGCTCAGCGTGACATCACGAATATCCGCGTTGAACTGGTGCGCGTCGGGATCGCAGTACCAGTTGGCTTTATAGGTACGGACGGCATGTTTATTCCATTCACTGGTGAACACACACTGCCCGCCAATAGCTTCAAAGCCATGGCGAATGCCGCCGATACCGGCAAAGAGATCGATAAAGCGAAAGGCATAATTTGGATGCGCAGCAGGAGGACGCGGCAGCAAATTTTGCAGATAGCGGAACTCACCGTCGCTCAGGCGGTGCCCTGCCCTGTCGCTTATCAGCAGCCGCTTGAGTATCGCCGGGCTCCAGTGGCTCTCGCCATGGGCCACCAGCTGGTTTGCCAGCGTTTTAGCATCATACATTTCCAGCAGCTGACGCAGGAGTGCCTGCACGGCTGCCGTTGATTTCTCAACCCGCTCAGGCGCGGGCACAGTCACTGATCGATTTTCCTGCATTCTCTTAACCGGACAATAAAGACAGAAAACAGAGTACCACAGTTCAGGATCGCACACTGCGACGGAAATGGGTCAATATCTGACTGTCGGTTCCGAGGTAATCGCCCTGTAATTCGGCACTCAGCTTCGCCATAAACTGGATCAGAAAATCGGCATTGTGACGCGCAAGTTCGCGCCCCCGCGCAGTTTGCATGGTGTCCGGCAGGCGCAGGAGTTTGGTCTGAAAGTGGTCGAGCGCGAAGGCTTTATCATCCAGCGCTCGTGTTCCGGCAAACGGGTCGTCGGCATCAAACAGCGCGGCGCCCAGCGCACCGGAGACGGCAAAGACGCGCGCCAGGCCGATAGCGCCTAACGCCTCCAGCCGGTCGGCATCCTGCACAATTTTGGCCTCCAGGCTTTGCGGCGCGATACCGGCACTGAAGCTGTGCGCTTCAATGGCATGTTCAACGGCTGCATAACGATCGGGCGGAAAATCAGGAAAATCGCGACTGAGGATCTCGCGCGTTTCTCGCGCTGCCAGCCGCGAGGAGTGGCTGCGTTGCGGGTGATTTTTCGGCAGGCTGACAATGTCATGGAAGTAGCATGCGGTCAGCACAACCAGCGGATCGCTATCCTCGTCAGCCATTATGGCCTGCGCGGTAATCCAGACGCGGCGAAAATGGGCGATATCGTGCGCCGCATCATCAGTAAAATGATTTTCGTCGAGCCAGCGCTCAAAACGGTGCTGCCACTGCGCAAGTTCCATCATCCCATCCTGTTGCTCAAAAGAGAGTGAATTATAATACACCCGAATCAAAATCTTTAATAAATAGAATTACGAAATACTTAATAATAATTACCCGCTATATTTTCAATGAATTAATTCATATGAAAAATAAAGAGATAAAAAGAAATATTTTGTAATATTTTTACCACTTTAATTACATTTATTTTTGAACCTAAATAATAATCCATAGAATAGTATCAGCCATGTAGTTACGGAGGGTAATTACATATATTCAGAAAATTTATATTTAAAGGGAATATATAATGAAAAGAAAAGTTCTGGCAATTCTCGTACCCGCGTTATTAATGGCTGGCGCAGCAAATGCGGCGGAAATGTATAACAAGAATGGCAACAAAGTTGACCTGTACGGTAAGGTTGATGCGCGTCATACCTTCTCCGACAACCCAGGCGACGACGGCGATGAAACCTATGTACAGGTGGGTTTCAAAGGCGAAACGCAGATCACGAACGAACTGACAGGTTATGGCCAGTGGGAATATAAAACCTACGCTAACAACACCGAAAGCGCAGGGGATAAATCTTTCAACCGTCTGGCATACGCTGGCCTGAAATTTGGCGACTACGGCTCATTTGATTACGGCCGTAATTACGGCGTCGTGTATGACGTAGAAGCCTGGACCGATATGCTGCCTGTATTTGGTGGAGATTCTTACACCTGGACCGATAACTTCATGAACGGTCGTGCTAACGGTCTGGCAACTTACCGTAATAACGATTTCTTCGGTCTGGTCGACGGCCTGCACTTTGCGCTGCAATATCAGGGTGCTAACGAAGGTGCTAACGCAAATGAAAACCAGGAAGGCACCAAAAACGGCCATAACGACGTACGTTTCCAGAACGGCGACGGCTTCGGTATGTCCACCTCCTATGACTTCGATTTCGGCCTGACGCTGGGTGCGGCTTATTCTTCCTCTGACCGTACTAACGACCAGGTCGCTTACGGCGCTGGCACCTATAACCGCTTCAGCAAATATGCTGGCGGTGAACGTGCGGAAGCGTGGACAATCGGCGCTAAATACGATGCTAATGATGTCTACCTGGCCATGATGTATGCGGAAACCCGTAACATGACTCCGTACGGCAACGATGGCATAGCCAACAAAACCCAGAACTTTGAAGCCGTAGCGCAGTACCAGTTTGACTTCGGTCTGCGTCCATCCCTGGCGTGGGTCTATTCTAAAGGCATCGATTTGGGCGGTAACGATTATCACCCAGGCAATGGCTATGACTATGTAGACCAGGATCTGGTTAACTACATCGACGTGGGCATGACCTACAGCTTCAACAAAAACTTCTCCACCTATGTTGACTACAAAATCAACATGCTGGACAACGATGAACGCTTCTACGAAGCAAACGGTATTTCTACCGATGACATCGTTGGCGTAGGCATGACCTACCAGTTCTAATCTCCCTCAATATTAAAGCCCGCGATGCGGGCTTTTTTTATTTGACGCTGAAATATTACGGCGCTTCCTGCAAGGCCAGGCGAACAAACCCGTTATTCTGCGCCAGCAATTCATGCGCTTTCCAGGCATCCAGCCCCGTCAGCACCATCAGTACCGCCGTTTTGCACTGGTGGTTACAGCTTTCCAGCGCGGCCTTCGCCTGCGCCCGGCTACATCCCCCTGCTTCCATCACAATGGCAATTTGACGTTCGGCCCATCTGGTGTTGCTTGCCTCCAGATCAACGCGCAGGTTGCTGTACACCCGTCCGGAACGTACCGCCAGACCGGTGGTGATCATATGCAGGATCATGCTTTGCGCAATGCCTGCTTTAGCGTTGGTATACCCGGCCACCACATCCGCGCCCAGTTCGGGGGCAATGACCATACTCGCCAGCTGCGCCGCTTCACTTTGCGCATCCTCCGTAATGAGCGCAACCGTTGAGCCCAGGGACCACGCATGACGCATCGCGCCCCATACCCATGGGGTTTTGCCGCTGACGGACAGCGCCAGCATCATGTCATGCTCGCCAAATTCTATCGTCTGAAGGTCGGCAACGCCGCTCGCGTAGCTTCCGGCGTTATCACCTGCTGTTAACGCAATGACGGGGTGTTTGCCCGGCGCAAACGCTTCTGCCGCCTGCTCCGCCACGCGTCCGGACGCGCCCGCGCCGGTCAGCACCAGACGTCCGCCGTGGCTAAGCGTCGCCGCCGCGTTATCCACCACGCGGGCCAGCATACTTAAGTGAGGGGTAAGTGCAGAAGAGATTTGCGCGTCATCCTGGTGTATGACGTTAAGCATATCCAGCGTCGATAATCTGTCGATGTTCATCGTGCTGGCGTGCCGTCTTTCCCTGGCCGTACCGGTAAGCATAATGCTCATAAACTGCCTCCTTATTATGAGTACCCTCACACTATAAAGTGTTTTATATAGGTCACCTGAGAGGAGGCTCACGAAACGCCTCTCTTTACATGGCTTTATGAAACGCCCGTCATCAGCGATAATTAGCCCTTTCTTTTTCATCGCGGAGTGTTAATGAGCGATTTGCAGCCCTTCCCCCCGACGCGCAAGCGCCCTATGAAGCTGAATACGCTGGTTACGCTGATGGTGTGCGCGATTATCGGCTCGGTGCTGCTGGTGGTTTTCGCGCTTTACTCTGTGCAGATCACCCGCGCCACGCGCGATGACGTGAAAGATACCGCGCTGGGTATCGCCCGGACGCTGGCCGACAGCCCGGAAATCAAGCGTGGCCTGATGGAATCGCCGCAGGCTGGCATCATCCAGCCGATTGCCCAGGCGGTGACGAAGCGCAACGACCTGCTGTTTACCGTGGTCACCGACCTGCGTGGGATCCGCTATTCCCATCCAAACGAAGCGCTGTTAGGTTTGCATTTTATTGGCGACGATCTGACGCCCGCCCTGGAAGGGAAAGAGAATGTCTCCGTTAACCGCGGCGCGCTCGCGGAAGCGCTGCGCGTCTTTACGCCCGTGTATGACGACCAGCACGACCAGATCGGCGTGGTGGTGGTGGGTATCTCGCTGAATAAAGTTGAAGATCAGATTGCCCGCGGGCGGCTCAACGCCGTGTGGACCATCTTATTCAGCGTTCTGATGAGTTCAGTGGCGATATGGGGTCTGGTCCGGGTTCTGAAACGTATCCTCTTCGGGCTGGAGCCTTACGAGATCTCCGCCCTCTTTGAGCAGCGCCAGGCCATGTTGCAGTCCCTGCGCGAAGGCGTGATGGCCGTGGATATGCACGGGCGCGTGACGATGATTAACCACACCGCCAGAGAAATATTACTCCTGACCTCGGGCCAGCACTCCGAAAGCAGCAGTGAACCGCTGCTGGCCAGCCTGCGCGAAGTATCCAGGACCGGCATTGCCCGCCAGGATCAGGAGATCGGCTGTAACGGGCGGCTGCTGCTGTGCAACATGGTCCCCGTGAAAAGCCAGAATCAGGTGATCGGGGCGATCAGCACGTTCCGCGATAAGACCGAAATCAGCCAGTTAATGCAGCGTATCGATGGCATGGTCAGCTACGTTGATGCCCTGCGCGCTCATACGCACGAATTTATGAACAAGCTGCACGTGATCCTCGGCCTGCTGCACATGAAGCGCTACGATAAGCTGGAGGAGTACATCATCCAGACTGCGCAGAATTATCAGACGGATATCGGCGCGATACAGCGCAAAGTTAAATCCCCGGTCATTGCGGGCTTCCTGCTGGGTAAAATTAACCGCGCCAAAGAGGTCGGGGTGACCCTGACGCTGGCGGAGGAGAGTCAGCTTCCTGACACCGCCAATGAAGAGCAGGTTGCGGTGCTGATCACCGTACTGGGCAATTTAATCGAAAATGCCCTGGATGCGATGGAAGGTCAGCCGGAAGGCGAGATCGGCCTGCTGCTGCATTATCAGAACGGCTGGCTGAGCGGTGAGGTCAGCGATGACGGTCCCGGCATTGATCCCGAGCGGCTGGAGGCTATTTTTACAAAGGGCTACTCAACAAAAGGTGAAAACCGCGGCGTTGGGCTGTTCCTTGCGCGTCAGCAGATCCAGAATCTGGGCGGAGATATTACCGTCGAGTCGGAGCCTGGCGTATTTACCCAATTTTTTGTTCAGATCCCCTGGGATAGCGAGAGGAATATCGCGTGATAAATGTGTTAATTGTCGATGATGACGCCATGGTAGCCGACCTCAACCGTCTGTATGTTAACCGCGTTGAGGGTTTTAGCTGCTGCGGCGTCGCTTCCACGCTCAACCAGGCCGAGGCGTTGATCGCCAACCCAGGCCAGCCGATCGATCTGGTGCTGCTGGATGTCTATATGCAGCAGGATAACGGGCTGGATCTGCTGCCCATCATCCGCGCATCGGGCCGCCCGATTGACGTCATCATGATCTCATCGGCCTCCGACGCCGCAACGATCCAGACCTCGATGCACTATGGCGTGGTGGATTACCTGATTAAACCGTTCCAGTTCCCGCGTTTTGAAGAGGCGCTGAACGGCTGGAAGGCAAAGCGCAGCCTGATGGGATCGCATCAGTATTATGAACAGGCCGACGTCGACAGGCTGATCCACGGTGGCGCGCCGGAGCTGGCCGACAGCAAAAAATTACCGAAAGGCCTAACGCCGCAGACGCTGCGCACCATTTGCCAGTGGATCGACAGCCATCCGGAGATAGAATTTTCCACCGACGATCTGGCGAATGCGGTCAACATTTCCCGCGTGTCATGCCGCAAGTACCTGATCTGGCTGGCGCAAATAAATATCCTGTTCACCAGCATTCACTACGGCGCCACCGGCCGGCCGGTATATCGCTACCGTTTGCAGCCGGAACAGGTCGGACTGCTCAAACAGTACTGCCAGTAATTCGGTAGCTGTCGTCCAGAAGGGTAAAACGGAAGTGGTGCATCGAGGAGATCACCACTTCTTTTGTTTTGGTGACAAAGATAGCTTCAATATCGGGGCGCGAACGCAGCGCGGCGCAGCCCTTTTCCACGCCCATGCCGTAGATCAGCGTGGTCCAGATATCGCCGTCGAGAGAGTCCTGCGAAATAATCGTCACGCTGTCCAGTTCGTTATCCAGCGGGTAGCCGGTGCGTGGGTCAAGTATGTGGTGATAGCGTTTGCCGTTCTGCTCGAAATAGCGCTCATAGGTGCCAGACGTCACCACCGACCGGTTTTCGACCGTCATGGCGCCAATCAGCCCATCACCGGCGAACGGTTTTTTCAGGCCGACGCGCCAGCCGCCCTCCGGCGAGCCTAACGTCTGAACGTTGCCGCCAAGGTTGATCAGCCCGAGTTCAACGCCCTCTTTATGCAGGTAATCCCGCACCCTGTCGGCGATATAGCCTTTAGCAATGGCCCCCAGATCGATCTCCATTCCCTGGCGTGTAAGAAACACGCTGCTGTTGGCTTCATCCAGCACCACGTCCGCAGGATCCGTGATGCCCAGCAAAGCGGCGATCTCGTCCGCGGGCGGTACAGCGTCCCCCTTAAAGCCAATTTTCCAGCGCTTCACCAGCGGGCCGATCGCCAGGTTAAAGGCGCTGTCTTTAAGCAGGCTTGCCGCTTTCGCGCAGCGGATCAGCTCAAACACCGGACGACTGACGGCAACTGGATGCTGACCGGCCGCATGGTTGACGTCCATTACCTGGGAATGCGCGCGGTTAACGGTAAGCAGATCTTCGTACTGTTTGATCAGGCGAAACACGCGGGAGGCGAGCGCTTCGTCATGGGAAAAGAGTTTCAGGAGGATGGGCGATCCCATCAGAACGGCGGAGTAGCTGTAAACGCGATGGCTATCAGGCATTGCATGAGTCCTCAGATGTAGCCCCGGCAGGCACCGCGCCGCCGGGGAAACAGGAGCCTTACCGTGTTTTCGAACGCATAGCCGCCTGATGTCCTGCAAGCGTACCAAAAATAATGATATCTGCCACCGCGTTACCGCCGATACGGTTACCGCCGTGGATGCCCCCGACAACCTCACCCGCAGCAAACGCTCCTGGCAATACGTTGTGGTTGCTGTCCAGCACGCAGGTTTCTGTGTTAATGGTCACGCCGCCCATGGTGTGGTGAACGCCCGGTGCAATCTGAATGGCGTAGAACGGCCCTTCGTTGATTGGCGCACGCAGCGCGGTGGTGCGGCCGAAATCATCGTCGTGCTGTTTCTCCACAAAGCCGTTGTAGCGTTCCAGCGTTGCCAGGAACTGATGGTGATCCATCCCCAGCGCTTCCGCCAGGGCTTTTGGCGAGCTGGCGCTGGTAACAAACCCTTTCGCGATGTACTCATCCGCGGCTTTGTTTTTGGCGCGAACATGCTCGTCAAAGACGATATAAGCGTATTTCTCCGGCAGCGCGATGATTGACGCCGAGACTTTATCGCGGGTCTCCATTTCGTTAAAGAATCGGTTCCCCTGTTGATTGACCAGAATCGCCCCGCCGCCGCGGATGGATTCGGAAATCAGATACGACGTTTTCTGCTCAACGGTTGGGTGGATCTGAATTTCGCCCATATCCACGGTGCCCGCACCGATACGCTCCAGCAGCGCGATGCCGCCCCCGGTCGCCCCTTTGTGGTTGGTGGTAACGAACCCTGCCAGATCCGGACGGTATTTCACCACCATCTGGCTGTTGGCGCTGAAGCCGCCCGTTGCCACAATCACGCTTTTGGTTGCCACGGTGAGGGTTTCGTTCTCTTCGGTGGTCAGACGCACACCGGTCACTTCGCCGTTCTCGAAGATGATGTCGCTCACGGAGGTATCCAGCATCACCTCGATGTTACGCTTGTTGACGTTACGCACCAGGCCGCTGATCAGATACCCGCCCACTGCGGAACCGTCTTTCGGACGGTGCGTACGGTCGATGCTCATCCCGCCGGTGGTGGTAATGTCGTTCAGCATAATGCCGCGCGTGGCCAGCCATTCGATGGCCTGTGGCGCGTTCTCGACAAAGCGACGCAGCAGTTCAGGGTTGTTCTTGTTGCCACCGCCTTTCAGACTTTCCTGGTAGAACAGCTCTTTGCTGTCCTGAATACCCTTCACGCGCTGGAAGCGGGTCTCTGCCGCGTTCATCCCGGCCGAGGCTTTAATGGTGTTCCCGCCGATGGTGGGCATTTTCTCGACGATCAGTACGCTCGCGCCTTCGTCGTGCGCCTGGATCGCCGCCGCCAGCCCTGCACCGCCGCTGCCGACCACTACCACGTCCACGCTTTTAGTCTCATTCGGGTCAGCGCCCTCTTCTGCCGCCAGCGCTTTACTGGATTTCAGCATCGCCTTCGAGACCGCTTTTTTCACCGCCTCGCTCTGGCTGGTCGCGCCCGTAATCGCGTCCACGTGCGGGGTGTTGGCATCCAGAATACGGGTACGGATCTCTTCGAAGCTGGTGACAAACTCGACGTCTTCACTCGGGCCGGAGGCCAGTTCGATATCGGCGATGCGGTCGGTTTCGAGGCTGACGTTAATCACCAGTTCGTTGGCATCGTCCTGCACTTTTTCAATAAAGGTGCCTGGTTTGAATTTGGATTCACCCATGCTCATGTCGCGGATCATCGCCTCCACCAGCGAGAAGCGCCACAGCGGTTCCGGAATGCTCAGTTCTTCCCGTTTGGTGCTGTCCATAAACAGCTCCAGGCTTTCGCCCGCCGCGATGCGATCGGTCCAGTCCGGATAGGCGATGGTGGCGCGGCCAACGGCAATCAGGTCGTAACCGTGATCCAGCGCTTCATTCACATCCGTGGCATTCACCACGCCGCCAACGCCCATCACCGGCACCTGCGCCAGCGTGTCAGAGCGCATAGCGCAGTATTTTTCGATAAGTGGCGTCGGGTCCTGAGTATCGACAATAGAAGGACGCAGGGCGGCGCCAAGGGAGAAGTGGAGATAATCCACCCCGCGCGCGGCCAGTTTTTCCAGCAGATACAGGGTGTCCTCAAAGCGGATGCCCGGGACTTCCAGCTCTTCCGGAGAGAAACGGTAGCCAATGATAAACGCGTCGTCCGCGTACTGGCGCACCATCTTATGGGTAATGTCCAGCACCGCCAGCGGGAATTTCGCGCGGTTTTCGCGGCTACCGCCCCACTCGTCGTCGCGCTGGTTGGAGTTCGGGGAAAAGAACTGCTGGATCAGATAGGTATTCGCCCCGTGGATTTCGACGCCGTCGAACCCGGCCTGGATTGCGCGGCGCACGGCTTCGCCGAACTTGCCGATCATGCCTTCCACCTCTTCCGCGGTCAGGGCAACCGGCGTGGCGGCACCGTCACGCGGCGCGGCAACGGCGCTTGGGCCAACCGGCGTGCGGCCCCCGATCAGTTTTGGGTCGACCATGCGGCCGCCGTGGTAGATTTGCAGCAGGGCTTTGGAGCCTTTTGACTTGATGGCGTCAGCGATTTTTGCCAGCCCGGCGATTTTCTCGTCGTTATCAATACCAATTGCGCCCGGGAACGCCAGGCCGAGATCGTCAACAAAACAGCACTCAACGATAATCGTGCCGATGCTGCCCGCGCGGGCGCGGTAGTACTCCACCAGCTCGCTGGTCACGGTGCCATCGTAATAACCTGTACAGGTTGTCATCGGGGCCATTAACAAACGGTTTTTCAGTTCAGTACCATTCGGTAATGTGAAGGGGCTTAAAATACGTTCGTTAGTGCTCATAATAGAAACTCCAAACTTTAAAAATTAAGAATTCGTTATCGGGATGATTTTTTATTTCGTATTTTTTGCCGATGTCATGATAGTAATATAAAGCTTTTTTTAGTTTCTAAAGCCATTACGTTAGTTAATAAACTATTTAATTCCTTCGATAACATTAATAACACATTGGTGTTAGCGGGAATGTTTCACCTGTTCACAATAATTTAAAAAAAGTTAAATTATAAAAGGTCAAACCAATACACCATGATTAATATAAAACCTTATAAAACAAGAGCAAACAAAAACACCAAAATTTAAATGTTATAGCTTTGATACATAAAATGCGTAAAATCAGCGAATAACCACACTACCCAGAGTGGTTATTATAAAAAGTATAAAAATAGCCATTCAGTTCCGTTTTTTTGATCGCGATCAATAGTTATGGCATTCAAAAGAGCAATATAAAAACATCATCATTTTTTATTTAGCGCAAACCAAAATGC
The DNA here is from genome assembly GCF_049238705.1 of Enterobacter cloacae complex sp. IR5403. Lineage (NCBI taxonomy): Bacteria > Pseudomonadati > Pseudomonadota > Gammaproteobacteria > Enterobacterales > Enterobacteriaceae > Enterobacter > Enterobacter cloacae complex sp. IR5403. The sequence continues at coordinate 55,680 of NZ_JBMKHP010000006.1, read as the reverse complement.
GTTAAATCGCTATTAGTGAAAACACAAAACCGCACCTTAAATAACTAAAAAAAGCAAAAAGGATATTTCAATCGAATTTGTGTTTTCGCCGGGCGACGAATTTTTGACAACTTAAGACGTGAAACTATGAATACAAAAACTGCTGTAACGCCTCCTGCGGCGAATCTGGCATCAAATGGAACAGCAAAACGACTGCTGATGATGGCTCTGCCCGTCATTGTTGCCGTCCTGCTGTTGTTTGTCCCCGTTCCGGAAGGGCTGCCGCCATATGCGTGGCACTACTTCGCCATCTTTGTCGGCGTCATCGTCGGGTTAATTTTCGAACCGCTGCCGGGCGCCGTAATCGGTCTTACCGGCGTCGTGGCGATTGCGCTGTGCAGCCAGTGGGTGCTCTTTAGCCCGGAACAGCTGGCTGACCCAAAATTCAAGCTGGCGGGCGCCTCCTTTAAATGGGCGGTCAGCGGGTTTGGTAACTCCACCGTCTGGCTGATTTTCGGTGCCTTTATGTTCGCCGCAGGCTACGACAAAACCCGCTTCGGCCGCCGTCTGGCGCTGATTCTGGTGAAGTACCTGGGCCGTCGCAGCCTGACGCTCGGCTACGCGATTACCTTCGCAGACCTGCTGCTCGCACCGTTCACCCCGTCCAACACCGCGCGCAGCGGTGGGACCATCTACCCGATCATCGCCAACCTGCCGCCGCTGTACGGTTCAAAACCCAATGACCCAAGCGCGCGCAAAATCGGTTCGTATCTGATGTGGGTAGCCATCACCGCGGCCTGTATCACCAGCTCGATGTTCCTTTCCGCTCTGGCACCTAACCTGCTGGCGCTGGCGCTGGTAAAAAGCACGGTCGGAATTGATATCTCCTGGGGGACCTGGTTCCTCGCCTTCCTGCCACTGGGCATCCTGCTGATCCTGACCATGCCGCTGCTGGCCTACTGGTTCTACCCGCCGGAAGTGAAAGTGAATAACGAAGTCCCGCTGTGGGCGACCCGTGAGCTGGAAAAACTGGGCAAACTGTCGCGCAATGAGATCCTGCTGCTGGTGTTCGTGTGCTGTGCGCTGTTGATGTGGATCTTCGCCGCGGCGTGGATTGAACCGGCCATGGCTGCCCTGCTGATCGTTGGCCTGATGCTGTGGACCGGCGTGCTGGAGTGGAACGATATCACCGGTAACAAAGCCGCGTGGAATACCTTCGTCTGGTTCGCTACCCTGGTGGCGCTGGCGGATGGCCTCTCCTCCACCGGTTTTATCAGCTGGCTGGGTAAAGAAGGCGGCCTGCTGATGAGCGGTATCTCTCCGGGTGTCGCCACCATCGTGCTGCTGCTGGCGTTCTACCTGCTGCACTACCTGTTCGCCAGCACCACTGCGCACACCACGGCGCTGCTGCCTGCGATGCTGACCATCGCCTCCACCATTCCGGGCATGAATATGGAAGTGTTCGTTCTGCTGATGGTAACCTCGCTGGGCGTGATGGGGATCATCACCCCCTACGGTACCGGTCCAAGCCCGATTTACTACGGTAGCGGCTACCTGCCAACCAAAGACTACTGGCGCCTCGGCACCATCTTCGGCGCCATCTTCCTGGCAGCTCTGCTGCTGATTGGCTACCCGTGGATGTCCATGATGTTCTGATTCCTGACCGCCGGACATTTCCTCCGGCGGTTAAATTTTTGTGGAGCAAGCTATGTCAAACAAACCCTTTATCTACCAGACCCCCTTCCCCCTCGCGCATGACGATACCGAATATTATCTGCTGACCAAAGAGCACGTTTCCGTTGCCGAGTTCGACGGTCAGGAAGTGCTGAAAGTCGAGCCAGAGGCGCTGACCCTGCTGGCACAGCAGGCCTTCCACGACGCGGCATTTATGCTGCGCACCTCTCACCAGAAGCAGGTTGCGGCTATTCTGAGCGACCCGGAAGCCAGCGAGAACGATAAGTACGTTGCCCTGCAATTCCTGCGCAACTCCGAGATTGCGGCGAAAGGCGTGCTGCCCACCTGTCAGGATACCGGCACGGCAATCATTATGGGTAAGAAAGGCCAGCGCGTCTGGACCGGCGGCGGCGACGAAGCGGCGCTGAGTCAGGGCGTGTATAACACCTATATTGAAGACAACCTGCGCTACTCGCAGAATGCGGCGCTGGATATGTATAAAGAGGTGAACACCGGCACCAACCTGCCCGCGCAGATCGACCTCTACAGCGTTGATGGTGACGAGTATAAATTCCTGTGCATGGCGAAAGGCGGCGGTTCCGCCAACAAAACTTATCTGTATCAGGAAACCAAAGCGCTGATCACCCCGGCGAAGCTGAAAAATTATCTGGTTGAGAAGATGCGGACCCTGGGCACCGCGGCCTGCCCGCCTTACCATATCGCCTTCGTTATCGGCGGCACCTCAGCGGAAGCCACGCTGAAAACCGTCAAGCTCGCCTCTGCGCGCTATTACGATGGCCTGCCAACCGAAGGCAACGCGCACGGCCAGGCGTTCCGCGACGTCCAGCTTGAGCAGGAACTGCTTCAGGAAGCGCAAAACCTCGGCCTTGGCGCGCAGTTTGGCGGGAAATACTTCGCGCACGATATTCGCGTGATCCGTCTGCCGCGCCACGGCGCCTCCTGCCCGATCGGCATGGGCGTCTCCTGCTCCGCTGACCGCAACATCAAGGCGAAGATTAACCGCGAGGGGATCTGGATTGAGAAGCTGGAGCACAATCCGGGCCAGTATATTCCTGAATCCCTGCGCCAGCAGGGAGAAGGCGACGTGGTAAGCATTGATCTGAACAAGCCGATGCCCGACATTCTGGCGCAGCTTTCCGCGCACCCGGTATCCACCCGCCTGTCGCTGAGCGGCACCATCATCGTGGCGCGCGATATCGCCCACGCGAAGCTGAAAGAGCTGCTCGATAACGGGGAAGAACTGCCGCAGTACGTTAAAGATCACCCGATTTACTACGCAGGCCCGGCGAAAACGCCAGAAGGCTACGCGTCTGGCTCCTTAGGCCCAACCACCGCCGGGCGTATGGACTCCTACGTGGACTTACTGCAATCCCACGGTGCGAGCATGATCATGCTGGCCAAAGGTAACCGTAGCCAGCAGGTCACCGACGCCTGCCATAAGCACGGCGGCTTCTACCTCGGCAGCATCGGCGGCCCGGCGGCGGTGCTGGCGCAAAACAGCATCAAGAGCCTGGAGTGCGTGGCGTATCCTGAACTGGGAATGGAAGCGATCTGGAAAATTGAAGTGGAGAACTTCCCGGCGTTTATCCTGGTGGATGACAAAGGCAACGACTTCTTCCAGCAGATCCAGAATAAACAGTGCAAAGGGTGCTCACAGCGCTGAGCGTTTCCATAACGCCGGAAGCAGCGACAGCGTATCGTTGATCAACCCGCGCTTGTCGCTGCCCGGCTTCCAGATAGTGACCATCGTCTGGCTTATCCCCTGGCTGCCCACTTCGGTGGGCAGCCTTTTTACATTTTTCCACTGCGTTGCCTGAAGATGGGTCGGCAAAAACCCCCAGCCGCAGCCCTGCTCCAGCAGGCCGCGCAGCATCTCCAGTTCGTTAGTGAAAAGGGTGTGCCCTGAAATTTGCAGGCGACGGGCGACCGGCTCGTCTGATGCGGCATGCATAATCACCTGTGGCACCAGAGAGAGATCGAGCAGCGACACCGGCGATGCCACCTCCGCAAAAAGCGCCGTTGCGGCGTAAAAATCCATTTCGATCGCCCCCAGCGCCCGCCACTCCATCTCATTGCCCACGCTGCGGTTGCGCGCCTGGCAGATGCCCAGATCGGCCTGACCGCTCGCCAGCATGGCTTCCGCCTCATCGCGTGACGCGCTGGTCAGGCTCAGGCGGATCTTTTTCGCCGCCAGTGTGATAATCAGCGCCTGTAAAAAAGCTCTGGGGGTGAACGGATCGTAAACGAGGGCAATGTCCTGCGTCGCGCTGTACGGTACCGATCTGGCAAACGCCTCAAACGCTTTGACCTGCCGCATCAGCAGGTGCGCCTGCCGCTGAAGCTGCTCCCCCTCCGGCGTCAGGCGCAGGCTGCGCCCCTCCCGCAGGAACAGAGCGTAGCCCAGCCCATCCTCAAGGAAATCGATCAGATCCCGCAGGGTAGTACGATCTTTGCCGAGTTTACTCGCCGCCTTCATCAGGCTGCCGTGTTCAGCGACGGCAGTGAACGCTTCAAGCTGGGCAAAGGAATAGATCAGTGATGCCACGTCATTCTCCACGCGATTTTTCCGGGGGATTTTCCCCCATTACGCGTTTTTTATTATAGGCCGCAGGTTCTTAAACTGAAGTCCTTCCTGAGCCAAACGAGATAAATATGAAAATCAAAACAAACCGCACACTGCTCGCGGCGCTGGTTGTCAGCAGCCTGCTCTCGCCCGCCGTCATGGCGGCCTGCAAGGGTACCGACCTCACCACCTGTCCGGCGCCTTTCGACGCCAGACTCCCGGACGCCCATACCATGCTCACCTGGAGCCAGGCCGATCGCGTGGTGGGCTTTCGCAATGACTACCGCAACTACGCGGGGGACGTGTTCCGCCACGGCAACGCTACGCCGCTGCTGCCCGCAGAAAAACCGCTCACCGATGCCCGCTATCAGGTGAAGGGTAAGAGTTACACTCTTCAGGATTACCTGAAACGCCAGAACGTCAGCGGCATGCTGGTGCTGAAAAACGGCAAAGTGGCCTATAAATACCTGGGAGAAGGCAATACCGACTCCACGTTCTGGACGTCGCGCTCCGTGGGCAAATCGGTGGTCTCCGCGCTGGTGGGTGTTGCAATTAAAGAAGGGAAAATCCACTCCCTGGACGACCTTGTCACCCAATACGAACCGGATTTAAAAGGCACCGCCTGGGAGGGCGTAACGCTGAAACAGCTCATCACCCACACCTCTGGCGTGGCGTGGAACGAAGATTACACCAACCCGCAATCTGACTTCGCCCGGCTTACCGAATGCGAAGCGAAGCCGGGCACCTACGACTGCGTGCGCACCCTGGTCAAGGGGTTACACCGTGAACACCCGGCGGGCGAAAACTGGTCCTATTCCTCGGGTGGCGCCTGGCTGTTAGGCGATGTGCTTGAGCGCGCCACCGGCATGACGCTCGCGGCGTATCTGGAGAAAAGCATCTGGCAGCCGTACGGCATGGCGAGCGACGGCGTGTGGCATGCCTACAGCAAAGGCCAGCACGACGTGGGTGCGCATGGGTTTAACGCCACGCTGGAAGACTGGGGGCGTTTCGGGGAGTTTATCCTGCATAACGGTACGCTGCCGGACGGAAAACAGATCCTCCCCGAGGGCTGGGTGAAACAGTCCTCAGCCTGGACACAGGCCAAAGGATCGGTGTCCGACGCGCATCCGAAGGGGTTGTACGGCTACCAGTGGTGGAACAACGAAGTGCCAGCCACCGCCACACACGTGGAGCCGAAAGTCGAAAATTCGCTGAAGGATTCCCTGTGGGCGCTGGGTATTTTTGGTCAGATGATCATGGTTAATCAGAAAGAAAATCTGGTTATCGTCCAGTGGTCCACCTGGCCGCAGGCAGAGCCGTCATTCAGCGCCCAGCCGCTGGAAGCGTCGCTGATGTTTAGCGCGATTGCGAACGCGCTGCGCTGATAATCCCGAGCCAGGCCCCGCCTGGCTTCTCACCTGCGCGATGTCACAAAACTGATATATCAGCAACTTAGCGAAATCGAGTAAATAAAAGATCACTGAAATGTTAAGTTATTGTTGAGTATGTAAATACTGGTCAACGCTTTGTCATTAATGCACCACGCGCATCAGTTCATGCGCTATTTGCGCTTATTAATTTCCAGATCCTGATCCAGTTTTCAGAAACAGACGAGCATAACGTCACTATAAAACTGGAGATAATCATGGTTTCCTCAACCTCACCTGCAACGGTTCGTGCCAAAGCGGGCGCGATTTTCCGCGTCACGTCGGGCAACTTTCTTGAGCAATTCGACTTCTTTCTGTTCGGCTTTTATGCCACCTACATCGCCCATACTTTTTTCCCGGCAAGCAGTGAATTTGCGTCACTGATGATGACCTTCGCCGTCTTTGGCGCGGGCTTCCTGATGCGTCCGATCGGAGCCATTGTGCTGGGGGCTTACATTGATAAAGTGGGTCGCCGTAAAGGGCTGATCGTCACCCTGTCGATTATGGCCGCCGGAACGTTCCTGATCGTGCTGATCCCGTCTTATCAGAGCATTGGCCTGTGGGCGCCGCTGCTGGTGCTGACCGGCCGCCTGTTGCAGGGTTTTTCGGCAGGCGCCGAGCTGGGCGGGGTTTCGGTTTATCTGGCGGAGATCGCCACGCCGGGCCGCAAGGGTTTCTACACCAGCTGGCAGTCGGGTAGCCAGCAGGTCGCCATTATGATCGCGGCGGCGATGGGCTTTGCGCTGAATGTGGTGCTGGAGGAGAGTGCCATTCGCGAATGGGGGTGGCGTATTCCGTTCCTGTTTGGCTGTCTGATTGTGCCGTTTATCTTTTTCCTGCGCCGCAAGCTGGAAGAGACCGAGGAATTCAGCGCCCGTCGCCACCATCTGGCGATGCGTCAGGTCTTCACAACACTGCTCGCCAACTGGCCGGTAGTCGTCGCGGGCATGCTGATGGTGGCGATGACCACCACCGCGTTTTACCTGATCACCGTTTATGCACCGACCTTCGGTAAAAAAGTCCTGATGCTCAGCGCGTCGGACAGTCTTCTGGTCACGCTGCTGGTGGCGGTGTCCAACTTCATCTGGCTGCCGGTGGGCGGCGCGCTGTCGGATCGCTTCGGGCGTAAACCGGTGCTGATCGCCATGACGCTGCTGGCGCTGGCGACCAGCTATCCGGCGCTGACGATGCTGGCCGCAGCCCCGAGCTTCTCAATGATGCTGACCGTGCTGCTGTGGCTCTCTTTCCTCTACGGCCTGTATAACGGCGCGATGATCCCGGCCCTGACGGAGATCATGCCAGCAGAGGTGCGCGTGGCGGGCTTCTCGCTGGCTTACAGCCTGGCAACGGCGGTCTTTGGCGGTTTCACGCCGGTGATTTCGACCGCCTTAATTGAGTACACCGGCGACAAAGCCTCCCCGGGCTACTGGATGAGCTTTGCCGCCGTGTGCGCCCTGCTGGCAACGCTTTATCTCTATCGTCGTCGCACGTTAATCCTGCAAACTGCCGTTAAGGAGTGATCCCTCATGCTTACATTCAGAACGGTGATTGCCGCCCTGACCTTCGCCACCCTCAGCGCGGGCGCGCTTGCGCAGGATGTGACGGTGATGATTTCTGGCGGCTTCAAAGCGGCGCTGGAGAAGCTGACGCCGCAGTACGAAGCGCAAAGCGGCGACAGGCTCATTGTGATCTCCGGCCCGTCGATGGGCAAAACGCCGCAGGCCATTCCGGCCCGGCTCGCCCGGGGCGAAAAAGCGGACGTGGTGATTATGGTGGGCGATGCGCTGGCGAAACTGGAACAGGATCGCAGGACCGCGCCAGGCTCCCGCGTGGAGCTGGCGGATTCGCCCGTCGGGATGGTCGTCAAAGCGGGCGCGCCGGTGCCGGATATCAGTACGGTGCCTGCCCTGCGGCAAACGCTGCTGAAGGCGCACTCCATGGCTTATTCCGACAGCGCCAGCGGCCGGTATGTTGAGAGCCAGCTGTTCCGTAAGCTGGGTATCGACGGCCAGGTTCACGATAAAGCGCACCGGGTTGAGCGTATCCCGGTGGCGTCTGAAGTGGCAAAAGGGAAATACGATCTCGGCTTTCAGCAGGTGAGCGAGCTTCTGCCGGTCCCGGGGGTGACGTTTGTCGGTAAGTTGCCTGACGACATGCAGTACATTACCCGTTTCGCCGGAGCCGTCACGCAGAAGGCCGACCATCCCGAACAGGGAAAAGCGCTGCTGACTTTTCTCGCCTCGCCACAGGCCGCCAGCGTCATTACGGCAACGGGCTTAACGCCCGTCAGTGCACCTCGCGATACTGCTCGGTAATCAACGTTTCGAGTTCGGCAGCAATATAGGACTGGATCCGCCCGCGGCGGCGGATCAGCCCCACGGTTCGCCTGACTTCAGGCTCGGTTAAAGGCACCGACGTCAGCAGCGAATGCTCGGCGCGGGGCATTGACATGGCGGGAACGGCCGCAATACCGATCCCGGCTTCAACCATCCCCAGCATGGTCGTCACGTGCCGCGTTTCGCAGATGCTGGGGCGCTCAGGCCGAATATGCCCGACCCGCTGGTCGAGAAGATTGCGGTTGCCGGAGGTCTTATCCAGACCGATATAATCCTGCTGATAAAAAGCCTGCCACGTCAGGCTTTTTCTTTTTGCAAGCGGGCTGTCGCGTCGGCAGGCGGCCACGTAGACATCCTCCACCAGCGGGACAAACTCGATGTCGGGCTGCAAGCTCCGTGCAAAGCAGATACCAAAATCCGCCTGTCCGCGGGTGACGGCCTCGATAACATTTCCGGCGCTGCTGTCGATCAGTTTTATGCGCACGCGGGGGTAACGGGACTGAAAGCGGCGGATCACATCCGGCATAAAGTAACAGGCGGCGGACGGCACCGTCGCCACGGTGATCAGCCCCGTACGCTCCTCGCTGGCCTTATCGATATCCGAAAGCATGGACTCCACATCAGCAAGCAGCTGTCCGCACCGGTCGGCAAAGGTCTGTCCATACAGGGTCAGCGTGACGCGCCGGGTGGTTCTGTCGAACAGTTTTGTCCCCAGTGCCGCCTCCAGCTTTTCAATCCTGCGACTCAACGCCGACTGGGAAAGGCAGATAGACTCCGCCGCAAGACGGAAATTGCCGTATTCCAGTAAAGCGCGGAAGGCATAGAGATCGTTGAGGTCAAAATTGACGGGCATACTGACGGGATCCTTAAGCACGGTAGGGTAAGAAGAGATTTATCATAGTCGCGCACGACATACTTCACAAAATGAAGGGGATACCCCTAAAGCGCTATCAACCTGACGGCACATAGTGATAGTTTATGCGGGCTGGATCCCTCTTAAACAGGCTGCCAGTCTGCATGCAGCCGAAGAGGAGTGTCATACTGCTTAACAGAGTATGTTGGCATGCTAACAGCCCCTGACCTTTCCATTTTGTTCACGTGCGAGTAACGAGCAAAGCGATGATTAAGTGGCCCTGGAAAACGAACGACGCTGGTCGAAATATGGCGCTGCCCTGGGATGAGGCTCTGGCGATCCCCGTGCTGGCGAATCTCTTGCCTGAAGAGCAATCAAAGCTGATTCAGCTGGCCGAGCGTTTTTTACAGCAAAAACGGCTGGTGCCGCTACAGGGCTTCGAACTGGATCCGCTTAAAAATTCCCGCATCGCCCTGCTCTTCTGCTTGCCGGTGCTGGAGCTGGGTATCGAATGGCTGGATGGCTTCCACGAAGTGCTGATCTACCCGGCGCCGTTTATCGTCGATGATGAGTGGGAGGATGACATCGGGCTGGTGCACAACCAGCGTATGGTGCAGTCCGGGCAGAGCTGGCAGCAAGGGCCAATCATCCTCAACTGGCTGGATATTCAGGACTCGTTCGATGCCTCGGGCTTCAACCTGATCATTCACGAAGTGGCGCACAAGCTGGATACCCGCAACGGCGATCGCGCCAGCGGCGTGCCGCTGATCCCGCTGCGTGAAGTCGCGGGATGGGAGCACGACCTGCACGCGGCGATGGAAAACATTCAGGATGAGATAGACCTGGTGGGTGAAAGCGCGGCCAGCATTGATGCCTATGCCGCGACCGATCCCGCCGAGTGCTTTGCGGTGCTGTCCGAGTATTTCTTTAGCGCACCTGAGCTTTTCGCCCCGCGCTTCCCGGCGCTGTGGCAGCGTTTTTGCCAGTTTTATCAGCAGGATCCGCTCCAGCGTCTGCGGCAAAGTGAGGACGCAGCCAGCACCTCCTCTCATCCGTTCCACTGATGTTTAAGGGGTACGATCGGTCGATCGTACCCACACGCTCACCGCAAGAAACAGCAGCGCCATTCCCCATGCGGCAGTAATCAAAAACTGCTCACCGTAAACGCGCGTCACCACGGGTACCAGCAGCGCGCTGGCCCCGTACCCCAGCGTATGGCTGGTGGCGATCACCCCTGCGCCTTTGCCCGTCGTCAGCCGATCGTTGAGCAAAAGCTGGTATCCCGGCGTTGCCATGGCGGCCCCCAGCGAAGTGATGACAATGCCCACGTAGAACAGGGCTAAACTGGCGAAACACATCAGCCCAAGACCCGCCACCATCAGTACTGCGGCAATCAAGAGTAACACTCTCGGGGTAAAATGCTGCGGGCGTACCACCAGAAACTGCGCCGCCAGGGTCGTCAGCGCGGCCAAACTTAGTAGCAGCGCGACATGATGGCTGATTTGCACGGCATCGCCATTAAATAACGGGTGAAGATGTGGCGATAAACCAAGCTGCATCAGGCTGACCAGCGCCGCCAGCAGCAGCGCCAGCACCAGGAAAGGCAGCATGGAGGCCTGTAACCGCGTCGACTGCTGCGCCACCGGCGGCAGCGGGGGATCGGCGGCTTCGCGCAGCACCAGCAGCAGCGCGATCAACGGCGCCAGCGCCATCAGCCAGAGCGGTGCGACCGGGCTGACGCTGAGCATCAGCGCGGCCAGAGGCGGTCCCAGCAGACGCCCGCAGCTCAGGCCAGAGCTTATCGTCGCCAGCGCCGCCATCCTTTTATCCAGCCCCGCGCGTTGAATGGCCCACGTCTGGGCCGCAGGCACCAGCCCTGATACCGTCAGGCCGTACAGCATGCGCGACAGCACCAGGCCCGCCATTCCCCAGAGGGCATTCAGCGCGCCGTTCGCCATCGCCCAGACCACCAGCGCCATCACGACGAAGCTCGCCAGATAGCCGCCCAGCGAGGCCAGCATAACGATCTTACAGCCGTGCCGCTCGCTCTGGCGTCCCCACCAGGGCGATGCGGGTAAAAAGAGCATCGAGCCGAACATCAGCAGCCCGGCCCAGACGGAGAGCGACAGTCCGGTCATGGAGACCAGCTGCGGCAGCATGACCAGCAAACCGTTTTGCCCAATACCTAATAAACCGGCGCCCAATGCCAGGGGCCAGTTAGTTTTGGGGGCCGCAACGTCAGTGAGATTCTCAGTACGGGTGCGCATAAAATTGTGAAGATAATGTCAATAAATGTGTGGAAATTATGAAGTTTATGAAAACAAATATTGCAAAAATAGTTGCCACTGTAAACAGAATGAATATCATAACGAGAATTATTATCAGTCATGGAATGAGGTACAACTATGCGTACTCTGCCCCGCTCCGCCGGTACAGATGTTGCGGCCCAGTGTTTTTTGAACGCGCTGCTGCGCGAAACGAAGGACTGGCACTATCTTCCCGCAACCCGTGCGGATGAGTTATCACAGATTCATATCCCGCTCTCCCCAACCCAGGCCATTCGGGTTCCGGTACGCTATTTCTCCCCCACGCAGCATCACCAGTATCGTTTTCCGGCAACGCTGATTCAGGCCGACAGCGACGGCGGTGACACGGTCACATTCCATCAACTGATTGATTTAATTCTTGAAAAAGAAACAGTAAAAGGCGCTCTGGATGCCGATACGCTGGCTCGCTTTAAGCAGCGCGTCCTGGAAAGCCATACGCATACCTGGCAGGCCATTGATTTACGCCACAACTGGGCAAACCTGCGCGATAAGCCGCTGACCTTTGCCGAAGCGGAACAGGCGCTGCTGGTCGGCCATGCTTTTCATCCTGCCCCAAAGTCGCACGAGCCGTTTAACGAGGCCGAGGCGCGCCGCTATCTGCCGGATTTCGCCTCCCGCTTCCCGCTGCGCTGGTTTGCGGTTGAGCATGAGCTGGTTACCGGCGACAGCCTGAATGTCTCCCTGCGCGAGCGTCTGCTGCGCTTCGCCGCACAGAGCGCACCGGCCCTTCTCGGTCACTTCACCGACACCTGCTGGCTGCTGCCGATGCACCCGTGGCAGGCCGACTATCTGCTGGAGCAGGACTGGTGCCAGCGTCTGGTAGAAAAAGGCGCCCTGCGCGATCTGGGCGAAGCGGGTGCGCAATGGCTGCCCACCAGCTCTTCCCGCTCGCTGTACAGCGAAACCAACAGCGACATGATTAAGTTTTCCCTGAGCGTGCGGCTGACCAACTCCGTGCGCACGCTGTCGGTGAAAGAGGTTAAGCGCGGCATGCGCCTGGCACGGCTGGCGAAAACGGCACGCTGGCAGGAACTTCAGGCGCGCTACCCGACCATGCGCGTGATGCAGGAGGATGGCTGGGCGGGGCTGCGCGATGAGCACGGCGTCGTTCAGGAAGAGAGCCTGATGGCCCTGCGCGTCAACCTGCTGTTCGATACCCCTGATACGCAAACCAACGTGCTGGTGAGCCTGACCCAGGCCGCGCCGGACGGCGGCGACAGCCTGCTCGCCGCGGCGGTCCGTCGTCTGAGCCAGCGTCTGGATCTCCCGCTCGCCCAGGCCGCGCGCTGCTGGCTGGACGCCTACTGCGACCGGGTATTGCTGCCGCTGTTCAGCGCCGAGGCGGACTACGGTCTGGTCCTGCTGGCGCACCAGCAAAATATCCTCGTTGAGATGCAGCAGGATTTCCCCGTCGGGCTGATCTACCGCGACTGCCAGGGCAGCGCCTGGACCGAAGGGGCCGACGCGTGGCTGAAAGAGGCAGGTGAAACCGAGGTGGAAAACCGCTTCGGTGAGAGCCAGCTGCTGCGCTACTTCCCTTATTACCTGCTGCTGAACTCTACCCTTGCCGTCACCGCCGCGCTCGCCGCTGCCGGTTTCGACAGCGAAGAGAACCTGATGTCCCGCGTGCGTGACGCGCTGGCCGAACTGCGCACGACGGCGAAGCAGACCCGCTGCCTTGATTATGTGCTCGACAGCCCGACCTGGAACTGCAAAGGCAACTTCTTCTGCTACCTGCACGATCGCAACGAAAACACCATCGTCGATCCGGCGGTGATCTATTTCGACTTTAGCAACCCGTTTTATAAGGAGAAGGCGTGATGGCAAACGCGAATATCGTCCATTCCGGCTACGGCTTTCGCTGCACGGTCACGGAACAAAACCTGCCGCTGACGCTGGGTCTTGACGGCAGCGCGGTGCTGGAGCGGCTGACCGGGCTCCCGGACGGCTGGCTGGTGGACGCCCTCGACCAGCTGTTTGTTGCCGCGCCCGCCCTGACAGGCATAACCCTGCCGTGGGCTGCCTGGCAGGATGAACCTCAGGCGCAGGCGCTGTTTAGCCTCGTAAGCGGGGATTATCTGGCGCGTGAAATTTTCTGGCAGCTGCCGCTGTGGCTGAAAGGCGAACGTCCGCAGGCGAGCGGCGGAATGCAGTTTGACGAAAGCCGTCAGCTGTACTTCCCGCTGCGCCCTCACCGCCCGCAGGGCGAGGTGTACCGCCGTTACGATCCGCAGATTAAGCGCACCCTGAGCTTCCGCGTGGCGGACGTGGCGCTGGACGGCGAGCGTTTTACCCGCTGGATGAACAACCCGCGCGTAAATGCCTTCTGGGAGATGGCCGGTCCGCAGGCCGAGCAGGAGAACTACCTGCGTCGCCAGCTCGACTCGACTTATTGTTATCCGGTGATCGGCTGCTTTGACGATCAGCCGTTCGGCTATTTTGAACTCTACTGGGCGGCAGAAGACCGCATTGGCCGCCACTACCGCTGGCAGCCCTTTGACCGTGGGCTGCACATGCTGGTGGGCGAAGAGAACTGGCGCGGGGCGCAGTATATCCGCAGCTGGCTGCGTGGCCTCAGCCACTATCTGTATCTCGATGAACCGCGCACGGCGCGCATTGTGGCCGAGCCGCGCTTCGACAACCAGCGTCTGTTCCGCCATCTGGCGTCCGCTGGTTTCGATACGGTGAAAGAGTTCGACTTCCCGCACAAACGCTCCCGTCTCATCATGAGCGAGCGTCATCGCTTCTTCCACGAGGTGGAACTGTGAACGCACTCTGGCAGAAAGTGAACCGCGAGATGGTGGCGAAGATCCTCGCCGAACTGGAATATGAACGCACCCTGCGCGCCGAGCCGGTTTCAGCGGACCACTGGCGCATCACCATGGGCAACGCCTGCTGGCAGTTCCGCGCCACGCGTGGGATCTGGGGCTGGCTGCATATTGACCCTGATACCCTGACCACCACCAGCGGCGCGGCGGTTGAAGCGGAAAACGCGCTGCTGCAACTGGCCAGCGTGCTGGAGATGAGCGACGCGCAAACGGCGGAGCACATGGAAGATCTCTACGCCACGCTGCGGGGTGATATGCAGCTGTTGCAGGCGCGTGAAACGCTGGATGCCGATGCACTGATCCACCTTGACCCGGACGAACTACAGTGCCTGATGCGCGGTCACCCGAAGTTTATTTTCAACAAGGGACGCCGCGGCTGGGGGCTGGATGCCCTGCGCCGGTACGCGCCGGAATATCGCGGGCGTTTTCGCCTGCACTGGGTCGCCGTGCAGCGCGAGCGTCTGGTCTGGAGCAGCGACGCCGATTGCGATATTAACGCCCTGCTCGCCAGCGCCATGGACGATGCCGAGCGCGAACGGTTCAACGCCCGCTGGCAGGAGCTGGAGCTGGACGACAGCTGGCTGCCGGTGCCGCTGCACCCGTGGCAGTGGCAGCAAAAAATTGCCATTCATTTCCTGGCGCAGCTCGCGCGCGGTGAGATGGTGGAGCTGGGTGAGTTCGGCGATGAGTATCTGGCGCAGCAGTCCCTGCGCACGCTGACCAACGCCAGCCGTCGCGCGCCGTATGACATCAAGCTGCCGCTGACTATCTACAACACCTCCTGCTATCGCGGTATTCCGGGCAAATATATCGCCGCCGGTCCGCTGGCCTCGCGCTGGCTACAGCAGCAGTTCGCCAGCGATGCCACGCTGATTCGCTCCGGGGCGCAGGTGCTTGGCGAACCCGCTGCCGGATATCTGTCGCATCCGGGTTATGCCGCTTTGCCTGAGGCGCCGTACCGCTATCAGGAGATGCTGGGGGTGATCTGGCGCGAGAACCCATCCTGCTATTTACAGGATGGCGAACAGGCGGTGCTGATGGCGGCGCTGATGGAAACCGATAACCAGGGGCGCCCGCTGATTGACGCGTGGATCAAACGCTCGGGGTTAACCCCTGACGCATGGCTGGAAAAGCTGTTTGAGGCGACGGTGATCCCCTTCTACCACCTGCTCTGTCGCTACGGGGTGGCGCTCATCGCCCACGGCCAGAACGTCACGCTGGTGATGAAAGATTACGTTCCGCAGCGCATTTTGCTGAAGGATTTCCAGGGCGACATGCGCCTGGTGGATGAAAATTTCCCGCAGATGCAGAGCCTGCCGGAGCAGGTAAAAGCGGTGACGGCGCGCCTCAGCGCGGATTACATCATCCACGACCTGCAAACCGGCAACTTTGTCACGGTACTGCGCTTTATATCCCGCCTCACCCTGCAATGCGGCGTGAGCGAAACCCGCTTCTATCAGATCCTGGCGCTGGTGTTACGTCGCTATATGGCCGCCCATCCGGATCTTGCAGCGCGCTTCGCGAAGTTCGACCTGTTTAAGCCGCAGATTATTCGCGTGATCCTCAACCCCGTCAAACTGACCTTCTCTGAACACGACGGCGGTAGCCGCATGCTGCCGAACTACGTCTGCGATCTTGATAACCCTCTTTTTCTGGTCTCCCAGGAGTCAGCGCAATGAAAACCTATGATTTCATCGGCATTGGTATCGGTCCGTTCAACCTCAGTATTGCCGCGCTGGCAGAGGAGCTGGACGGTTTTAGCTCGCTGTTTCTTGAACGCAAGCCGCACTTCTCCTGGCACCCGGGGATGATGGTGCCGGACTGCCATATGCAGACCAGCTTTCTGAAGGATCTGGTGAGCGCCGTGGAGCCAACCAACCGCCACAGCTTCCTGAACTACCTGGTACAGCGCAAAAAGTTCTACCGTTTCCTCACTACCGAGCAGCGCACCGTCTCGCGCGAGGAGTTTGCCGACTACCTGTGCTGGGCGGCGGATAACCTCACTAACCTGGCCTTCAGCCAGCAGGTACAGCAGGTCAGCTTTGATGAGCAAAACGGTCTGTTTGAGGTCGTGACCCAGCGGGATCGCTTCCTGGCGCGCCACGTCTGCGTGGGGATTGGGAAGCAGATCAATCTCCCAGACTGCGTCACCGCGCAGGACGATACCTGCTTCCACGCCAGCGAAATGATGCTGCGCACGCCGGATTTAGCGGGCAAGCGCGTCACCGTCGTCGGCGGCGGCCAGAGCGGTGCGGATCTGTTTTTAAATATCTTCCGTGGGGAATGGGGACAGCCACTGAGCCTCAACTGGGTGTCGCGCCGCAACAACTACAACGCGCTGGATGAAGCCGCGTTTGCTAACGAGTATTTCACGCCGGAGTACGTGGACAGCTTCTCGACCCTTGGTGACGACGCCCGACGTCAGATGTTGCAGGAGCAGAAGATGACCTCCGACGGGATCACCACGGAGTCGCTGCTGGCCATCTATCGCGCCATGTATCACCGCTTCGAAGTGCTGCGCGAAAAACCCTGGGCGCATCTGTTGCCGTCCCGCTCGGTGACGGCGCTGACGCGCCAGGAAACCGGACATCGCCTCAGCATCCAGCATCACCTGGACGGCGGGCGCGAACAGCTGGAGAGCGACGTGGTGATTTTCGCCACCGGCTACAGCGCCGTGCAGCCCGCGTTTCTCGCCCCGCTCTCTTCCCGACTGCGTCTGGATGAGGATGAAGCCTTCTGCATCAACAACGATTTCACCCTTGAATGGGACGGCCCGCAGAGCAACCGCCTGTTTGCCGTCAATGCCGGGATGCACCGTCTCGGTATTGCCGAACCCCAGCTCAGCCTGATGGCCTGGCGCGCGGCGCGAATTTTGAATCGCGCTCACGATGACGAGCCGTTTGAGCTGGCAACCACCCCCGGCGTGATCCACTGGCGGAGCACCACCAGCCCGGAGAGCAGCCAGGTTTTTAAATCATTAATGAAGACCACCGAGTACTGACACACACATTCAGGATCAACATAACAATGAAACGTTCTCATCTTTGGGTTTTAAATCCGTGCTTGCTTGCCATGCTTTCTACCTCTGCGTGGGCGGAAGAACAAAAGGAAGAAGATATTGTGGTCTCCGCCAGCCGGGCACATCGCAGCGTGGCAGAGATGGCGCAAACCACCTGGGTTATTGAGCGGGCGGAAATTGAGCAGCAGGTTCAGGGCGGGAAAGAGATTAAAGACGTGCTGGCCCAGCTGATCCCCGGCATGGACGTCAGCAGCCAGGGACGTACCAACTACGGCATGAACCTGCGCGGGCGCTCCATGATGGTGATGGTGGACGGCGTACGTCTGAACTCGTCCCGCAGCGACAGCCGCCAGCTCGACTCTATCGATCCGTTCAACATTGACCGTATCGAAGTCATTTCCGGCGCCACCTCGCTGTACGGCGGCGGCAGTACCGGCGGGCTGGTGAACATCGTCACCAAAAAAGGCCAGCCGGAGACCGAAGTGGAGTTCCAGACCGGGGCAAAAAGCGGGTTTAACAGCCATAACGACCATGATGAGAACGTATCGGCAGCCGTGAGCGGCGGCAATGACAACGCCTCTGGTCGTCTGTCGATCTCCTATCAGCGCTACGGCGGCTGGTATGACGGCAACGGCGACGAGGTGATTATCGATAACACCCAGACCGGCTTGCAGTATTCCGACCGTATCGACGTGATGGGGACAGGCACCATCAACATCGACGATCATCAGCAGCTCCAGTTAACCACGCAGTACTACAAGAGCGAATCCGACGGCAAGCACGGCCTGTTCCTTGGGGAGAATTTCGCTGCGGTCACGGGCGATGCCAAAGCCTACAACAAAGACAACCTGAACTCTGACCGTATCCCGGGCACAGAGCGTCACCTGATTAACCTGCAATACTCGAACACCGATTTCTGGGGCCAGGATCTGGTTGCGCAGATTTACTACCGTGACGAGAGCCTGACCTACTACCCGTTCCCGACGCTGAGCAAAGGCGCGGTGACCAGCATTGGCGCTTCCCAGCAGAAAACCGATTTTTACGGCGGCAAGCTGACGCTGAACAGCAAGCCGATGGACGACCTGACCCTCACCTGGGGTGTAGACGCCGACCATGAAACGTTCGATGCCAACCAGCAGTTCTTCGACTTAAGCAAAGCGGCGGCGAGCGGCGGCATGGAGCTGGATAACGCCTACAACGTGGGCCGTTATCCGGGTTACAGCATTACCAACCTCGCGCCGTTCCTGCAAGCCAGCTATGACATTGACGCCATCACCCTGAGCGGCGGCGTGCGTTACCAGTACACCGAAAACAAGGTGGACGATTTTGTCGGCTACGCCCAGCAGCAGGCAATCGCAACCGGCAAAGCGACCTCCGCTGACGCGGTGCCGGGCGGGAAAACCGACTACAACAACTTCCTGTTTAACGCCGGGATCCTTGGACGTCTTACCGAACAGCAGCAGCTGTGGTTTAACTTCTCCCAGGGCTTCGAGATCCCGGACCTGGCGAAGTACTACGGCTCCGGCACCTATCAGCTGGTCGATGGTCACTATCGCCTGCAAAACAGCGTCAACGTGAACGACTCAACGCTGGACGGTATTAAGGTCAATGCTTACGAGCTGGGCTGGCGCTTCACCGGCGATAACCTGCGTACCCAGGTGGCGGCCTACTACTCGCTCTCTGATAAAATCATCACCATCAACAAGAGCGACATGACCATCAACCTGGAGGACGACAAACGTCGTATCTACGGGGTTGAAGGCCAGGTGGACTATTTCTTCACCGACAGCGACTGGAGCACTGGGGCGAACTTTAACGCCATCAAGTCCGAAACGCGTGAAAACGGGAAATGGGAGAAGCTGACGGTCGACAGCGCCAGCCCGTCTAAAGCCAGCGCATGGGTCAACTGGGCGCCGGGCGACTGGGCCCTGCGCGTGCAGAGCACACAAACCTTCGACGTGTCTGACGCCGACGGTAAGAAGATTGATGGCTATAACACCGTTGATTTCCTGGGCAGCTACGCCCTGCCGGTGGGGAAAGTCAGCTTCAGCGTGGAAAACCTGCTGGACAAAGACTACACCACCGCCTGGGGCCAGCGCGCACCGGGGCTGTATAGCCCAACCTACGGCGCACCGGGTCTTTATACGTATAAAGGCCGTGGACGTACCTTTGGTCTGAACTACTCCGTACTGTTCTGATCCTGCGCGCCGCCTGCTTGCGGGCGGCGCGATTTGCTGTGCAATTTGAAAGCAAATTTGCTATTAAATCATCGGTTTGCTGAAATTGTCGGCAAACGAATAAAAACGGTGTTTTCCCCTTTGACAAGGCGCACGCAGGTCGATAATATGCGCCTCGTTCACACGATTCCTCTGTAGTTCAGTCGGTAGAACGGCGGACTGTTAATCCGTATGTCACTGGTTCGAGTCCAGTCAGAGGAGCCAAATTTGAAAAGCCTGCTTTTAAAGCAGGCTTTTTGCTTTTGTGGGTTCGGTAAATTTGCCGGGTGGCGACTGCGCCTTACCCGGCCTAATGATTAACGACTAAATCTGATAATCAATCGCCACTTCTTCCGGCTCCATCACCTGGCGTTTGATCTCATCCACGGAGAGCCCCGCATTGCACAGCTCGATGAAACGCCACACGTAGTTACGCTGAAGCTGCCCGCGCTTTAGCCCCAGCCAGACGGTATTCGCATCGAACAGGTGACGCGTATCCAGACGCACCAGATTTCCGGCTTCATATTCGCCGCCAGACTGCTCGGCCACCAGGCCAATCCCCAGTCCTAACTCGACGTAGGTTTTGATCACGTCGGAGTCCTGCGCGCTCAGCACCACGTCCGGGGTGAGCCCTTTACGCTTGAATGCTTCATCAATGCGCGAACGTCCGGTAATGCCCTGCCGGTAGGTGATAAGCGGCCATTTGACGATCTCTTCCAGCGTCAACGGCGAAACCTGATTCAGCGGGTGATCGGCGGGTAACAGCAGGCTGTGGTGCCAGCGGAACCACGGGAACGCCACCAGCAGCGGGTCGTTGCTCAGCCGTTCACTGGCGATACCGATATCGGCCCCGCCGTTATGCAGCAGCACTTCAATTTCCTGAGGCGTGCCCTGGATCAGTTCGAGACGTACGTCCGGGAAGATCTCACGAAATGCTTTGATAACCGTCGGAAGGCTGTAACGCGCCTGCGTATGGGTGGTGGCGATAGTCAGCACACCCGAAGCATCGTTGGTAAAGAGATCCGCCAGCCGACGAACGTTGCTGGCCTCGTTGAGAATGCGCTCAGCGATGGTCAGCAATGCCTTGCCTGGCTCGGTCATACCCAACAGGCGCTTGCCGCGACGGATAAAAATCTCAATGCCTAACTCCTCCTCCAGCTCGCGGATATGTCGGCTGACGCCCGACTGAGAGGTGTAAAGCATATTGGCGACTTCGGTCAGGTTGTAATCCCGCCTGGCCGCCTCACGAATAATTTTAAGTTGCTGGAAATTCACAATTCACTCCGGCGCATCTGACATAAGACTATTGTTAGAGTCAGCCGGGCTGGAGAACAAATAATAAAAACCAGCATCTTATGCTTATTTGGAATATCAGCTGACGAGTTGCAGCTCGCGATTTTCCAGCGACGGCTTACTGACCAGAGACATCAGGATCTCCTTCACCGCCTGCGCCTGCGGTGACAGGGAGCCGCGCGCAGACATATTCAACGACAGCGGTAAGCTCATGGATGGCGTGGTGATGCGGGCCATCCAGCCGTTCGCCGCGCTGCACAGTGAACGTGCGGCAGACTCGGGCAGAACCGTTACCCCCATGCCGCTGGCAATGGCGGCAGTCAGCGTGGAAATAGAATCAATCTCGCCGATAATTTTGGCCGTCAGACGACGCAGCGAGAACGCTTCGTCAACGCGCACGCGCACGGCACTGTAGTCACGCGGCAGGAACAGGTTCATCTCTGCCACAGCGGTTAAATCAATGCTCTGACCGGGGCAATCACGGGTACCGACCAGGTAAAGATCTTCCTTCAGCAGCGGCTGGCTGGTGATCCCGGCAACCGGGGAGCGATCGTACAACACCGCCATATCCAGCTGACCGCTGAGCAGTTTGTCATTGAGCACGGAACCACTGTTCTCATGCAGATAAACCAGCACTTCCGGTAGCTCCGCGCGCACCGCCTGTAGCAGCGGCATGGTTACCGACGATGCAGCCGTTCCCGGCGCCAGGCCGATGGAGACATGGCCACTCAGGGTCTGCCCCACATTGTGCACGGCCAGCTGCGCCTGTTCACACTGACGCAGGATCGTGCGGGCATGGGTATATAAAATTTTTCCCGCTTCGGTAGGCGTTACGCCGCGCTTGGTGCGGATCAACAGTTGCTGGTCCATTTCGCCTTCCAGAGTCGCGACCTGCTGGCTCAGCGCAGGCTGCGCGATATGCAGCACTTCAGCCGCCTGGGTCAGGCTGCCGATATCGACGATTTTTACGAAGTATTTCAGTCGTCTTAAGTTCATGTTGCCCCCTGTTCGAAAATAGCGTGCCGGTAACGGCTGTGTTGTTAAACAGGTTTTGCAATATGGATGCCAGTTTTTTGCAGCGGGTGTATGTCTTTGCTAAGCGGCTGAAAATAAGGAAAGCCAATCACTGATGCCTGTTTTGAGACGGGGACAACGGTTTCCGATCTGCCCCATTCGGGGTATATCTGCACAATTATGGTGCATTCCGTTGGCAAAAACGTCACTTTGCTGGTTTTGTCAGCAAACAGTGCAAAGTCGGCGATCCATCCTTTGACAAGGCGTACGCAGGTCGATAATATGCGCCCCGTTCACACGATTCCTCTGTAGTTCAGTCGGTAGAACGGCGGACTGTTAATCCGTATGTCACTGGTTCGAGTCCAGTCAGAGGAGCCAAATTTGAAAAGCCTGCTTTTAAAGCAGGCTTTTTGCTTTTCTGCGTTCGGTCAGTTTGTCGGGTGGCGCTGCGCTTACCCGACCTACGGTACTCAAGGCCCGGTAAGCGAGGCACTACCAGACATAGCAAGTTTCACCGGCATCCCCGACCGCCGTTCCAGCTCAGCGCCCGCCCCTTCACTTATCAGCTGCGTCCTTTGCGTGGCTGAAATGGGCAGCGGCACCTTATTTGTCGATTCAAATTCCGCGCGATTGCGTGAAAGCGGCTCATGAATCTCTACCCAGCGGCTACCGTCCGGCTCGGTGGTCACTTTTACGGGCTGATCGATAAGCTGTACCCGCGTCCCCACCGAAACGTTATCGAACAGGTATTTGATATCGTTATTACGCAGGCGAATGCAGCCCTGGCTGACGCGCAGACCAATGCCGAAATTTGAGTTGGTACCGTGGATCGCGTACAGCCTGCCGATATAGAGGGCATACAACCCCATCGGGTTATCCGGCCCGGCGGGAACGAACGCGGGCAACATTTTCCCCTCTTTCGCGTAAGCGCGTCGCGTATTTGGCGTGGGTGACCAGGTTGGGCCTTCCTGTTTGCGCTCAACGGCGGTTACCCAGTTACGCGGCGTTTCGCGCCCGGCCTGGCCGATGCCAATAGGCAGCACCTCAACCGTGTTGCTGCCGGGTGGATAATAGTAAAGTCGCATTTCCGCGACGTTCACCACAATCCCCTCGCGTACCGTTGGCGGCAGAATAAGCTGCTGCGGCACCACCAGCTGTGTTCCGGCTCGCGGTAAAAACGGATCTACCCCCGGGTTGGCTTCCAGCATATTGCTCAACCCCTGCCCGTGCTGCGCTGCAAACGCTTCGAGCGGCAGGGTATTGCCCTCAAGCACGGTGATGGTGACTGGCGCCCCCACCAGGCGGCTGCCCTCGGGAGGGAGGGGGTAGGTTACAGCAGATGCAGCGGGAACCAGAATACCAAGCGTAAAAACGAACGAGGCAAATCGAATCATAGTGTTCTGTACTCAGTCAAAGAGAAAGCCTGCCGGTGGGCAGGCTTAGCCTGCTCATTCAGTCATCTTTTCGTCGTGCGCCATCTCCGGGTAAGGACTTTTTCTGCTTCAACAATCATGAACATCGCAAACCCAATCAGGAAGGTGATGATCCAGTAGCGGAACGGTAGCGCTTCGGTACCGAACAGCATTTGCATGAACGGCGCATAGATGATCAGAAGCTGAAGGGCCAGCAGCACGCCGCTCACGATCCATATCCCCTTGTTAGCCAGCAGACCTTTACTCAGGGAGAAGCCGTCGGTGACGCGGCAGTTGAGCATGTAAAACCACTGGGCGGTGACCAGCGTTTGCAGCAACACGGTGCGGATGAACTCCGGAGAGTAGCCGCGAGGTTGCAGCCAGGCCTCCAGCACAAAGGCGCTGATGGCAATCATCAGGCCGACAAACACCACTCGCCAGATGGCATAACCGTCCATCACATGCAGGTTAGACTTACGCGGCGGCCGGTTCATGATGTCCTTCTCACCCGCTTCAAACGCCAGGCCAAACGACAGCGTTGCCGAGGTTGCCATGTTCATCCACAGGATCAGTACCGGTGTTAATGGGATCAGGTTTCCCGCCAGCAGGGCAATTATGATCAGCAAGGCCTGGGCGATGTTGCTCGGGATAACGAACAAAATGGTCTTTTTCAGGTTGTCGTAGACCCGACGCCCTTCATGGACCGCCCGGGCAATGGTGGCAAAGTTATCATCCGTTAACACCATATCGGCGGCTTCTTTGGTGACTTCAGTACCTTTGATCCCCATCGCGATGCCGACATCCGCCCGCTTCAGCGCCGGCGCATCGTTCACCCCGTCCCCGGTCATCCCGACCACTTCCTGCTTACTTTGCAGCGCCTGCACCAGGCGGAATTTATCTTCCGGGCTGGTTCTGGCAAAGATATCGTATTTTTGCGCCGCCTCGCTCAACTGATGGTCGTCCATCGCCTCCAGCTCGCGCCCGGTAATGGCGCTCGCCGCGTTGCCAATACCCAGCATCTGCCCAATGCTCATCGCCGTTTGTGGATGATCCCCGGTAATCATTTTCACGCGAATGCCCGCCTGCAAGCAGTCGGCAATGGCCGAAATGGCTTCCGGGCGCGGGGGATCCATCATGCCCGCAATGCCGAGCAGGATGACCCCCTCTTGCAGATCCGCATGCGTCAGCTCGCGCTGCCCGCTGGCGGCCGGTTTCCAGGCCGCAGCCACCATGCGCAATCCTTCGCGCGCATACTCTTCAATCTTCTCTTCCCAGTAGTGCAGGTTGAACGGCTCCAGCCCGTTTTGGGTCTGCTGGTGCTGGCAAAGACGGAAAAGGACGTCCGGCGCACCGGTGATTAACATCACCTCTTCGTCACCCAGGCGATAGAGGGTGGACATGTATTTATATTGCGAATCGAATGGGATTTTACTGCGCAGTTCGGCGTCAATTGCCGGAAGCGGGATTTTGGCGGCCAGCACCTTCAGCGCGCCTTCAGTTGGCCCACCGGTGATTTTCCACAGCCCCTGCTCATCTTTGATCAGCTGGCTGTCATTACATAGATCGACGGTGCGCAGATAGCGCTCCAGCACAGATCCCTGGGTCACGGTGACCGGTGTCGGATCGTCAACGGGGTGAATCGCGCCCACCGGCTCGTAGCTGTCTCCCTCCACGCGGTAGGTGGCGTCCGCGGTAATCACCGCTTTTACCGTCATCTCATTCATGGTCAGGGTGCCGGTTTTATCCGAGCAGATAACCGTCATCGCCCCCAGCGTTTCCACGGTAGGCAGCTTGCGAATAATCGCCTTACGACGCGCCATCGCCTGCACGCCCAGCGAGAGGATGATCGAGATAATGGCCGGTAATCCTTCCGGCACCGCCGCTACCGCAAGGCTAATCAGCGACAGCACCAGCTCTGATACGGGCATATCACGGAAGATAAGACTGAAAACGAACAGCGCCAGCATCATTACCAGAATGGTGATAAAAATGGTCTTGCCGAGCTTGTCCATTTGCACCATCAACGGGGTACGGTGTTTTTCAATGTCTGACATCATCTGGTTGATATGGCCGAGTTCAGTCTCCCCACCGGTCGCCACCACCAGCCCTTTTCCTCCGCCGGAGCTGACGGTGGTGCCAGAATAAAGCAGGTTGTAACGGTCGCCTAACGGCAACTCCCCGTGGAGCGCATCGCTGCTTTTCTCCACTACCGTGGATTCGCCGGTGAGAATAGCTTCTTCCACCCGCAGGTTGTGCGCCTCTGTCACGCGAAGATCGGCAGGAATGCGATCCCCGGCGCGTATCACGACGATATCTCCGGGCACCAGCGCTGTCGTCGGGATAGTTTCATGGTTGCCCTGCCGGATGACCACAGCCTCGCTGGAGAGCATATTGCGAATGCTTTGCAGCGATTTCTCCGCATTGCTCTCCTGAATATGGCCAATCAGGGCGTTAATGATGGCTACCCCAAGAATGACAAACATATCCACCCAGTGTCCCATAATCAGCTTCAGCAGCGCTGCCGCCAGAAGAACGTAAATAAGGACATCGTTGAAATGGGCCAGAAAGCGCAGCCAGCCAGGTTTACCCGGTTTTTGCGGTAAGGCATTTTCGCCGTATTTTTCCAGCCTGGCGGTCGCTTCTGTACTGCTGAGTCCGTCGAGGCTGGATTGGATATTTGTCAGGGTTTCATCAACGGTCTGTTGATAATACGGGCGGTGAGGCTTTTCTGTTATCATCGTTCCTTCCTCAGGTTCTTTTCAGAAATCACCTTGCTTTCATGTCATTAACGAATAACGAAAACAGGAACATGCGCATAACGAACGATACTCGCCGCCTCTGACCCTAATAAATGGGTTTGAATATTGGGATTACGCGATCCCACAATAATCGCACCGACGTTAAGTTCATCCGCCAGTTTGATTACCTCATCACGTATATTCCCGCTGCGAACATGAAGATGGACATTCGCTTCCGGCAGGTTGATTTTTTTTACCAGCGCAGCCAGTTTTTCTTTAGCATTATTAATCATATATTCATCCATCTTTCTCGCGTCTGCAATAAAACCGCGGGTCAGTTCTGCCGAGAACTTTGGCATAACGTACAGCAGATGGACATCACCCGATGCGCTTTGCGCCAGGAATTGGGCATGCTGTAGCGCTTTGTCAGACAACGCTGTTTCGTATACGTCCACCGGCACCAGAATCGTTTTATACATATCAAGCATCCTTTTTTATAACCAACACAACAGTGAGTGAATCAGGAGAGATCGCATCAACCCCATGGGTACAGGCGCGAATGCCTTTTACGGAAAAAAGGAATGGATGCTATTAAACGTAGCACAGGAATATCAGGATGTTATTCAAAGGAGATACGCTATCGTAACGCTTGTTTCGCCTGAGTATGTCACGCCACTAATAATGGTTATTTAACATTTATTTATTCACCGACTATGCTCATAGTCAGGCATGCAACACGTTCATTCTCTTTATCCCGCGCCACCTTCAACCTCATGGAGGAATGCATGTACGGTTTAAGCCTGATTCGCCTTGGTTTGTTTATTGCGCTCGCCATTATCGCCAGCACAGCAATCGGTTTATTTACCTATGTGGTCGTCTCGGCCCTGGCAGAATAGCGCCACCCCAGCATTGATGACGAAATAAATAAAACAATTATTATCAGGGGAATACTGTGAAGCGCTACCTCTCTCTTCTGCCTGTTGTTTTATTGCTGCTGACGGCGTGCGATCCGAAATCCGACCGCGCCGCGCCCCTGCCGAAAATGGTAAAAGTCGCAGAGGTGGTGAAGGCTGGCAACGCGCAGCAGCGCGTCTTCCCCGCCCGTATCGAATCCGGCGACGCCACGGATCTCGCGTTCAAACGTGCCGGGCAGATTGAGACCCTGGACATTCGCCAGGGTGCCATTGTCAAACAGGGGCAACGACTCGCCAGCCTCAACGCCCGTGAAGCCCGGCAGCGCCTGAACGACAGGCAAACGGCGGCGACCCTGGCTCAGCGGCAATTCGACCGCTTCCAGACCCTGGCGGGACGCCAGGCCGTGTCGAAAGCCGAGATGGATGTCCAGCGCGCCAACCGCGATTCAGCAAACGCCGCGCTACAGATTGCGCGCGAAGAATTAAGCCAGATGACGCTCGTCGCCCCCTTTAGCGGGACAGCGGCCAGCGTACATGTGCGAAATCATCAGGTCGTCTCCGCCGGCCAGCCCGTCGTCACTTTGACCCGTACCGACCTGCTGGACGTGGTGTTCAGCCTTCCAGAGAACCTGTTTAACACCTTCGATATCCGCAATGCGCAGTACAAACCGGTAGTGAGGATCAACGCCCTGCCCGGTCGCGAGTTTACCGCTGTGTACAAAGAGCACTCAGGCAGTAGCGACAGCAACACATTGACCTGGCAGGTGATTTTAACCATGCCCCGCCCGGATGATTTTCCCGTCGTGGGCGGCGTCAGCGGAACGGTCACCATCAATTTAACCAACCTTCCGGCTGGCGTGGGCAGTGAGGCGCTGGTAGTGCCGGTTGAAGCGGTCTTTAACCCGGATAACCGCCCGCGCAATGAGCCACATGTCTGGGTGGTGACGGGCGAAGGCGATACGTTGCACCTTGAAGATCGTAAGGTTAGCGTGGGGCAAGTCAGCGCTGAGGGCGTCGTCATCGTCGGTGGGCTTAAGGCGGGTGAACGCGTGGTGGCCGCAGGCGTTGGGGAGTTACATCCCAACCAGCCGGTACGTATCTGGACGCGTGAACGGGGACTGTAATGGATATCTCTCGTCAGTTTATCAGCAACCCGGTTCGCGTCTGGCTGACGATTTTGCTGCTGGGCGTAGGCGGCATTATTGCCCTGTTGAACATCGGCAGACTGGAAGATCCGGCGTTTACCATCAAAACGGCGGTGGTGATCACCCATTATCCGGGCGCGTCGGCACAGCAGGTTGAGGAAGAGGTCACCCTGCCGCTGGAAAACGCGCTTCAGCAGTTACCTTACCTGGATAACGTCAGCTCCATCTCCTCCAACGGCCTGTCGCAGATCACCGTCAACATAGCCTCGCGCTACCACTCAAATGCACTGCCGCAAATCTGGGATGAACTGCGTCGCCGGGTGGGAGATGCCGCCCGACAGTTTCCACCCGGCGTAGTGACCCCGTTTGTGAATGACGATTTTGGCGATGTGTTCGGCTTTTTCTTTGCCATTTCCGGAGATGAATTCAGCAATCCGGAACTGGTTCGCTATGCCGAGCAGCTGCGCCGGGAGTTGGTCCTCGTGCCAGGCGTGGGCAAAGTGGCCATCGGCGGAGCCCTCACCCAGCAGATTAACGTGGACATTTCTCTGAGCAAAATGGCCGCACGCGGGATAACGCTGAACCAGCTTTCTGCCCAGCTCAGCAGGCTGAACGTGGTCTCCAGCGCGGGAGAGATCCCCTCCGGTACTGAGTCAATTCGCCTGCATCCTACCGGTGAATTCGAAAGTATTGACGAGCTGGCCGATCTCATCGTGACCCCGCCGGGCGTTGGGGCGGCTACCCGCTTACGGGATATTGCCACCCTGTCACGCGGGCTGGATGCCTCCCCTGCCAGCATCTACCATGCCAACGGCAGAAAAGCCGTTACCATGGGCGTCTCCTTTATCCCCGGCGTTAACGTGATCGACGTGGGACATGCCCTGGAGGCGAAGCTAGAGCAGATGTCAGCCGAGAAACCGGCAGGTATCCACATCGACCTGTTTTACGATCAGGCGGCAGAGGTCGGGCATTCCGTTAACGGATTTATCATTAACTTCCTGATGGCGCTGGCGATTGTCATCGGTGTGTTGTTGATCTTTATGGGCTTACGCAGCGGGATCATTATCGCCTTTTCCCTCGCCCTCAACGTGCTGGGCACGCTGCTGATCATGTATCTCTGGGGTATTGAACTACAGCGCATTTCACTGGGTGCGCTGATCATCGCCCTCAGCATGCTGGTCGACAATGCCATTGTTATTGTCGAAGGGGTACTGGTAGCCCGGCAGCAGGGCTCGTCCCTGATGAACGCCATTAGCGACATTATTCGCCGTTCTGCGCTGCCGCTGCTGGGAGCGACGGTCATTGCCATCCTGGCCTTTGCGCCCGTCGGGCTGTCGCAGGATTCCACCGGCGAATACTGTAAGTCGCTGTTTCAGGTTCTGCTGATTTCGCTCATGCTGAGCTGGTTCTCAGCCCTCACGATTACGCCAGTGCTGATTAATTGGTGGCTGTTTAAACGAGATGCTGCACCGCCAAAGGCCGACGAAACAGATCCCTATGACAAACGCATCTATCGGATCTATCAGGGGGTACTCAACGCGCTGTTACGGCGTAAAGCGCCAACGCTGGTAGTGATGGCCGCACTGCTGGCCGCCGCCATCTGGGGCTTTGGCTCGGTGCGGCAGAACTTCTTCCCCTCCTCCAGTACGCCAATTTTCTTTGTCGACCTCTGGCTCCCTTACGGTACCGACATTAACTGGACCGAGAAGATGACCGGTGATATCGAGAAAACCATTAACGGCCAGCCTGGCGTGGAAACCACGGTCTCGACGATTGGTCAGGGAAGTATGCGATTTATTTTGACCTACAGCGGACAGCGGCAGTACAGCAACTATGCGCAAATCATGGTGAGAATGGACGACCAGCGTAACATCCCCGCCCTGACTCGCCACGTTGATGAGTACATCGCACGGAACTATCCGCAGGTTAACGCCAGCACGAAGCGGGTGATGTTTGGCCCCTCCGGCGACAGCGCCATTGAAATACGTATTAAAGGCCCCGATCCCGACAGGTTGCGTCTGATCGCCAGCCAGGTAGACAACATTCTTACGCGCGATCCGGCGACGGACAGCGTCAGGAACGACTGGCAAAACCGCAGCAAAGTGATCCGCCCGCAGTACGTCACCGCGCTCGGACGTGAGCTTGGCGTGGATAAGCAGGACGTCGATAACGCACTGGAGATGAATTTCTCCGGCAGCCGGGCAGGACTGTACCGTGAAGGAAGCGATCTGCTGCCCGTGGTAGTGCGCCCGCCGGAAAGCGAGCGGCTGGACGCCAACCACCTGAACAACGTCCTGGTCTGGAGCCAGACCCGGCAGCAGTATATTCCGCTGAGCAACGTCGTCAGCGGCTTCGCGCTGGAGTGGGAAGATCCGCTGATCCTGCGCCGTGACCGCTCGCGCGTGCTGACCGTGCAGACCGACCCTGACCCGTTGAGCCAGCAAACCTCCGGCGATATTCTCGCCCGCGTGAAGCCGCAAATAGATGCCCTGCCCCTGCCTCACGGCTACAGCATTGAGTGGGGCGGGGACGCGGAGAACTCCAGCGAAGCGCAGCAGGGGCTATTTACCACGCTGCCGCTCGGGTATCTGGTGATGTTTGTGATCACGGTGCTGATGTTCAGTTCGGTGAAAAACGCCGTCGCTATCTGGCTGACCGTGCCGCTGGCGCTGATCGGCGTGACGCCGGGGTTTTTAATTACCGGCATCCCCTTTGGCTTTATGGCGTTGATTGGCCTGTTGAGCCTGAGCGGGATGCTGATCCGCAACGGCATTGTGTTGGTGGAAGAGATAGAACAGCAGAAAGCGCAGCAGGATCAGCACAGTGCTATCGTGTACGCCGCCACGTCGCGCCTGCGTCCCATCCTGCTCACCGCCTTTACGACCGTACTCGGCCTCGCCCCTCTGCTGCTGGATGTGTTCTTCCAGAGCATGGCCGTTGTGATTATGTTTGGGCTTGGGTTTGCTACAATCCTGACGCTGCTGGTACTCCCCGTAATTTACGCGTGTTTCCATCGTAAGGACAAAGCTGAACAACAATGAATGCGACAGGGCTGAATATCATCAAGACGCTGGGCTGTATGACGGCGGTCACCTTTTTCACCATCTACAACACCTGGGATCATTACGATTATGACTATCACTGGATCCTCGGTTTTTTAACCTTCATTTCGACCATCGCCACGCCGTTATTTTTTGTGGTTGCAGGGTATCTGGACGGGCAATCCCGACACGGCACGCGCTGGCAGCTGGATAAGATCAAAAGCCTGGTGATCGTCTTTCTGTTCTGGGTAACGATTTACTACCTGTGGGAGCCCTATCAGCGCGGATATCTGATCCAGCCCTGGTTCGTGTTCGCGTTTATCGTGATTTACACGTTTCACCCGGTGGTGGAGTGGCTCAGCCAGCGACGAACGCTCTTTTGCGGGGTTATTGCCGCCCTGCTGCTTTTCTCATACGGGTACGATTTGCTGTCAGCCCTCTATCCTGATGCCCACGTCCTTTCATTGTCGCCGCAGTATCGCCTGTGGACGTGGCTGCTGTTTTATCTGACGGGGCAGCTCTTTTGCGATCCGCAGATCGCGGCGTGGATCGGCCGCAAAAATGTGGTCAGGACCGCGGTGATTGCCATACCGTTTATTTATCTCTTCACGTGGTTTTACGAGCGGCACTTCTTTTTTGCGCTATTTAAAGCAGACAGAAACGCCTTTATTCTCACCGGATCGCAAATCTACATTCTGATTATCGCGCTGGTGATTGCGGCAAATGGCGTACGCTTTCGCCGCAATGCGGAGTTTAAGGAGTCCGTGCTGGCCGCCATCAGCAAAACGATGACCGGGGTATATATTATGCACTACTCGGTGTTTCACCTGCTGACGGCCCTTATTCCGGTGACCTCGCTGAGCATCAAGCTTGCCCTGATCGTGCTCACCTTTATAACGTCGGTCCTGTTTTCTCTGCTGATCCTCTCCAACGCGGTGGCTAAAAAAGTGATCACCCTTTAAAAGCCCAGCCGCAGCCAGGCAAACAGCACGTTGCCGTTGTTGTAGGTTCCGGGAATATAGGTGAACTGAACGGTAACGCGCTTGTACCCGGCGGAGAACAGGGGAAAGATAAACGGAAGCGGAACATAGTTAGCAAAGTCGTCGCGGGCCGTGATGCCCGCCGCGGCGCCCAGCCCCAGGCGGAAATCTTTCGCGTTATCGAGATACCACCCTTTTTCCCAGCCGTAGCCCATCGCGGGCTGCCACTCGTTGTGGGAATCTTTAAACATCATGGCAAAGAGCGCGCTCCAGTTGCCCTCGTCGCTGTAGCGAGATATGCCCAGCCCCCCGCCCCACGGCATTTCGTTGTAATTGTCCGTTTTTTCTTTATCGTACATAAAGCGAGCGTGCCAGCTCAGAAACGGCAGATAGAGATCGTAACGCTCCGGCTGCTCCCAGGTCTGAGAAATATCGTCCGTCAGCGCGTCCCACCAGCGGTGAATGCGCTGCTCGCCATAAACTTTAGGCTCCGCATGCAGCGGCGAAACCACTAAAAACAGAACGACCCAGAGTGCAGGAAAGAGGCGTTGCATGGTTATTCCCTCAGCTTACGTCACGTTGCGATCGTTATTACTGTAAACCATCCAGACCTAACCGGAGCCAAACAGGCTGATTTATGTTGGGGCGGGGTAAGATGAAATATATTTATTTAGCGCTTTCAGGAAAGATAAAAACGTTTTCTCAGGCCGCCTGTCGCGGTAGTCTCATACATTCCGTCAATATGACGGCCGCGATGTGAGTGACCTTTTCTTATACCAATAATTAAAAATCAGTACAGACAGGACAACTATGGACTCCACCCTTATCTCCGCTCGCCGCAACGAGGAGACACCTTCGCTTAACCGCGCCCGCCGCGCCGCTTTAGGTAGCTTCGCAGGCGCCGTCGTCGACTGGTATGACTTTCTGCTCTACGGTATAACCGCTGCGCTGGTCTTTAACCGTGAATTCTTTCCACAGATCAGCCCCGCCATGGGCACGCTTG
Organism: Enterobacter cloacae complex sp. IR5403; assembly: GCF_049238705.1. Taxonomy (NCBI): domain Bacteria; kingdom Pseudomonadati; phylum Pseudomonadota; class Gammaproteobacteria; order Enterobacterales; family Enterobacteriaceae; genus Enterobacter; species Enterobacter cloacae complex sp. IR5403. The sequence continues at coordinate 22,897 of NZ_JBMKHP010000006.1, read as the reverse complement.
CTGCGTTTGCCACCTTCGGCGTCGGTTTTCTGTTTCGTCCGCTGGGTGGGGTAATTTTCGGCCACTTCGGTGACCGCCTTGGCCGGAAACGTATGCTGATGCTCACCGTCTGGATGATGGGCATTGCCACCGCGCTGATCGGTATTTTGCCCTCCTTTGCCTCGATTGGCTGGTGGGCTCCGGTGTTGCTGGTGACGCTGCGCGCCATTCAGGGCTTTGCCGTCGGCGGTGAATGGGGCGGTGCGGCATTGCTGTCCGTGGAAAGCGCGCCGAAGAACAAGAAAGCGTTTTACAGCAGCGGCGTGCAGGTGGGTTATGGCGTGGGTCTGCTGCTCTCCACGGGCCTGGTGTCGCTAATAAGCCAGCTCACGACAGACGAGCAGTTCCTGAGCTGGGGCTGGCGTATTCCGTTTATCTTCAGCATTGTGCTGGTCGTGGTGGCCCAGTGGATCCGTAACGGCATGGAAGAGTCAGCTGAGTTTGAACGACAGCAGCGCGAAAAACCGGTCGCGAAAAAACGGCTGCCGGTGATGGAAGCGCTGGTGCAGCACCCTGGCGCTTTTCTGAAAATCATCGCCCTGCGCCTGTGCGAACTGCTGACGATGTATATCGTCACCGCCTTTGCCCTGAACTATTCCACGCAAAACCTCGGCCTGCCGCGGGAATTGTTCCTGAATATTGGCCTGGTAGTGGGCGGGATCAGCTGCCTGACCATCCCCTGCTTCGCCTGGCTGGCGGATCGCTTTGGCCGTCGACGGGTGTATATCACCGGGGCGCTCATCGGCACACTCAGCGCCTGGCCGTTCTTTATGGCGCTGGAGGCACAGTCGGTCTTCTGGATTGTCTTCTTCGCGATCATGCTTGCGAACATCGCTCACGATATGGTGGTCTGCGTGCAGCAGCCAATGTTCACCGAGCTGTTTGGCGCAAGCTACCGCTACAGCGGCGCGGGCGTGGGATATCAGGTGGCGAGCGTGGTCGGCGGCGGGTTTACGCCGTTTATCGCCGCCGCGCTGGTGACGTTCTCGGGCGGTAACTGGCACAGCGTGGCGATTTATCTGCTGGCGGGTTGCCTGCTTTCTGCCGCCACCGCCCTGTTGATGAAGGAAACCGCGCACAGCTGATCTCCTCACTTTTGTTTCACAGGCGTGTGACATACTATCGGGTATAGCCGCACACCTGTGGAACAAGGAGACAGACATGAATAATAAGGGCTCCAGCCTGACCCCGGCTCAGGCGCTGGAAAAACTCGACGCGCTGTATGAACAGTCCGTCAATGCACTGCGCAGCGCCATCAGTGACTATATCGAAACAGGGAAACTTCCCGATGAAAAGGCCAGAACCCAGGGCCTTTTTGTTTATCCATCGCTCTCTGTCACCTGGGACGGCAGCGCCAGCAGCAATCCAAAAACCCGCGCCTATGCGCGTTTCACCCACTCCGGCTGTTACAGCACGACCATCACGCGACCTGCGCTGTTCCGCCCCTATCTGGAAGAGCAGCTTACCCTGCTGTATCAGGATTACGGCGCGCATATCAGCGTTGAGCCGTCCCTGCATGAGATCCCTTATCCGTACGTGATAGACGGCTCGGCGCTGACGCTGGATCGCTCCATGAGCGCGGGACTGACCCGCCATTTCCCGACCACTGAGCTGTCGCAGATTGGCGATGAGACGGCGGACGGGATCTATCACCCGGCAGAGTTTTCACCGCTGTCGCACTTTGATGCCCGCCGTGTCGATTTCTCGCTGGCACGCCTGCGTCACTACACCGGCACCCCTGCCGAACATTTCCAGCCGTTCGTGCTGTTTACCAATTACACCCGCTACGTAGACGAATTTGTCCGCTGGGGCTGTAGCCAGATCCTCGATCCGGACAGCCCTTACATCGCCCTCTCCTGCGCGGGCGGGATCTGGATCACCGCCGAAACCGAAGCACCGGAAGAAGCCATCTCCGACCTGGCGTGGAAAAAGCACCAGATGCCAGCCTGGCACCTGATCACCGCCGACGGTCAGGGCATTACGCTGATTAACATCGGCGTTGGCCCGTCGAATGCGAAAACCATCTGCGACCATCTGGCGGTACTGCGCCCGGACGTCTGGCTGATGATCGGCCACTGCGGCGGCCTTCGTGAAAGCCAGCTGATTGGCGATTACGTCCTCGCCCACGCTTATCTGCGTGACGACCATGTCCTTGACGCGGTTCTGCCGCCGGATATTCCTATCCCGAGTATCGCGGAAGTGCAGCGCGCTCTGTACGACGCCACTAAAGAGGTGAGCGGCATGCCGGGTGAAGAGGTGAAGCAGCGCCTGCGTACCGGTACGGTCGTCACCACCGACGATCGTAACTGGGAGCTGCGCTATTCCGCCTCCGCCCTGCGTTTCAATCTCAGCCGTGCGGTCGCAATCGATATGGAAAGCGCCACCATTGCCGCCCAGGGCTACCGCTTCCGCGTCCCTTACGGCACGCTGCTGTGCGTGTCCGATAAACCGCTGCACGGCGAGATCAAACTGCCGGGCCAGGCGAACCGTTTTTACGAAGGGGCGATCTCAGAGCATCTTCAGATTGGTATTCGCGCCATCGATTTACTGCGTGCAGAGGGCGACAAACTGCATTCCCGCAAGCTGCGCACCTTTAATGAGCCACCGTTCCGCTGATAACAAGGACACATCACGCACACCACTCACCCGGCCTGGGATTCCGTAGGTCGGGTAAGCGGAGCGCCACCCGACAATTTCACGAACGCAGAAAAGCAAAAAGCCTGCTTTAAAAGCAGGCTTTTTAAATTTGGCTCCTCTGACTGGACTCGAACCAGTGACATACGGATTAACAGTCCGCCGTTCTACCGACTGAACTACAGAGGAATCGTGTGAACGGGGCGCATATTATCGATGCGCCCTGAGGATGTCAAAGGGTGAATGCAGATTTTCAATCGTTTGCCGATTTATTCTCCACTTCGCACATTTGTCAGGCACTTGCCGTTTCCGAAACCTCCTGCTCCGGTTTTTTCCGCGGATATTTCCACAGCCAGCGCCCGCTCACCATGCGCCAGTAGAACAGCGCCCCGCGCACGGCCCAGTCAAGGAACATCCCCAGCCAGACGCCGACAACGCCCATACCTAACATTACCCCCAGCGTGTAGCCCGCCACGACGCGACAGCCCCACATGCCGAGCATGGAGACCCACATCGCAAACCGGGCATCGCGCGCCCCTTTCAATCCGGCAGGAAGTACCCAGGACGCGGCCCAAATTGGCATAAACGCCGCGTTGAGCCAAATGAGCACCTTCACGACCTCTTTCACGTCATTTTCATGCGTATAAAACGAGGCCATCAGCCCGGCAAAAGGCGCAGTTCCCCACGCAATCGCCGTCAGCCCAATGGTTGAAAGCCAGAAGACATGCCGAAGCTGCCGTTCCGCCTGCCCTATCTGCCCCTTTCCGAGACGTCTGCCGGTGATGATCGTCGACGCCGACCCCAGCGCGTTTCCCGGCAGGTTAATGAGTGAGGCGATGGAGAAGGCAATAAAGTTGCCGGCGATGACGTCTGTTCCCATCCCGGCAACAAACATCTGCGTCAGCAGTTTCCCACCGTTAAACAACACGGATTCGATGCTGGCCGGGATCCCAATCCCCATCACTTCCCAGATAATGGCGAAGTTAAGCGGACGGAAATAGCTTTTCAGCGTCAGGCGCAGCGATGGCGTAATTCCCGCCATCAGTACGCCGATTATCGCCGCCGCACCAATATAGCGGGAAATGGTCAGCCCTAAACCCGCGCCGACAAAGCCCAGCCCCTCCCAGGAAAAGACGCCGTAAATCAAAACGCTGCTGATAATGATGTTCAGGATGTTCATGCCGCCGTTGATCAGCAGCGGGATTTTGGTATTCCCTGCACCACGAAGCGCACCGCTACCAATCAGCGCGATGGCAGCCGCCGGATAACTCAGCACCGTCATTTCCAGGTAGGTGAGAGCCAGATCCTTCACTTCACTGGTCGCTTCTCCCGCGACAAAATCGATAATTTCTTTGCCGTAATAATGGATAACCGCCGCAAGGATGATCGAAAAGAGGGTCATGATCATCAGCGACTGTCTGGCCGCTTCGCGGGCACGCTTCGGATCGAGCTTGCCCAGGCTAAACGCCACCACCACCGTCGTACCGAGATCGATAGCGGCAAAGAAGGACATCACCACCATATTGAAACTGTCCGCCAGCCCTACCCCGGCCATGGCTTCTTTACCGAGCCAGCTCACCAGAAAGGTGCTCAGCACGCCCATCAACAGGACACAGGTATTCTCCAGGAAAATAGGCACGGCAAGGGGGGTGATTTCACGCCAGAAGAGAACTCGATAACTCTTACGTTTTGCATACCAGGGCGTGCGCATAATCGCCTGGCGTAGGGGTGCGGTGACGTTCAAAATGGACCTTAGCGAGAAAGTTGAAACTCCATTTCAAATGATGGGGCAGAAATGCGTATCCTGCAAAGTATTTTCCATAAAATTATGTTTGGATTTACAACAAAATGACGACAGAATCATCAAACAAACGCTTTTGCCTGAGATCAGGTTTGACAAAAGTTTTTTCGCCGCTAAGATAAGCCTCCACAATGATTCCTCTGTAGTTCAGTCGGTAGAACGGCGGACTGTTAATCCGTATGTCACTGGTTCGAGTCCAGTCAGAGGAGCCAAATTTAAAAAGCCTGCTTTTAGAGCAGGCTTTTTGCTTTTCTGCGTTCGGTAAAATTGTCGGGTGGCGGCTTCGCCTTACCCGACCTACGTGATAACAGTCCTGTAGACCCGGTAAGCGCAGCGCCACCGGGCAACAGAGTGTGCGATTACTCGCCTTTAGCGTCGACGTTTTTGATTTCGCCCATCACTTTCAGCTTCTTGGAGATGTCGCGACGCTCTTTGGACAGCTCAGCGTTTTTGATGATGTAGTCATCAACGCGATCTTCATAATCGCTCTTCATGCTGGCGATGATGCCCTGAATAGCTTCAACGCTCATGCCAGGCTTGATGTAGTCGCTCAGGTTGTCCAGCAGCAGGACACGTTTCTGGTTGTCACGGATCTTCTTCTCTACGTCCTGGATTTCGCGCTGTAGCTTGTTTTTGCGGCGGAACAGGCGGACGAACTCCAGAACATCCTGGAACGAAGGCTTGGTAGTTTCCATTTTTACACCCCTGATAATGTGAGATTCGGATTCGTTAAAGCAACCGTTTTAACAGACAGCGGCTGCGAATGACAATGAGTATATCGTTTAAAACCATCATAACCCTAATTGTTGCTGAATCGAAGCAGCAGGCATCACATACGCTTTTTATTTGCGCAGTGCCCGGCAAATCAGCTGCGATAACAACTCCAGCTGTCGCGCCAGCTCCATACTCAGCCAGACATAACCGTGGATGGGCGTTTCCGCCACATTGTCGCCCTGGCGCTCATTCATCAGCTGTTTGAGCTCGGCGACGATTTCGTTCAGCCGCTCGCTGTTCGCCCGTATCGGCTGCGGGTTACCTTCATAGAGCGCATGAGCGATGGTCAGCAGGGTCTGTTGCGTCATCTGCTGCGTCTCTTTCAGCGTATGCGCGTTGAGCATCAGAAGATGGCTGGGACGTGAGGCCCAGTGGGCATTGATTTGCAGTTCAAGCATACAGACCAGATTACGGCTGACCGTCTGAATAGCTTCAAAAATGGCTTTCTGGATATGGGTTTCTTTGCTTGCTGGCGTAATTAACCCACGCATTTTGACCACATCATTGAGGATTTTTTGCAGGTGCTTTTCCAGCCGCGGGCGCTCAATCAGATTCGGCGAAAACCCGGCCTGGTAGACCCGATTAAATGCCGTGACGTAGTTTGCCATCTGAATGCGCCAGTGCAGGAAGGCACGCTGCGGCCAGATGCCGGTAAACAGCATGGCGAGCAACGAGCCGAGGATCACGTCCCCGCTTCGCCACAATGCGGTGGTCATATCGCCCGCCGGTGCGCCGACCACAACCGCGAGCGTAATGCCAATCAGCAGCGCCTGATACGGTTTCTTGCCGAGGGCCAGCCACCCGCAAAGAAACATCGCCACCGCGCACCACAGCAACATGACCGGAAACGAGATCAGCTCCAGCTTCAGGGCGATAAGCCCAAGCGCTGAGCCTAAAACGGTGCCGCCTATGCGTTCGAAAGCGCGCGGGACCACGTTCCCCCAGAATGAGATCGGCCCCATCACCACCACCAGCGTGATCAGCGGCCACGTCCCTTCCGGGATATCCAGCAGACGAACCAGTACGAAGGTCAACACAAACGCCAGCGCAATGCGGCAACCGTGCACCACGCGATAATGTTTGTATAACCGAATTTCAAAAGGGGTTAATGACTTGTCGGGGCGCACACCCGTCTCCAGCTCTACGGCAAACCACAATTGTACTGTGTTTTCAGCCGGGTGGATCGCGCCCGGCTGAAAAACCCTGCATTCCGCAGGATTATCTCACTTTGTGCTCTACCGGTACAAACATCTCAATATCCCAGTAGCCGTCAGCATTGCCATCGTTCAGATAGCGTTCGAAGCAGGGTTTTGCCGCGATCTGGAATTTGCTGTCTTCCAGCAGGGAGTTGAAGAACTGATACCACGGAGTGGCGAAATCATGATTTTCAACGCGCGCGGCGGCAATAGCGTACTCTCCGGCAGCAATTTCGGTTATCATCACCCCTTCACTGTTCTCAGGGATAGTGAAATCGTCCGCTACCGTTACGGCGGTAACGCAGCGGAGCTTTTCTGCCGGAACGTCATCCGGATTGTCATAATAAACGGCCACCCACTCCTGCGGCTGAATATGACGCCCGTCTACCCACATGACCAGCTGTTCGAATCCCTGCTTGACCGTCTTTTCCCACGGCCCCACGAGATGAAAGCCAGCGATCGTACGTTTCTGTTGCTGCCTGATGCTGTAGTCCATGCTGCCTCCGTTCATTACTGTATATATATACACTATAAAGCAGAATCGAGATTATCGGCAAACCAGGAGTGTTTATTATGTGAGCAGACTCGCAACACTGCCAGTCTGCCCAAAAAGGTCAGAGCTTATGATGCAGATAATCGCCGAGGCGGGAGAAAAGGCCGCCCTTTTCAACGCTTTCCAGCGTAACCAATGGCCAGTGCGCGACCACCTTGTCACGATCGTACAGCTGGATCTCCCCTACCCGCTGATGCGCGGCGATCGGCGCTTCCAGCTCTTTTTTATCCATCACGTATTTCGCCTTGATGTTCGGCACTTCCGATTTGGGTAATGCCAGCCAGAAGTCCTGATCCGTGCCCAGCGCGATCTGCTCTTTATCGCCGTACCAGATGCGCTCGGTTCCCACTTTTTTACCGTTATGCAGGATCTGCACCGTATCAAAATTTTGCTGTCCCCAGTGCAGCAGCTTGCGCGCCTGATCTTCACGTCCTTTCGGGCTGTCTGCCCCCATCACCACCGCAATCAGTCGACGCTGACCGTCCACCGCAGAGGCAATCAGGTTAAAGCCCGCGCCCGAGGTGTGTCCCGTTTTCAGGCCATCCACGTTCATGGTCTTATCCCACAGCAGGCCGTTGCGGTTCTGCTGGGTGATGCCGTTCCAGGTCAGGCTCTTTTCGCTGTACATGTGGTAGAACTCAGGCTCGCCGTGAATGATGGCCCGGGAAAGCACGGCGAGATCGTAAGCGGAGCTGTGCTGACCCGGTGCATCCAGCCCGTGTACGGTTTCGAAGTGGGTATCGCGCAGGTTCAGCTTTTCAACGTAGTCATTCATCATCCTGACGAACTGCGGCTGACCGCCCGCCACGTGATCCGCCAGCGCCACGCAGGCGTCATTGCCGGAATCAACAATCAGGCCGCGGCTGAGATCGCGCACGGAAACCCGATCGCCCTCCTTCAGAAACATCAGCGACGAACCGTCAAAGACCGGATTGCCTTTTGCCCAGGCGTCACGTCCGACCGTCACAATGTCATCGGGGCTGATGCGGTGGCTATCAATGGCACGATCGACAACGTACCCCGTCATCAGTTTGGTCAGGCTCGCCGGATTACGCTGCTGATGTTCGTTGCCCGCCGTTAAGATTTGACCCGTGGTGTAATCCATCAATACCCAGGAGCCAGCCTGGATGGCAGGCGGCTGAGGTGAAAAATCCAGCGGCTCGGCAGCCAGCGCGGATGAAATACTCGAAGCGAGTAAAGAAACAGCAATAAACAGACGGCGTTTCAACGGTATATCCTCAGGTCAGTAAAAATCGATGACCTTTTTACGGGAGTTCTGATGTCGTTACCTGCCTTAATTGCAAAAAAATGTGACAACGCGCAGATTTTTTCGGAACAAATCTCGCAAATTTCTTGCCTGACCGTGCTTTTTATTCGGACTGCTCACCCCAATCGTTTACCATAGAGAAGTCAATTTTTAACAGGATGAGATTACTGGTGTCTGACTCTGCCGCGCGCCCGACTTTTTTGTTCCACGATTACGAAACCTTTGGCACCCATCCGGCGCTGGACCGACCGGCGCAGTTTGCGGCTATCCGTACCGATGACGAATTTGACGTCATCGGTGAACCCGAGGTGTTTTACTGTAAGCCCGCCGATGACTATCTGCCGCAGCCGGGCGCGGTGATGGTGACGGGCATCACGCCTCAGGAAGCGCGGGATAAAGGCGTTAGCGAAGCAGAATTTGCCCGTCGCATCCACGACCTGTTCACGGTGCCCAATACCTGCGTGGTGGGTTACAACAACATCCGTTTTGACGATGAAGTGACGCGCAATATCTTCTACCGCAACTTCTACGATCCGTATGCATGGAGCTGGCAGAACCGTAATTCACGCTGGGATTTGCTGGATATCATGCGCGCCTGCTATGCGCTGCGCCCGGAGGGGATTAACTGGCCGGAGAACGACGACGGCTTGCCGAGCTTCAGGCTCGAGCACCTGACGCGGGCCAACGGCATCGAGCACAGCAACGCCCATGACGCGATGGCAGACGTTTACGCGACCATCGCTATGGCGAAACTTGTAAAAACCGCGCAGCCGCGCCTGTTTGAGTATCTGTTGAGCCATCGCAGTAAGCAAAAGCTGATGACGCTGATTGACGTGCCGCAGATGAAACCGCTGGTGCATATTTCAGGGATGTTTGGAGCGTGGCGCGGGAACACAAGCTGGGTGGCGCCGCTTGCCTGGCATCCGGACAACCGTAACGCCGTCATCATGGTGGATCTCGCCGGGGATATCTCGCCGCTGCTTGAGCTTGACAGCGACACCTTACGTGAACGGCTCTATACCCCGAAAGAGGCGCTGGGTGACCTGCCAGCCGTACCGGTAAAACTGGTGCACATCAATAAGTGCCCGGTACTGGCGCAGGCCAACACGCTGCGCCCGGAAGACGCCGACCGGCTGGGGGTTAACCGTCAGCACTGCCTCGACAACCTGAAAGTGCTGCGCGACAACCCGCAGGTGCGCGAGAAAGTCGTCGCCATTTTTGCCGAAGCAGAGCCGTTCGTGCCGTCTGAGAATGTGGATGCGCAGCTTTATAACGGCTTCTTCAGCGATGCCGATCGCGCGGCGATGAACATCGTGCTGCAAACCGACCCGCGTAACCTGCCCGCGCTGGATATCACCTTCGCAGATAAGCGCATTGAGAAGCTGATATTTAATTATCGCGCGCGTAACTATCCCGGCACGCTGGATGAAGCAGAGCAGGAACGCTGGTTACAGCATCGGCGCAACGTGTTTACGCCGGAGTTTCTTAATAGCTACGCCCAGGAGCTGGAGATGCTTTACGGTCAGTATGAAGGGAATGCTGAGAAGCAGGCGCTGCTGAAAGCGCTGTTCCAGTATGCGCAAGAGATTGTCTGAATAGCGGGTACAAAAAAGCCGGAGGCGATGTCTCCGGCTTTTTTTGCCGGGTGGCGCTAACGCTTACCCGGCCTACGAAACTGTTGGTCGGGTTGAGCATAGCCGCCACCCGACACAGTCTTACGCGACGTCTTCGTACTGAGGAACCGGGTTGCGGAAGCTTCTGGTCACGCAAGCCAGGTAAATCAGGCCGATTGCACCCCAGATCAGACCCAGAACCATTGAGCTCTCTTCCAGGTTGATCCACAGGGCGCCCACCGTCAGGGCACCACACACTGGCAGCACCAGATAGTTGATGTGGTCCTTCAGCGTCTTGTTGCGCTTCTCACGGATCCAGAACTGCGAAATCACGGAGAGGTTAACGAAGGTGAACGCCACCAGCGCACCAAAGTTAATCAGCGCAGTGGCCGTTACCAGGTCGAATTTAATCGCCAGCAGGGCAATAGCACCCACCAGCAGCACGTTCCACGCCGGGGTACGCCATTTAGGATGCACGTAACCGAAGAAGCGGGTTGGGAACACACCGTCACGGCCCATCACGTACATCAGACGAGAAACGCCCGCGTGCGCTGCCATACCGGAAGCCAGTACGGTGACGCTGGAGAAGATCAGCACGCCCCACTGGAAGGTTTTACCCGCCACGTACAGCATAATTTCAGGCTGTGATGCATCCGGATCTTTAAAGCGAGAGATATCCGGGAAGTACAGCTGTAAGAAGTAAGACGCACCGATGAAGATCAGGCCGCCAATCAGCGCGGTCAGGAAAATCGCTTTCGGGATCACGCGCTCAGCGTCTTTGGTCTCTTCAGACAGAGAAGAGATACCGTCGAAGCCCAGGAACGAGAAGCAAAGGATAGTCGCACCGGTGATCATCGGCACTACGTGCGCGCCTTCAGACCAGAACGGACGGGTGCTGGTCAGCGTACCTGCGCCTTCACCGTGGGAAACGCCGTAGATGATCAGGCCAACGATAACCGCAACAATCCCCATCTGAAGGATCACAATCAGGGTGTTGAAGTTAGCCACGGTCTTGATGCTGCGCAGGTTAGAGATGGTCATAAAGGCCACCAGCGCCACAACGAAGATCCACGACGGCACGGAAGGTACCAGCGCTTCGAAGTAAATTTTTGCCAGCAGAATGTTGATCATCGGCATGAACAGGTAGTCCAGCAGTGATGACCAGCCCACCATAAAGCCAACCGCCGGGCTAATGGATTTCTGAGCATAGGTATACGCAGAGCCTGCGGACGGGAAACGGCGAACCAGTTTACCGTAGCTCAGCGCTGTAAAGAGGATGGCGACCAGCGCAAAGGCGTACGCCGTTGCAACGTGACCGTCAGTAAGGCCTGATACGATACCGAATGTATCGAACAGCGTCATCGGTTGCATATAGGCAAGGCCCATCATAACAACCGGAATCAACGTAAGCGTTTTACGTAATTCCACGCGAGAGGTGTTTGGAGTTGCGTTATGCGACATAGTTATTCTCCTTTACGGTAATAACCGCCACGTAAGCGAAAAATTGCCCCATTTCTTTCTTCCTCAGCGACAACAACTGTCGGATTTTAGTAAATATCTATCCGGTACGAAGCCCGGCCTCTTGGTTTTTAGTTTCGTTTCGTACATGCAAAAAAAAATAACCGACGCCTTTTATATCGTCGATTATTCATTTGTTTGCAGCGGCGGCATTTTGCCCTATTCCAGATACAAAAGGCAATACATTGAGAAACCTGCCCATAAATTAATTTTACTAACTGATTGATTTCCCATCACCTGCCTGAGTGTAAACTGTAGCGATAGCACTATTTGCTAAAATTTCGTCTCGCCACCAGGCGCTGGCAAGCCCGGCGGTCTGTTCATTCCAGCCCACCCATACCGATTCGTTACTGCTCTGCGCTAAAACCTGTTTTTCCACCAGCGCTCCGCTGTCAATAAACCGCTGCGCTAAATAACGGGGAAGGTAACCGCACCCCAGGCCGCTTATTTGCAGCTCCAGCTTGGTTTTAAAATCAAAAACGGTGATGGCCTCCTGCTCATCCAGCAGCTGCGATGAAATGCCGCATTCGGGGCGAGAACTGTCTCCAACCACAATGGCACGATAGTTTTTAATGACGCGTCGGGTAACAGGCTCCGGTTCATTCGCCAGCGGGTGATGAGGCGCAACGGCAAAAACCTGCTCCAGAACGCCCAGCCGCGCAAAACCAAATTCACTTAACTGGGGAGGCTCATGCAGCGCCCCAACGATGATATCCGCCCTGCCCTGCGTCAGGGCCTCCCAGGAACCGCCCAGCACGCCATTAATAAAAACCAGCCGCGTGACGCTATGGCGCTGATAGAACGCCTCAATAAGCGGAGTAAGCAGGGAGAAAGGGAAAGTATCATCAACCCCAATCACCAGCTCATTTTCCCAGCCCTGGTGAAGTTTGACGGCCTGTTTTTCCAGCTCGCGAACCGTATGCAGCACGTCACGCCCTTTTTCCAGCAGCATCTGCCCTGTGCGGGTGAAACGCGCGCGATGCCCGGTGCGGTCAAGGATTTGGATATTAAGATCGCTCTCGAGCTTTTGCACGGTGTAGCTCAGAGCCGAAGGGGTTTTATAGAGCTTCGCCGAGGCGGCGGCAAAGCTCCCCTCTTTTTCCAGCGCATCCAGAATAACAAGAACATCCAGCAGCGGTTTCATCTTCGCCCCCTTGCGGTGTGCGATTGTCTCCGCCGGCGCAATTATTCCATGGGCATAACCAGCGGATCGGGATACTGATATTCAAATCCCAGTTCATGGCAAATACGATTGCCATCAATAATTTTGCCTTTGCGTTCCCCCTGCGCCTCACTGAATACCGGCGGCGCCAGACCCAGCTGGCGCGCCATCAGCGGATAAAAGGTACTGCGCGGCGGATGCGAAGGCGCACATATATTATAGATGTGCCCCCCTTTCGGAGCCTGCAAAAGCAGTTCTATGGCGCCGATAACATCCTCAAGATGCACAAGATTAACCCCGTGCTGGCCATCCGGCGCGGATTTACCGGCAAAGAAGCGCCCCGGATGACGGCCCGGCCCCACCAGCCCGGCCAGACGTAAGATATCCACCTGCGTACCAGGCAGATTGTGCAGCCAGTCTTCCAGCTCTTTCAGCACCCGGCCGCTGGCGGTCACCGGACGGCGCTCGGTGTTTTCTTTCGCCGTACCGTCGATATCGCCATAGACGGAGGTGGAGCTGGTGAAAATGATACGCGGGATATGGTGCGCCAGGGCGCTGTCGACGATCTCCTGCACCGCCTGCAAGTAAAAAGACTCACCCGGGCCGCTGCGCCGCGCCGGTAAGGTAATGACCAGCGCGTCCACATTCATCAGTTCATCCAGCTCGTCGGTATCGCAGATAAGCTCGGGTTCGAGACGCAGCTCGACACCATCAATGCCGCACATGCGTGCCGCTTCAACCCCATCCCGGGTGGTCTTACTCCCTGTCACCTGCCAGCCTTTCGCGGCTAATGACATCGCCAGTGGCATTCCTAACCACCCTAACCCGACAATCGCGACCTTTTTCATGACATTCTCCGCTTAACGACGCTTGTTATAAGGCTACGCCAGCCTGGTGGAACGCACAATTCATACCATCAATATGAAATGAATTAATGATCAAAAAAAGCCCTTGCTTTATGGCGTACAACTGGTTTAGGTTAAAAGACATCAAATGCATAAGCATTCAACGAGAATTTATATGACCCGCGTTCCTTTTAAAAACCACCATCATCACCATCATCCTGACTAGTCTTTCAGGCGATGTGTGCTGGAAGACGTTTGGATCTTCCAGTGGTGCATGAACGCATGAAAAAGCCCCCGGAAGATCTTCTTCCGGGGGCTTTTTTTTGGACCGCATTCAGACAGGTTAAAACAGGTTAACGAGGAACACAGAATGTTAGATAACTCACGTTTACGCATAGCTATTCAAAAATCAGGGCGTTTAAGCGACGATTCACGCGAACTGCTGGCCCGCTGCGGGATTAAAATCAACCTGCACACCCAACGCCTGATCGCCCTGGCTGAAAATATGCCGATCGACATTCTGCGCGTACGTGATGACGATATCCCGGGCCTGGTGATGGATGGCGTCGTTGACCTTGGCATCATCGGCGAAAACGTACTGGAAGAAGAGTTGTTAACCCGCCGCGCGCAGGGCGAAGATCCGCGCTACTTTACCCTGCGTCGTCTGGACTTCGGCGGCTGCCGCCTGTCGCTGGCCACGCCGGTCGATGAAGCCTGGGACGGCCCGGCCGCGCTGAACGGCAAACGTATCGCCACCTCTTACCCTCACCTGCTGAAGCGTTACCTCGATCAAAAAGGCGTGCAGTTTAAATCCTGTCTGCTGAATGGCTCTGTTGAAGTGGCGCCGCGTGCGGGCCTGGCCGATGCCATCTGTGACCTCGTCTCCACCGGCGCCACGCTGGAAGCGAACGGCCTGCGCGAAGTGGAGGTGATCTACCGCTCCAAAGCGTGCCTTATCCAGCGCGACGGCGAGATGGCCGACGCCAAACAGCAGCTCATCGACAAACTGCTGACCCGCATTCAGGGCGTGATTCAGGCGCGTGAATCCAAATACATCATGATGCATGCGCCAACCGAGCGTCTGGACGAAGTGATTGCCCTGCTGCCGGGCGCTGAGCGCCCAACCATTCTGCCGCTGGCGGGCGACCAGCAGCGCGTGGCGATGCACATGGTCAGCAGCGAAACCCTGTTCTGGGAAACGATGGAAAAACTGAAGGCGCTGGGCGCAAGCTCCATTCTGGTGCTGCCAATTGAGAAGATGATGGAGTAACGACCATGAGCTTTAACACAATCATCGACTGGAATACCTGTAGCGACGCGCAACAGCGTGAGCTGCTGATGCGCCCGGCAATTTCCGCCTCGGAGAGCATCACCCGCACCGTGGCGGAGATCCTCGATAACGTCAAAGCCCGCGGGGACGACGCGCTGCGCGAGTACAGCGCGAAGTTTGACAAGACGGAAGTCGGCGCTTTACAGGTTACCGGGCAGGAAATTATTGATGCCAGCAATCGTCTGGGTGATGACATCAAACAGGCGATGGCCGTCGCGGTGAAGAATATTGATACCTTCCACACCGCGCAGAAATTGCAGGCGGTGGATGTGGAAACCCTGCCCGGCGTACGCTGCCAGCAGGTGACGCGCCCGGTGGCGTCCGTCGGCCTCTATATTCCTGGCGGCTCTGCCCCGCTGTTTTCGACCGTCCTGATGCTGGCCACCCCGGCGCGTATTGCCGGTTGTCAGAAGGTGGTGCTCTGCTCTCCGCCACCGATCGCCGACGAGATCCTGTATGCGGCGAAGCTGTGCGGCGTGCAGGCGATCTATAAAGTGGGCGGTGCGCAGGCGATTTCTGCCCTGGCGTTCGGGACGGGATCCATTCCGAAGGTCGACAAAATCTTTGGCCCGGGCAATGCCTACGTGACCGAGGCGAAACGCCAGGTCAGCCAGCGTCTGGACGGCGCGGCGATTGATATGCCTGCCGGTCCGTCTGAAGTGCTGGTGATTGCCGACAGCGGCGCTACCCCGGATTTCGTGGCCTCTGACCTGCTATCGCAGGCCGAACACGGCCCTGATTCGCAGGTGATTTTACTGACGCCAGATGCCGACATGGCAAAACGCGTGGGCGACGCCGTTGAGCGTCAGCTGGCTGACCTGCCGCGGGCGGAAACGGCGCGTCAGGCGCTATCCGCCAGCCGCCTGATTGTGGCCCGCGATCTTGACCAGTGCATCGCCATCTCCAACCAGTACGGTCCTGAGCACCTGATTATTCAGACCCGCAATGCGCGCGATCTGGTCGACAGCATAACCAACGCAGGTTCGGTGTTCCTCGGCGACTGGTCACCGGAATCCGCCGGGGATTACGCCTCCGGCACCAACCACGTGCTGCCGACGTATGGCTATACCTCAACCTGCTCCAGCCTGGGGCTGGCGGATTTCCAGAAGCGCATGACCGTGCAGGAACTCTCCCGCGAGGGATTTGCCTCGCTGGCGTCGACCATTGAAACCCTTGCCGCCGCCGAGCGCCTGACTGCCCACAAAAATGCCGTGACGCTGCGCGTTGCCGCCCTGAAGGAGCAAGCATGAACATCGAAGAATTAGCCCGCGAAAATGTCCGTCGCCTGACGCCCTATCAGTCTGCGCGTCGTCTGGGCGGGAACGGCGACGTCTGGCTGAATGCCAACGAATATCCCACGGCGGTGGCCTTTGAGCTTTTGCAGCAGACGCTGAACCGCTACCCGGAGTGTCAGCCGAAAGCGGTGATCGAGAACTATGCCCAGTATGCAGGCGTGAAGCCTGAGCAGGTGCTGGTCAGCCGTGGGGCGGATGAAGGGATTGAGCTGCTGATCCGCGCGTTCTGCGAACCGGGTAAAGACGCGGTGATGTACTGCCAGCCCACCTACGGGATGTACAGCGTGAGCGCCGAAACCTTTGGCGTGGCCTGCCGCAACGTGCAGGCGCTCGACAACTGGCAGCTGGATTTGCAGGGCATCGCCGATAACCTAGACGGCGTGAAGGTGGTGTTTGTCTGTAGCCCGAATAACCCCACCGGGCAGATTATTCATCCGCAGGATATCCGCACCCTGCTGGAGATGACGCGCGGCAAGGCGCTGGTCGTCGCTGATGAAGCCTACATTGAGTTCTGCCCGCAGGCGACGCTGACAGGCTGGCTTGAGGAGTATCCGCATCTCGTTGTGCTGCGTACCCTTTCCAAAGCCTTCGCCCTCGCTGGCCTTCGCTGTGGATTTACGCTGGCGAATAAAGCGGTTATCGACCTGCTGCTGAAAGTGATTGCCCCGTATCCGCTCTCAACGCCGGTTGCCGATATTGCGGCACAGGCGCTGGCCCCGCAGGGCATCAGCGCGATGCGCGAGCGTGTGGCGCAGATCCTGGAAGAGCGTCAGTATCTTGTTGATGCCCTTAAAACGATTCCGTGCGTGGAGCAGGTGTTCGACTCGGAAACCAACTACATCCTGGTGCGCTTCACCGCCTCAAGCGCGATATTTAAATCGTTGTGGGATCAGGGCATTATCTTACGAGACCAGAATAAACAACCTACCCTGAGCGGCTGCCTGCGTATTACCGTCGGCACCCGTGCAGAGAGCCAGCGCGTGATTGACGCCCTGAAAGCGGAGAAAGTATGAGTCAGAAGTATCTCTTTATCGATCGTGACGGCACCATCATCTCGGAGCCACCCAGCGATTTTCAGGTCGATCGTTTCGACAAGCTGGCGTTTGAACCCGACGTGGTCCCGGTGCTGCTGAAGCTTCAGAAAGCAGGCTATAAGCTGGTGATGATCACCAACCAGGACGGTCTGGGCACCGACAGCTTCCCGCAGGTAGACTTTGACGGCCCGCACAACCTGATGATGCAGGTGCTGACCTCGCAGGGCATCGCCTTCGACGAAGTGCTGATCTGCCCGCATATGCCTGCCGACGAGTGCGACTGCCGCAAGCCAAAAGTGAAGCTTGTTGAACGTTATCTGGCGGAAGAGGCGCTGGATAAAGCCAACAGCTATGTGATCGGCGATCGCGTCACGGATATCACGCTGGCGGACAACATGGGCATTGCGGGCCTGCGCTATAACCGCGACACGCTAAACTGGGAGATGATTGGCGAGCAGCTCACCCGACGCGACCGCTATTCCCACGTTGAACGCAACACCAAAGAGACGCAGATCGACGTGAAGGTCTGGCTCGACCGCGAAGGCGGCAGCAAGATCCACACCGGTGTCGGTTTCTTTGACCACATGCTGGATCAAATCGCCACGCACGGCGGCTTCCGCATGGAGATCACCGTTAAGGGCGACCTGTATATCGACGATCACCACACCGTGGAAGATACCGGCCTGGCGCTGGGCGAAGCCCTGAAGCTGGCGCTCGGCGACAAGCGCGGCATCAACCGCTTCGGCTTTGTTCTGCCTATGGACGAGTGCCTGGCGCGCTGCGCGATGGATATCTCCGGGCGTCCGCACCTGGAATACAAAGCCGACTTTACCTACCAGCGCGTGGGCGATCTCAGCACCGAGATGGTGGAACACTTCTTCCGCTCGCTTTCTTACACCATGGGCCTGACGCTGCACCTGAAAACCAAAGGCAAAAACGATCACCACCGCGTCGAGAGCCTGTTCAAAGCCTTTGGCCGTACCCTGCGCCAGGCGATCCGCGTGGAAGGTGACGCCCTGCCCTCGTCGAAAGGAGTGCTGTAATGAACGTGGTGATTCTGGACACCGGATGCGCCAACCTGAACTCCGTACAGTCGGCGATTATGCGCCACGGCTACGAGCCGGTAGTGAGCCGCGACCCGGACGTGGTGCTGCGTGCGGATAAACTCTTTCTGCCGGGCGTTGGCACCGCCCAGGCGGCGATGGATCAGATCCATGAGCGCGAGCTGGTAGATCTCATCAAAGCCTGTACTCAGCCGGTGCTGGGCATTTGCCTCGGCATGCAGCTGCTTGGCCGCCGCAGCGAAGAGAGCAACGGCGTTGATCTGCTGGGCATTATTGAAGAAGACGTGCCGAAAATGACCGACCACGGCCTGCCGCTGCCGCACATGGGCTGGAACCGCGTTTATCCGAAGGCGGGCAACAGGCTGTTCCAGGGTATTGAAGACGGCGCGTACTTCTATTTCGTCCACAGCTACGCCATGCCCGTGAATGCCTACACCATCGCCCAGTGCAATTACGGCGAGGCGTTCACCGCCGCCGTGCAGAAAGATAACTTTTACGGCGTGCAGTTTCACCCGGAACGCTCCGGCGCCGCCGGTGCGCAACTGCTGAAAAATTTCCTGGAGATGTGATGATAATTCCCGCTTTAGATTTAATTGACGGCACGGTTGTTCGTCTCCACCAGGGCGATTACGGACAGCAGCGCGACTACGGCAACGACCCGCTGCCGCGGTTACAGGCTTACGCCGCCGAGGGCGCTGAGGTGTTGCATCTGGTCGATCTGACCGGCGCGAAAGATCCGGCCAAACGCCAGATCCCGCTGCTTAAAACACTGGTGGCTGGCGTGGACGTCCCGGTGCAGGTGGGCGGCGGCGTGCGTACGGAAGCCGATGTTGCCGCCTTACTGGACGCGGGCGTGGCGCGCGTGGTAGTCGGTTCGACCGCTGTGAAAGATCCTGAGAGTGTCAAGGGCTGGTTCCGCCGCTTCGGTGCGGATGCGCTGGTGCTGGCGCTGGATGTGCGCATTGACGCGCAAGGTAACAAGCAGGTCGCGGTCAGCGGCTGGCAGGAAAACTCCGGCGTAACGCTGGAAGAGCTGGTCGGGATGTATCTCCCCGTAGGGCTGAAGCATGTGCTGTGCACGGATATTTCACGCGATGGTACGCTCGCAGGCTCTAACGTCTCGCTGTATGAAGAGGTTTGCGCGCGTTATCCGCAGGTGGCGTTTCAGTCCTCTGGCGGTATCGGCGACCTGGCGGATATCGCCGCTCTGCGCGGAACCGGTGTACGCGGCGTGATCGTGGGTCGCGCGCTGCTTGAAGGCAAATTTACGGTGAAGGAGGCGATTCAATGCTGGCAAAACGGATAATTCCCTGCCTGGACGTGCGTGATGGTCAGGTTGTAAAAGGCGTGCAGTTCCGCAACCACGAGATCATTGGCGACATCGTTCCCCTGGCTAAACGCTATGCCGAAGAAGGCGCAGACGAACTGGTATTTTACGATATCACCGCCTCCAGCGATGGCCGCGTGGTGGACAAAAGCTGGGTGGCGCGCGTGGCAGAGGTGATTGATATTCCCTTCTGCGTGGCGGGCGGGATTAAATCTGCTGACGATGCGGCGAAGATTCTCTCTTTCGGTGCGGACAAAATTTCGATTAACTCCCCTGCACTCGCAGATCCGGAGCTGATTACGCGTCTGGCGGACCGCTTTGGCGTGCAGTGCATTGTCGTGGGGATCGACACCTGGTTTGATACCGCGACGGGCAAATATCACGTTAACCAGTACACCGGCGATGAAAGCCGCACGCGCGTCACCCAATGGGAGACGCTGGACTGGGTGCAGGAAGTACAAAAACGCGGTGCAGGTGAAATCGTGCTGAACATGATGAACCAGGACGGCGTACGCAACGGTTACGACCTCGAGCAGCTGAAAAAAGTGCGCGCGGTGTGCCAGGTTCCGCTGATTGCCTCCGGCGGCGCAGGCACCATGGAACACTTCCTTGAAGCCTTCCGCGATGCGAACGTAGACGGCGCGCTGGCCGCTTCCGTGTTCCACAAACAGATTATCAATATTGGTGAGTTAAAAACGTACCTGGCCGACCAGGGCGTGGAGATCAGGGTATGTTAACAGAGCAACAACAGGCGCAGCTGGACTGGGAAAAAACTGACGGATTACTGCCGGTGGTTGTACAGCATGCCGTTTCAGGCGAAGTGCTGATGCTGGGATACATGAACCAGGAGGCACTGGCAAAAACGCTCGACAGCGGCAAGGTGACGTTTTTCTCGCGCACCAAACAGCGCCTGTGGACGAAAGGGGAAACTTCGGGTCACTTCCTGAATGTGGTCAGCATTACGCCAGACTGCGACAACGACACCCTGCTGGTGCTGGTCAACCCGATTGGGCCGACCTGCCACAAAGGCACCAGCAGCTGCTTCGGCGAGGCGAGCCACCAGTGGCTGTTCCTCTATCAGCTGGAACAGCTGCTGGCAGAGCGTAAATCAGCGGATCCCGAGAGCTCGTACACGGCGAAGCTGTACGCCAGCGGCACCAAACGGATTGCGCAGAAAGTGGGTGAGGAAGGCGTTGAAACGGCGCTGGCGGCCACCGTGCAGGATCGGGAGGAGCTGACGAACGAAGCGTCGGATTTAATGTATCACCTGCTGGTGCTGCTTCAGGATCAGGAGCTGGATTTAACGACGGTGATTGAGAATTTGCGGAAACGGCATAAATAAAAAAAGACCGGGGAAACCCTAATGCTGGTCACTTAAGGTGACCAGCAGTTTTTTTATCCGGGTATTTCTTGCCCTTCACCCTGAGCTCTCTCGGGTAACTTCGCTCCTGTCTTCCCGGTAATACCAGCCATCTCGCCTGTTCGTACGGTGACGGTACAGCTCGCTCGCCGCACCCGCCGGATAACGACAGGGGTCTTCCAGAGACGTGAGGACTTTCCTCTCCTTTCCGTCCACTTTCCGGCTCAGAAGTCTGGCAGCGACCTCTTCCGGCAGTCCAGGCCATTGTTTCCGGGCCTGCGGGCTCGTTTTCAGCTTCACCCGCTCGTCACCCCGCCCCAGACGGCACACGACCTTATACTCCGTATTCTTTATCAGGGGCAGCAGCCAGTGCCGGTTCTATTCGGCGTGCTGCCAGTGATGCAGCAGCCCCGGGGAGTAATATCCCTTGTCGAACAGGGGGATACTGTTGTCCGGTACCCGGTCCGTTAACTGTGCCGCCAGACGCATTTCGCTGACGCTCTCACTGTCGAAAGCGCTGGCGTTAATCAGATGGCTGCTGAGCTCCATCAGACAGACCATGCGCACCTGCGGATAGTTGCCTTCGCTGTGCTGGTTGCCGTGTTTGCTGAACGCTTCGCTGTTCTCCCGCATATCAGGCGTTCTCCAGACCACACCATCCACCGCAAACAGGTTCAGTCCGTGCCATTGCGGGTGTGACGCCTGCTGCTTCCAGTATTGCTGTGATATCAAAAAGCTCCCGGACAGCCCCCTCGCCGAGCTTTTTGCCGCGCTGGATAATGGCGCTTCGTGCGGTGAATGGCGCGCCCGAACGGTCAGTGATATCCATGAGATTAACAAAATTGGTCATCGGCCTGTCACAGAAAACAGATATGCCGACAATAAGCCATGTCATTGATTCAAGGGTGGTTTACGTTTACGGAGCGTCACGGTATCGGTCAGCCTGAAGGCTTACCGGATAAGTTCTGCGTGGATGAGTTCGGAAAGGGAACAGGCATGTTCCGGTGCGCTGAGATGAATAATGCCGGGAGCCTGAGAAAGTTCCATTTAAAAAGGGTCCATGAAGAGACATGAACCCTTTTTACACCAGCCACTGGATCGGTCAACCGATCCTTAAATGATCGGTATTAGGGACGACCCGGTCTTTTTTTTGTAAATCAGGCTCTTGGTTTGTAGTTTCTCAGCGCGTTGCGGCCAAGGACGACAGCAGAACCGATAACACCACCAAGCAGTATCGCGAGGATGAGGGTTACGGCCTTTTTAGGACTATCACGGCGGAAAGGAAGGTCCGGTTTCATAACGTAACGATAGACATGAATGGTATCAGGATTAACGTTGAGGTTCTGAATATCCAGTAAATTCTTTTTGGTCTGATAGTAAGAGCCCGAGAACACCAGCGGGCGAGATGCTTCGTTATCAACCATTGATTTGAGGGCAACAGTACCTAACAGAAACATCGTTTCCTGGGTCACATCCTGAGTTTGCTGAAGCTGCGGTGTGCTAATTTTTGCGGCTTCTGCGTTTTTAAGCGCCTCTGAAATCTGCTTGATACGCAGATCTTTTTGCTCCTGTACGACTTTCTCCTCATTTTTGAGGGAATCGTTCAATGTAATAATCTGCTGCTTGAGGTTGTCTCTGAGGTCAAGCGCCAGTTCTTTAGCCGTTTGCTCATCGATCTGCTGAATATACTGCGCCAGCTGCTTCTGTGCTGCCTCAGCCGATTCACCCTGATAGCTAACGGTTAAGGGTAATGCCTGGCCTTTCACGGTCGGTTCGATAGTAAGTTTCTCCGGATCTTCCTGATTATCAAGTGCCTGCGCTAATGCGGAGAAGGAAGAGTTGAAACGGCCAATGGCGCGATTCTGAATGTCCAGCATAGAAGGTGCGGCACCGCCATAAAGGATGTTCAACGCGTTTGCATAGGTGGCAATTTGCGCCGCATCAGGCTGGGAAATGATGGCGGATGAAGTCCATTTTTCTTTAGGGAAGGTGCGAACAAGTCCCTGATATGAGATCATGTTTGTCATCTGTAGCCATGGAACAGGGTTCATCATGAGTCATCAACTTACCTTCGCCGACAGTGAA